>ONJY01000045.1 GCA_900318275.1 uncultured Bacteroidales bacterium | reverse complement strand
ACGCGGCTATAAGGTCACTATTCAGAAATTCGACCCCTACATCAACATCGACCCCGGCACCCTGAACCCCTACGAGCACGGCGAGTGCTACGTCACGGACGACGGTTTTGAAACCGACCTCGACCTCGGGCACTACGAGCGCTTCACGGGTATCCACACCACACGCAACAACAGCATCACCACCGGCCGCATATACAAGACGGTCATCGACCGCGAGCGCAAGGGCGACTACCTGGGTAAGACCATCCAGGTAGTGCCGCATATCACCGACGAAATCAAGCGTCGCATGTTGCGTGAGGACGAAAAGGACGAGCAACTGGACTTTGTCATCACCGAGGTGGGCGGCACCATCGGCGACATCGAGAGCGCACCCTTTATGGAGGCCATCCGTCAGCTGCGATGGCAGCTGGGTCGCAACGCCGTCTGTGTTCACCTCACCTTTGTGCCTTATTTGAAGGCTGCCGACGAACTGAAAACCAAACCCACCCAGCACAGCGTCAAGGAGCTGCAAGGGATGGGAATCCAACCTGACATCCTTGTGCTCCGCACCGAGCGCCACCTCGACGACCACCTGCGCATGAAGGTGGCGTCGTTCTGCAACGTCGACCTCGAATGCGTGGTGCAGAGCGAAGATATGCCGAGCATCTATGAGGTGCCGGTGAATATGCAGAAGCAGGGATTGGACGCCGCCATCCTGCGCAAGATAGGCATCCCCGTGGGCGAGACACCGGAGATGAAGGCCTGGCACGACTTCCTCGACAAGCAGCGCAACGCCAAACGCGAAGTGCATATCGGGCTGGTGGGCAAGTACGACCTGCAGGATGCCTACAAGAGCATTCGCGAGAGCCTCAACCTGGCCGGCATCTACAACGACATGAAGGCCAAACTGCACTTCGTCAACAGCGAGGAAATCACACAAGAGAATGTGGGCGAGAAACTCGAAGGATTGGCCGGCATAGTCATCTGCCCGGGATTCGGCACACGCGGCATCGAGGGCAAGATTATCGCAGCCGAATACACCCGCACCCACGACATCCCCACATTTGGCATTTGCCTCGGTATGCAGATGATGGTCATCGAGTTCGCCCGCAACGTGCTGGGCTATAAGGATGCCAACAGCCGCGAGATGGACGAGAAAACCCCGCACAATGTCATCGACATCATGGAGGAGCAGAAGAACATCACCCAGATGGGCGGCACGATGCGACTGGGTGCCTACGACTGCCAGCTCAAAGAGGGAAGCCGCGTTCATGAGGCCTACGGCAAAGAAACGCTTATCAAGGAGCGCCACCGTCATCGCTACGAGTTCAACAATGCCTTCAAGAAGGAATATGAGGCAAAGGGTATGAAGTGTGTCGGTATCAACCCCGCCGCCGACCTGGTGGAGATAGTGGAGATACCTGAGAAACGCTGGTATATCGGCACGCAGTTCCACCCCGAATACAGCTCGTCGGTGCTGAATCCGCACCCGCTGTTCTTGTCGTTCGTCAAAGCCTGCATCTGATATGGAACAGCTGAAGCATGAATGCGGCGTAGCGATGATACGCCTGCTGAAGCCGCTCGACTACTACGTCCGGAAGTACGGCACGTGGGCATACGGATTCAACAAGCTCTATCTGATGATGGAGAAGCAGCACAATCGTGGCCAGGAGGGCGCCGGCATCGCGTCGGTAAGCCTGACCAATAAGCCTGGCACAGAGTATATGTTCCGCGAGAGGGCCGAGGGTAAGGACGCCATCTCGGAGATTTTCTCCCGTGTAACAGAGGAGATGGCCGGCGAATTGCTGATGGGCCATCTGCGCTATTCCACCACAGACAAGAGCGGATTGCAATATGTGCATCCTTTCCTGCGCCGCAACAACTGGCGTGCCAAGAACCTCTGCCTCTGCGGCAACTTCAACATGACCAACATCGACGAGGTCTTCCAATTCCTCACCGCCCAAGGCCAGTCACCGCGTATCTACGGCGACTCGTACATCACGCTGGAGCTGATGGGACACCGCCTCGACCGCGAGGTGGAACGGCTGTTTGTGGAGGCAAAAGCCAAGGGTCTTGAAGGCATCGACATCACGAATTATATCGACGACCATGTAGAGATGGCAAACGTCCTTCGTACCACTATGGAGCACTACGACGGCGGCTACGTGATGTGCGGCCTCACCGGCAGCGGCGAGATGTTTTCCGTACGCGACCCCTGGGGCATCCGTCCGGCGTTCTACAACCGCAACGACGAGATAGTGGCTGTGGCCAGCGAGCGCCCCGTGCTGCAGACAACCTTCAACCTCCAGTGCGACGATATTCATGAGTTGATGCCTGGCGAGGCCCTCATCGTGCGTCGCAACGGCGAAAGTCATTTGGAACAGATTATGCCCGCCAGGCAACTGAGCGCCTGCAGTTTTGAACGCATATACTTCAGCCGGGGTTCCGACCGCGACATCTACCAAGAGCGTAAACGACTGGGAGAGCAGCTGACTCCAGCCATCCTGCAAGCCATCGACGGAGACATCAAGAACACCGTCTTCTCCTACATCCCCAACACCGCCGAGGTGGCCTACTACGGCATCACCGACGGCTTCCGTAAACTTCACGACGAGGTGAGAACGGAAAAGGTGGTGTGGAAAGACATCAAGATGCGTACCTTCATCGCCGACAACAGCGAGCGCAACGACCTCGCCGCCCATGTTTACGACATCAGCTACGGCTCCCTGCGGCCCTACCGTGACAACCTCGTCATCATCGACGACAGCATCGTGCGAGGCACTACGCTGCGCGAGAGCATCTTCAAAATCCTCGACCGCCTGCACCCCAAGAAAATCGTGATGGTCAGCAGTTCTCCGCAGATACGCTACCCAGACTACTACGGCATCGATATGCCGCGTCTGGAGGAATTCTGCGCTTTCCGCGCCACGATGGCCCTCATCGAGGAACGAGGCATGCGGCAGCTGGTAGCCGACACTTACCAAGCCTGCCAACGAGAGTTGATGAAGCCCAAGGAAGAGATGCACAATCGCGTGCGAGCCATCTATGAGCCCTTCACCGTCGAGGATATCAACCGTAAGATTGTGGAGATGCTCCGCCCCGAGGACATGCAGGCTCCCGTCGAGTTGGTTTTCCAAAGCATCGAAGGGCTGCACAAGGCCTGCCCTAATCACCCCGGCGATTGGTATTTCACCGGCCATTACCCCACTCCCGGCGGCACCCGCCTCGCCAACCAGGCCTTCGTGAACTATATCGACAAACAGACATAATCAACGAAATCAACCGAAAGATACTCAAGAAACTCAACGTTATTATATAATATGAAATCCACAATAAAAATAGTGTCGCTTGTCCTCTGCCTGACACTTCTCTCGTCATGCTCCATCGTGCGAGGTTTGAGAGCCGACGGCAAGGACGGCCCCAACATCTTCAGCTTCGATAAGCAGGAACACGACACCATCGCCACTGGCGACGTCGTTTTCCACTTCCCTGTTGCACAAAAGCAGGCCGACTGGATTGACACAACGTATTTCTATCCTAAGCCGCATCCATGCGACTCTATGACCTTCGGGGAAGCTTTCACGAAGGAAAGCCATACGCAAGGCATTATCATCATCCACAACGACAGCATCGTCTATGAGCGTTACTGGGGCGACTTCTCGGCCGACCGCATGGCCACCATCTTCTCCATCTCCAAATCCATAACATCACTCCTATGCGGCATCGCCGTCGACGACGGCTACATCCGCAGCATCGACGACCCTGTCACCGATTACCTGCCGGAGCTGAAGAAGAAAGACCCGATGTGGCAGAAGCTGACCATCCGACACTTGCTGGACATGAGGAGCGGAATAGATTTCGACGACACCTACGAGTTCACCACGCTGAAGGACCTGAAGATGATCAACGCGATGGCGAAGCTTAACTACGGAGACAACATCATGCGGCAAATCCGCGGGCTCAAGTTCCGTTGCGAGCCGGGCACCCAGCGCCGCTACGAGAGCATGACGTCGGCCATCCTCGGCGCTGTCATCGAGCGGGCCTCGGGCAAACGGTATGCCGACTACCTCGGCGAGCGTGTGTGGAAGCCGCTCGGCATGGAACATCAGGCGCTGGTCAACATCGACAGCCGCAAGCACGATTTCGCGCACTGCTTCGGCGGCATCACGCTCACCATCCACGATCTTGCCAAGATTGGCCGCCTTTATCTCAACAATGGAATGTGGGATAGCCGTCGCATAGTGAGCGAAGACTGGATACGGCAGACCTCCGACTGCGACACCAGCTATCACGGCTACCACTTCAACTGGTACAACATCAACTACGAAGGCTTCATCCGCCCAGAATATTCCGGCTACTATGCCCTTGGCATCTGCGAGCAGGTGCTCTACGTCAACCCACACAAAAACCTTGTCATCGTGCGTATCGGCATGAGCAACAGCGGTCCCACAAGACTGCCAGTATTATTTGACCAGCTGGGCAGCTCCTGGCACGAATAGAAACACCCACACACATCGCTACACGCGGAACAAAAAAGGAGCCTCCATTAAGGCTCCTTTATCTTTCTTTTCAACCAGGTGTCTGGCGGCATATTTATCCAATCATACCGATTTTTATGCACATACAAATTACAGGTTTAGCCATCATATCGTCCTTATCAAGGAACCGGATTCTTTGCGGAGTTCGGTTTTGCCTTTGCTTGTCTGGACGGCGATGTCGTTCCCGACCCAGTTGGCGCCGACAGCATCGCCGTTTCCAATGGTACGGACAAGCGAGCCGCTTTCCTTGCGTATCTCCACTTTGCCTTTCACGGTGGTGATCACCACCAACGACTGGTCGGCATTAAAATTGGCGCACACGGCATCCCCGTTCCCGATGGTGCGAATCAAGGAACCGCTCTCTTTCCTCAGTTCCACCTTGCCGTTGTTGATTTTGATAATGTTCATAGAACCGATGTTTTGTAATTAATCGTTTTAAGCGGTATTTCTACGTTGTTGTTTCGTGGTACAAATATTAAGGCTTCGCCAAATGCCGTTGAGCCAGCAGGTGCTGCTCGAAGTCGTAGTCGGCGCGTATCTTGTCAAGGATAAGCTTCACGGTGGTGTGTATCTCCGAGCCCTCCGTGTAGTCGGCCTTGCACACGAAATTAACCCTATTCTCCTTTATCAGACGCTCAGCCACCGTCTTCTTCTTGCGGTTGCCATAGACGGCGATGGAGTGGCCGCCCTGCTCCTTGACGACGCTCATGCAGGGAACATCGGTCTCCCCGTCACCCATATATATCATCCGCTCGAAAGGGATGGGCCGGTCCTCTTTGGCCACAAACTCGTTGATCCTCTTGTTGTCGCTTATCTCCCGTATCCCCTTGTTGATCTTGAAGAGAAACTGCGTCTTTGTGGTATAATCCACCGCCACAGCAGGCCAGTAGGCAACGCCGTCGACATTGTACAGGAACGAGCACGCGTAGATATTCTCGAAGCGCTTGGCTATCGGGGTGCCCTCAATCATCTCCTTCAACCCCGACGAATTTATGTAGTGCTTGATGTTTATCCCGCGCGCTTTGCCGTACTGGTTGATGAGCGCGAACCACTCCTCTACACCCTTGAACAGCTCCACCATCGAGCCGAACTTGCGGAACGACTCGCGCTTCAGCGAGATGCCACAAGCCTTAGCCTCCTGCAGCATCAGGTACATATAGCACAATATCCCGCTGGCGTCGTTGGTCGTAGCCATCTCTACGGTCTTCTGCCAGAAAGCGTCGGGGTTCTTGCCTATCGCCTGCACAAAGCCGAATTCCTGCATGTTGCCCGGCGAGAGCGTCCCGTCGAAATCGTATATCAACGCCACATCAATCTTCTTCTTGGTAGCCATAATGCAGTCTTTTTATGTTCCAACTTTCGATTTGCAAAGTTACAAATAAATCTTGAAACAACAAAATAATTGTTCTCATATGATAAAAATGCACCTCATACTCCAGCCCGACAACCATCTTCCAACAACTCACTCGCAATTAATAGGAAGACGATTTCCCAAATCATGAACGCCCCTTTTTTTTACTGTCCTGACTGTCCCAACTGTCCCACACCAACACCCCTTCATTCCCAATCAATTAATTACTCACACATTACGCCTCCACCGTCACTTCCTCCCACTCATAATTCCTAACTCATAACTCTTAACTCTTCAAGTGACTGCTGTGACCACCGACTTCATGGAGGTAACCCTATCCCGTAAAAGAGCAAAAAAAATGTCAACCCAGATTGTCAAAAGACACCAAGCCCTCGGCTCCCAAGCTGTCAACCCTCCGCATCCCTCCGTCCAGCACCTTTCACCCTCACCAGCGCTCACCTTCGCATTCCCGAAACTCACCCCTAATCCCTCATTCCAGAGCCTCTTTTGTGCCAATCCGACTACCCCTCATGACAATTTATGCCAACTGTCAAGACACAAATATCTCTAAATCAGCAATATTGTTATCTGACTGGGACAGTGGGACAGTGGGACAGTTGTTCTTTTAGGTCTTCCTACACCTGAATTATACCTCTATATCTATATATCTATATATCTATATATATATAGATATATAGATATAGAATTTTTTTTTTGACTTTGGGAATACCATATTTTGAACTGTCCCACTGTCCCACTGTCCCACCCCAACCACCATCTGCATCATCCTACGCCGATAACCCCCTGTCATACAGCCACCACCAAATCCGGCGCCGCTCTTTTCCCCATATTTACTGACTAGAGACCCTCTAAACGGCTACTAAACGGCTACTAAACGGCTACAAGACGGCCACAAGAGAGCCACACAACAGCACAAGACCCCCTCACCAATTTTCAATTCTCAATTTTCAATTCTCAATTTTCTAAGTTCGCCGTTCTTCCAATTGTCAATTCTCAATTGTCAATTCTCAATTTTCGAAACGGCTACAAGACGGCCACAAGAGAGCCACACAACAGCACAAGACCCCCTCACCAATTTTCAATTCTCAATTCTCAATTTTCAATTTACACAGCCACCACTATAGCGTAAAGAAACAAATATTTCGCAATCATTCGTAGACCGCAATCCCGCCGTCGGACATTTGCATCCGGATTGGGAAGCGTCCTGGCCAGCGCCGACCTCTCCAAAACTCTATAAACAAGTCCTTTGACATACTGAGCCCCCATTCAAATATGAGCCCCCTTAACGCCAATCAACTATCCCCCAGCCACTAACACCCTCTAAACGGCTACAAGACAGCCACCAAAAA
>ONJY01000044.1 GCA_900318275.1 uncultured Bacteroidales bacterium | reverse complement strand
TCGGCAGAGTCTTTGCGGGAGTAGTAGATGACGAAGTAGTCATCCTCGATGCGGAGCATGCTGTCAATATTCTCATAACGGGCCCACTCCGACGAGTCTATTCCGTCAGGACGGAATCTGCCGACGATATCGATGCCTTTGTCGATGATGCTGTCGAACCAGTCGATGGTTGCCTGCGGCACGTCGGCGCTACTGATGGGTTTCTGGTCTTTGCCTTTATCGTAAATATTCACCATCAGGAAGGCTGTGGCGAGAAACAGCAGTATGACGCAGGATATAGGTAAGAGACGCTTCATGTAAATTGAGAATTGAGAGTTGAGAATTACTTAATTGAGGAATATTATATCGGTGACGGCTTCTTTGGTTGTGTCGCCGAGGTCGCCGATCTTGAATCCGTCTCCGGTGGTCTCGCAGAAGAAGTACATGTAGCCGTCGTTGGTGACGAGCGACTGGTCGGCCATGGAGACGAGTTCCGCCGCCGATTTGCTCTTCATGGCCACAGCGACGGCGGCATGGTTGCTGGTGGTAAGGTAGGCGGTCTTGTATCCAGCCTCGCGGAAGAGGACGGCGGCGAGGACGGCCTTGCAGTCGCAGTCGCCTCTGCCGTCGTACATAGTTTCGTCCGGATAGCGGGCGTACTCGCGCGGACAGCCTATCTCTTCACATTTGTCGTCGAACTCATATTCTATGTTGGGTTTCTGGACGAAGTCGAGGATGAACTGCATGGTGTCCATCTCGCCCAATCCGGCTTTGCGGGCCTGACGGTCGATGTAGCGGAGCACCTGGTGCACTTTGTTTGTCCTGCAAGACTCGAGAAGCTGCGAGACGTTGGCTTTGAAGGTGCCGTTGGGATTGAGCCTGAATGGGTTGGCCATGCGAATGGCCCCTATCTTGTCGGGGTTGAAGGCGAGTGTGAGTTCGCCAGATAGCTGATGGTACCATGAGTCAAGCTTCCAGCTGAAGGTGCGCTCGACGGTCTCGTCAACCGATGGCTCTGTGTCGTCGGGAATGGGTATATCCCCGTCATCCGCGCCATCACCATCGTCGGAGTCATCGTCGTCCGTCCAGTCGGGCAGGTGCGTCGATTCCTCGTCGTCGGCATCCGAGAGTTCCCAGGGTTCACGGGTGATGTATTTGCGATTGACCCAGGCGCCGATGAGTATGGCGGCCTGCAGCGGTATGAAGTCGCTGCCGTAGATGAAGATGGAGACCAGGAGTGAGACTGCAGAGAGGAGGATGAGCCAGTTGTTCAAGCCTCCGACGCCGGTATTGCGGTCAATGAGCATGAGGAACTGGTCGAAGGCTTTTCCTTGCAGAGAGGCTTCTATCTTCACCTGCCGCAGGATAGCCCAGATAGCGAAATAGACCGCCAACAGGGCTGCAGTAAAGCCTATCTGCTCGCCGAGGGCGGGGAGCGAGGCCTTGCCCACCCCCAAGAGGAAGAAGAGGAAGTAGACGAAGGTGAAAAGCAACGCGGCAGGAAGGGCGGTGTCTTTCCATGTAGTCTTCTCAGTCATCGCGTCTTCGCTACGGGGCTTGGGCTGGCGGTCCTTGTAGAGCAGCAGGAAGCCGCCGGCACGGGCGGTTACGGTGTAGCGGTTGGGTTTGGCTTTACCAATGCGCCCTGTCTCTATGACCTTGCCGATGATATTGTCTGTGGCGGCCGCTCCGTCGCCGTTTTCGCTGGCCAGCGGCGGACAGGTGACGACATAGGAATGCTTGCGCAGCCACAGCTCGTACCAGCGGCCAGAGCCGTTGATTCCGGGACGACCTTTGAGGTCGGTGATATAGCCGAGCCGGAGGCCTGTGGCCCCATAGATGTTGCCGGCAAGATCCACCCATCCTTCTTTATGGACAGCAGCCGTCAGGTCGTCAGACGAGGGGTCGTTGCGGAGGTTGACGAGGGCCAGGCCGTCGTCGACATTGGAGTTGCCCTGATAGCGGTTGGCAGCGGGCTGGGTGTTGTCGTGGAAGAGATAGCTGTCGGCGCTGACATTGAAGACACTGTCGCCGAAACAATGGAAGCGGCCGTCATCGCCGAGATAGTATGTCAGAGCTTTCTTTTTCAGCAATCCAATAATCTCATATATGGCAAACACGATGAGAAGTACGGCCAGAAGGAGGACTATTTTCAAGAATACCATACGCTTATTCTCCTTTCGTTTGGTTGTACATTGACATCCCCTTGCGGATGTCTTCCATCTCTTCTTTGGCGATGTGCAGGGGTGTGCCGGCGAGCGAATAGGCCAGGTCACGCTGCTGATAGAAGGCATAGTATAGGCACAGCTTGTCGGCAAATGACAGCGACGGCAGCGGTTGCAGCTGACAGTTGCATACCAGCTGCGACTGTATGCCGGCAGAGAGTTTCTGCCAGCAGGTGAGCAGAGCATAGTCGGCGGTGGCCTTGTCGGTGAGCAGGTTCGCATGGCCGAACTGCTGCGGGGCGTTGGTAATCTGAAGCACCGGCACATTGCCCGACGGGACAGAGAAGAGCATGCCATTGAGGGCGGCCATCTTCTGCAACGGCGCGAGGTCGACGTCCTTGCCGAGCCGGGTCAGCATGAGGCCTACATTTTCGGCAGTATGTATGTCGAGCATCGGTGCAAACCACAACTGCTGTCGGGCTACAAAGTCGGCAGCGTGCTTCTCGGCGGACTCACCGTCCGACAGGTCGGCGGCGTCAATGGTCTCCGCCTGCTTGAAGGAGTTCCTCAGCAACAGCAGCAGCTCCTCTTTTTCCAGCTCCGACAGGTGGCGCGATTCATCGTTGACCGTGATTGACGCTTCCGTCAGGGTGTCGTCTGCTATCAGCTTCTCGCCGCAGAAGGCGCCACCCAGCAGAGGCTGGCTGAACATAGTCTCCGCCAGCAGACGTCGGGCATCCTCGCCTTCAGGCACCGACAGTTTCTCTCTGAACTCAGCCAGCAGCGCCAGCTGCGTCTCGCACTCTTTGACC
The DNA here is from genome assembly GCA_900318275.1 of uncultured Bacteroidales bacterium. Taxonomy (GTDB): domain Bacteria; phylum Bacteroidota; class Bacteroidia; order Bacteroidales; family P3; genus Colimorpha. Next base: position 5,886 of record ONJY01000044.1, on the reverse strand, counting down.
AAGGCGTCGTAGAAAGCGCCCTGTTCGTCCATCAGGAACTGCGAGAGGCGACGGTTGACAGCCAGCAGAGTGGTCGCCAGCAGACGGTATTTCAGACGCTTGATGCGGGCAAAATGGCGGCGCAGCTTAATGAAGAGCTCTATGACGAGCGGCAAGAGGAAGAGCACAGGAATCCACAGCCATTCTATGGTGGCGATTTCGCCCAGGTTGATGACGTTGGGCGATACGACACGCAAGACAGGAATGATGGTGAAGACCAGCAGGATGCCCAGCAGGAAACACCTCACGAGCAGGCTCAACACCACAGGCTCTTTCTTGAGGTTTTTCTTGAGCCGCTCCATAATCTTGGAGGGCTTGTTATCCTCCTCGTCGGCCAGGCATTTGTCGTAGTCGTTCTTCAGGTATTTTGGTACGGGGACAATCTCCAGCAGCGTCAGCTCCACCTCCGAACGTTTCTTAAGCAGATAGTCGCGGGCGGCGGCGAAGGACGCCTCCAACTGCGCTATTGTGGTGTAAGGTGTCGCCGTGTCTATAAGCACTTTCTTGTAGAAGTTCAACAACAAAGTTTTTATGTGCGCAACTGCCTGCTCGCGGTTTTTGCGTATTACGGCGGCGAACTTGGTCAGCAGCACGTATGAAAGGCTCTGCATGAAGCGCATGAGGCGAGCAGGCATGTATTTGAGATACTTCCTGTAGTACTTGGGGAAGAGGTCGGAGCGGAAGAGGTCCCACACTGGGTGAGGGTCGGCTTCGCCATCCATCTTCCGGAGGTCTACATCCAGACTTCCGCAGTCCTGTCTCAGACGGGCCGAGACGGCATCGGCGTCGATGGCTTCCTCTTCAAGGGTGCGACGCACGGCCTTTTTCGCAAATTCTACATCGCTGTTTTCCGAGTCCTTGAATTCCGCAAGGAGCTTCTCGAGCAGGCATTTCAGCTCCCTGCTCTTGTGCTGCTCGTTGTTGTAATAGATCGAGGCGGCACCCAAGGAATAGATGCCGCAGTCGTCGCCTATCTTGTCGAACAGCCGTTCGCTGTCGGCGCTGGCGAAGAAGATATGGGCAATAATCTGGTATAGCAGTTCGGTACGCTGTTCGGTATCGAGGCGTGGGTAGAAGATGTTGCCCTTGTACTGGACATCCTGATAGGCTACAACACGGTTGTAGTGCCTCTTCCCCAAGCGGTCGCAGAGCATGTTCAGGTCCTCCAGCATCATAGCAGCAGCAAGGCGCTGCCGGAGGTCGTCCGACTGGTTGATGGTGCTTGGTATGAACAGGATGCCGGTAATTTCCACTCCTCGGTTGGCGTGGTCGGAGATTATCCTGGGCAGGTTGTCGCGAAGCAGACCCGGCAGAGGTGCGAAGAATGTCTGCGTCAGCGCCTCGTCGGCGGCACCCAAGATGACAATCTGGAAGTTGCCCACACGGTAGCCGGCCTTGCTGAAGGTGTTGTAGCATTCACGGCCGTCAGCCACTATGTCGTCCATCAACCTATTGCAGGCATCCATGTCGACCACAGCCTCAGCGTCGACATGATGGTAGTGCCAGTAAGGCTTCAACGCGTCGCCTGTAGCGTCAAGGAGGCTCCGCAACTTCTCGGTGGAGGCTGCGGAGCTTCCAAGGTCTATAATCCAAATAGGCAACATAGCTTTATACCTGGTACTTGTTGGAGAGGAACTTGGCAACGGTGTCGAGACGCTCGTTCAGCACGCGCAGTATGTCGCCGACGGTCTCTCTTTCCTTCCTGCCTGCCGCCTCCCACTGGCCGTTCAGGCTTTCCTTGAGTGCACGGTGGGCATCCTGGTAGTGCTGGCGCAGGAGGTCGGACTCCAGGAAGTTGACATCCTTCACCAGCTCGGCAACCAGCGAGCTGAAACGGCCTATCTTGTAATACTCCGAGAAACCGGCAACAAGTTCTGTCATGCGGTGTTCCTGGTTGTCGATGGTCACGGTGTGGTAGAACACCCTGTCGCCATCGGTGATCTTCAGCTCCACCTTCTCGTTGTCGACAAGACGCACAGCATCCGAGGTGGCGAACTTGGCGATGTTGCCGTCGAAGATGACGGGTGTGTCGGTGAAGGAGTTGGCGTTGTAGGTCTCCGTACCTTTACGCATGATGTGCGAGAAGACCTCCTTCAGCTGGTTGAGGACGAGATACTTGGCAAAGACAACCAGCTCAGGCTTTATCTCCCTCGGCAGCACTATATTGTCGGGATTGCCGCCCGAGTTGGCGAAAGCCTGATGGAAATGGTAGAACACTTTGTTGGTGCAGGCGTCATATTCGTTCTTCACGTTCTGATACATGTCGTAGTACTCGAACGAGAGCCCCATCTTGGTGATGATCTTGTACATCACCGACGGGTTGTCGCTGTTGATCATCTTGGTCTTGCCGGCCGTCGAGGCTTCGAGGAACACATCCTTCAGCACGCCGGAAGGTCCGACACAGAAACTGCGTTCCACAATGCGGCTCGCACGCATGGACTTGCTGTAGGGGAAGAAGACCGCGGGCTGCGTCTTCTGCTGTATGTCGCGACGGGCTTCGTTGTTCAGCTCGGAGAAGAAGGTGGCCAGCGTCTTCTCGTACCACTGCTTGCTGACAGTCTCGTTCTGGTGCAGCAGGTTCTTCACCGTGTCGGCGGTGAAGTCAAGCAGGTCCTCGACGACACGTTTGAAATCCACCTTGCTGGTGTTGGTGAAGAGGTGACTCTGCTCGTCGACGATATATTTCTCCTGTATCATCTTCTCGCCGAAGAAGCTTATCATCTGGCTGAAGATGGCCTCCAGCGATACGGCGGGGTCGCCGTTGCGCAGCGGAGCATAGCCTTCGCCGGGAACGAAATCGGTGGTGTGACCTATGATCATCCCATACCATTCTGAGAAGAGGTTGCCATCCTCGCGCCAGCCATAGCCGTCGGCATACTCGGTGATGTCGGGCACATAGACGGAGGTGACGTCGAGCTTGATGTCGTAGAACGACTTGGCCAAGTCGCGATAGGCCTGCGCGGCACCCTTGTCACCGTTCAATACGGCGGTGGCTTCGGCTATAAGCTTGCGCACATGGGTGATGATGCGGTCAATGATGCCGCGGTCGCCATAGGAGAGCTCGCGTATCATGCCGAAAGCCTCTTCGGCGAGCATCACCTTGACGCTGGCTTCAACCCAGTCTTTCAGTCGGTTGTAGAAAATGGCGATATCATTGGCATTCTTGCCGGTCACCTTCTCTTTGAAGGATATATTTATGGCATTCTGGTACAGGTCGTCCAGCTCGCCTTCTATGCTGTCGCGGTTTTCCACAAGGTCTTTCTGACTGAAGCCTACGCCTTCCAGTATGCCGGTGTTCATGTTGGTGGTATAGGCCATATACAGGTCTGTGCAGTAGGCATCGAGTTCCTGCATGATGTCTTTGACATATTGCAGACCATACTTGCGGCAGTTCTCTTCCGTCCAGGTCCACAGGGCTTGCACTATGGCTTTCCGCGTCTTGTTCTTCTCCTCACCATGACGTCTGATGGCGGTCTCTATGGATGCTATCACGCTGCGGGCTTCCTCGATGGAGACGTTGGTGGGGAGCTTCGTGACGACCTTGTTGTCGCTGTCGCGTATGGCGTTGTCCGGCATATCCTCGTCGCACATCTCGATGGCCATAGCATTGATGGTGCGGAAGTACGACTCCTGGCCTGCACCGGCCTCGAAGAGGGTGTTCTTTATGACCGAGTCGAAGAGGGAACGCATGATCTTTTTACGTTCGTCGGCGGTCTCTACAGGGGAACCCAGAATACCATAGCGGAGCATCTCGTACTTAGCTCGGAGGGCGGCATAGTTCTCGAACTGCTCGTCAGGTTTGCGTAGTGCCATATAACCCATAGGTATCAGGAAGTTGCCAGCCTCATTGGCAACCTCTCCGTCTTCGTAGTTGTCGAGGAACGACTTGAAGCCACCGGCCCCCTCGCCGCTGTGGATGTAGAACAACAGCTCGGCGGTGTTGGAGAACATCTTCTCTATCTCGCCCATGTTGCTGTTGCGCTCGGTATGGAAGTCGACGGGGATGCAGAACTCGAAGGGCCTGTAGGGCAACGTCTCGTCGAAGAACGGGAAGTCGTCCAGCAAGGCCATACGGTGGAAAAGCAGGTTCTTCGGCGACTCTTTGGCCCATTTCTGGAAGGCCTCGATCTCCTTGAAGACGGCGTAGGCGTTACGCGGATATTTCTCGTTGTCAGCATTGAGGTTCATGAAGATGCGGGGCATATACAGCACCAGGCCGACCTTGGGGTTGCCTTTGTCTACATGGGTGCGGTGCACCATGTTGACATAGTACAGCACATCCAGCACGGTGCCGCTGCCGGTACCGCCGTTGCAGCTTGACACCACCCAATAGTGGATGACGTTCTTCTGACTGTCTATCTCGTCTTGGTTCAGCTCGTTGATGCAGGTCTGCAGCCTGTCTTTGAACTTGTCCTCCTTGCGGCCGAAGGCTATGCGCGACTTGTGGCGCAAGGCGCCGGCGCCGAAGGAGAGGTCGCGGTTGTCCATACTCTCGGCCACCATCGTCGGACATGCCTCCGTGATGCGGCGGTTGATACGCAGCTCGGGGTGCAGCTTGGCTTCGTTGTAGCTGATATAAGGGTTGATGTCGCCCAAATCCAGCAACTCACTTTCTTTATTGATAAAGTCTATCTTACCATTCTCATAGACGTTGCGATACTTGTCGTTGGCAGCAGCGACATCCCTGCTGTCGGTATCGACGAAGATGAAGCGGTAGGTGTCGTTCATCACCTGCAGCCGCGACTTCATCTCGGTGCCTTTGGTGCGCTCATAGACCTTGTACTTGATAAGAGAGACGGTGTTCACGCCGGAACCGCCCAAGCCGATAAAAATATGTTTTTCCGCCATATATTTATGATATTTGTTATTTCAAATTTTAAAATTCAAATACTTAATTCCAAATCAACCTTAAAACTAAAACCTATCACCCTTAACCCGTCCTAAACCCGTCCTAAACCTCATATACCCCCACATAACTCATAACTCTTAACTCATAACTCTTAACCCTTAACTCATAACTCATAACTCTCACTGCATCCACCTCACCCTATAGTCACCCACCGTGATATGCGTGTAGCGCGGTATCGACGGATGCTGGTGCGGCCCGTATTTCGCGCCGATCTTGAAGGCCGACCCCTTGGTGAGGCTCACCACATATTCAGGATGCTTCAGCGGTCTGAAAAACGGGTTGTAGCGCTTCACCTCTATCTGCAACGCCCAGCTGGCATCAGGCACCGGCAGGAAGGAGGCCCCCTTGCCGAAGTCCACCTTGTCCACGTTGCCGGCTTTCTTCTTCTCGGTCATCGCAAGGCCCGCATTCTGCACCTCGAACTTGCCGCCTATGCGGTAGAAGTCCGACGCGTTGCGCGAGAAGGCCCTTATCACCAACACTATGTAAAGGATGATGAGAGCTATGATGAGACAGAAGAGCCAGAACGGCAACGGGTAGCAGAAGACCGCACGGCTCACCGTACCGCAGGCCTGCATCCGCGGGGCCTCGAAGCCCAGCTTCGCCAACTCGGCGGCATAAGGCTCCTCGAAGCCGGCGGTGACCACGATGTCGCTCTTGGCCCGCTTGAAGCGCGGCTTGAAGATATGGATGTCGTGGTACCGCAGCTTGCCGGCCGTCAGCGTAGCCTCCTCTTCTGTGGTGCTCTTGGGTAGCCGGCTGCGGAAGGTGAAGCCTGTGGCTGCCGTGCTCACGGTGTCCACCCTCAGCTTGTCGTACACGGGGTTGGCGTGCCAGCTCACACCCAGCTTCAGGTTACCGTCGATGTCGAGCGACGGACTTACGGCCAGCTCGGCAGGCGTTATCTTGTGGGCTATCAGCGCATAGAACTTGTCGAG
>ONJY01000043.1 GCA_900318275.1 uncultured Bacteroidales bacterium | reverse complement strand
GGCCTGGAGGTGGTTGACCTCGACGAGGGGTTTGCCGATGGCTGTGGCGAAGCTCTTGGCGAAGCTGACGCCCACGAGGAGTGAGCCCAGGAGGCCGGGGCCGCGTGTGAAGCCCACGGCGTCGATCTCCTCCTTGGTGATACCCGCCTGCCGGATGGCGGCGTCGACCACGGGGATGATGTTCTGCTGGTGGGCGCGGCTGGCCAGCTCGGGCACCACGCCGCCGTATTGCTCGTGTACCTTCTGGCTAGCGATGACGTTGCTCAGCACACGGCGGTCGCGCAGTATCGCTGCCGAGGTGTCGTCGCAGCTTGATTCTATTGCCAGTATTGTAGTCATCGCTTCACTCCAGCAACTTGCGTACCTGTTCGATGACCTCCTCTTCGCCACCGTCCTGGTAGCCTGCGTGTTGCCACACAATCTCGCCCTTGCCGTCGAGGATGAAGGTGTGGGGCACGTTGACCACGTTCATGGCGCGTTTGAGGTCGCTGTTCTGGTCGAGGTACACCTCGTAGGGCCAGTCGTTGCCGTCGACATGGGGTTTGACGCGTGCCGCCGAGCGGGCGTCGTCGATGCTGACGGCCACCAGCTTGACGCCGGTCTCCTCCTGCCATTCGTCGTAGACCTCCTTGATGTTGTTGAGCTCGCGGTTGCAGGGCTTGCACCAGGTGGCCCAGAAGGAGATGACGACGGGCTTGCCGTCGTTCTGGATTACCGACGACTGGACGGAGGTGCCGTCGACGGTCTTGAGGGTGATGTTCTGCGGCATCTGGGCGTTCTGCGCCTCGGAAATTGAAAATTGAAAATTGAAAATTGACAAGAGGGCGAACGCCAATAGGATTTTTTTCATTGTCTTCATATTGATAATATGTATTTCAGGTTGTCGATTTCTTGCGTTTCCTGTTCGATGAGCTGCTGCACGAAGAGGGGTGCTTCGCCGTCGGCGATGTCGTCGCGCATCTGGAAGAGGCGACCGTAGTGGAGGCCGAAGCTCTCGTAGTCGGGGTTGCCGAGGGCGCAAGCTGTGGCGAAGAGGCGTGCCGTCTTGCCGTCGATGATGCGGAGGTAGGTGACGGTGTCTATGGGCGAGGGGCATTCCTGCTGTATGAGTTCGGATTGCACCATGTCGATGACGGTGTCGTTGACGAGGCGTGTGGCGTTGCGGTCGTCGACTTCGTCGAGGAGTCGCATGATCTGGGCGAGGAGCCAGTCGCCAACGAGGACGGCTGTGGCGTTGCCCCAGCGTGCGTTGACGGAGGGCTGTCCGCGACGGGTGTCGGCGCGGTCGATGATGTCGTCGTGGAGGAGCGAGGCGTTGTGCAGCATCTCGACGCATACGGCGAGGAGGAGTGTGCGGCGCGAGCGGAGGGTTTCGTTGCCGCGTGTCGCTGCCGCCATCAGCAGGAGGCGTGGGCGTAGCATCTTGCCGTTGCGGGCGGAGATATATTCCTCCACCTGCCGCAGCAGCGTGTTGTCGCCCTGCGTCATGCGGTGCAGGTATTCGCGGCGCACCTGTTCAAGTTCAGGCTCCAAATTCATTGTAGAGAGTGACGAGTTTGTTGGTGAGGGTTTTTGAGGCACGTACCAGAGGTAGGCGCAGGATGTTGGTGATGCGGCCCTGGGCTTCGAGGAGGGCTTTGATGCCTGTGGGGTTGCCTTCGTCGAAGATGGCGTGCATCAGGGGCAGGAGGCGGTTGTGGAGAGGCAGGGCGTGCTTGAAGTCGCCTTTGAGAGCGAAGCGCACCATGTCGGACATCTCCTTGGGCAGGGCGTTGGCGATGACGGAGATGACGCCGTCGGCGCCGAGGGCGAGCATGGGGTAGGTGAGGGCGTCGTCGCCGCTGATGACGCGGAAGCCTGCGGGGCGGCTGCGGAGGATCTCCATGACCTGGCTGATGTTGCCCGAGGCCTCCTTGATGCCTATGATGTTGGGACATTCGGCGGCGATGGCGAGGGTCGTCTCGGCGGAGATGTTGACGCCTGTGCGGCCCGGCACGTTGTACATGATGACGGGCACGGGCGACGCTTCGGACACGGAGCGGTAGTGTGCTATGAGGCCGCGCTGGTTGGGTTTGTTGTAGTAGGGGGTGACGGAGAGGATGCCGGCGATGCCGTCGAAGTTGGTGCGGTTGATGGTGTCGGTGACGGCGAGGGTGTTGTTGCCCCCGAGGCCGAGCATGATAGGCACGCGTTCGGCGACGGTCTCGACGATGAACTCCTGGACGGCGGCGCGCTCGCTTTCCGTCATGGTGGCGGCTTCGGAAGTGGTGCCGAGGGCGACGATGTAGTCGACGCCTGACGTTATGATGTGCTCGATGAGAGCCTCGAGCTTGGTGAAATCTACTGTCTCCTGGCCGCGGCGGAAGGGGGTGATGAGAGCCACGCCGGTGCCTGTGAATAAGGGTTGCTGTTTCATTTCTTGATCATGCTAAGGTATTCTATGATGTTGTTGAAGAAGCCTTTGAGCTCCACGTGGCCGTCGCCGCGGATGATGAGGTCGAAGACCTCGGTGGGGTCTTCGGCTGGGGTGGCGTAGGCTACCTTGAGGTTGGCTTCTGTGCGCAGGGCCACATACTGGGCGAAGAAATTGTCGTCGCCGATGGTGTCGATGAGCAGGTCGTAGTGACGGCTTACGAAGGGGCGTATGGCGTCGTCGGAGGGAAGTCCCCAGAAATTGAAGTCTGTCTTCGTGCGGCAGATGTGTGTGTTCTGGTGGGTTATGACGAAGTGGAGCTCCTGGTCTTTGTCGAGGAGCGCTATGATGTGGACGCTCTTGCCCTGGTTCTCCATGACCTTGGCGAAATGGTGGAGGATGTTCCACGAGGTCTCGTCGGTGAGGCGGCAGATGACGCCGATGGAGCGTATCTCGTCGATGTTGTCAATCTTCTTCTCGCGAGGGGCGGCTTTGAGGTCGCGGATGATGGTGCGACGTCGCAGGTCTTTGATGAAGTCGAACATATATATCGGGGTTGTGTTTTGATTTTTGAGTTTTGGGTCTTAAGTGTTCGGTTGGTCGAAGAGTGAGTGTTGGCGGTAGAGGCTGAAGGAGCGGCGGTGGTAGGGTGTGACGCCGTGTTGCTCTATGGCGTCGAAGTGCTCCGCTGTGGGGTAGCCTTTGTTGCGGTCCCAGCCGTAGGCGGGGTATTCGTTGTGGAGGCGCAGCATGAGCTCGTCGCGGTGTGTCTTGGCGAGGATGCTGGCGGCGGCGATGGGCATGTAGGTGGCGTCGCCTTTGACAAAGGTCTGGTAAGGGATGTCGGTCTCGTTGTAGAAGCGGTTGCCGTCGATGAGCAGGAACTCGGGGTGTATGGTGCCGAGGGCTGTGCCGCCGCAGACGACATTGGAGGCCACGTCGCCGAGGAGTGCTTGGGCGGCGAGGCACATGGCGTGGGTGGAGGCATGCAGTATGTTGAGGCGGTCGATGTCGGCGGCGTCGACGGTGGCCACAGCCCAGGCGAGGGCGTTGGCTTCGATGTCGGCGCGCAGGACGGTACGTTGCCGTTCGGTGAGCTGCTTGGAGTCGTTGAGGACGGCGTTGGTGTAGTCGTGGGGCAGTATTACGGCGGCCGCTGTGACGGGTCCGGCCAGGGGACCGCGTCCGGCCTCGTCGCATCCCGCCTCGTGGCGGCCTTCTATGAGCCAAGGTTTCAGCATAGGAAGGCGGCGGCGATGATTAGCACCAGCAGCAGGTCGTAAACCCAGAGGCGCTGCTTGCGGCTGTGGCTGGCGGTGGGACGGCTTATGGAAGGCATGAGCATGTGGGTGCCGCAGAGGGCGAAGGGGATGGCGAAGAAAGCCAGGTCGACAGGCAGCAGGCGTGAGTAGAGCAGCATGACGATGGCGCCCACGCTGATGAGCATGACGGTGGAGGCGTTCTTCTGCCACATGACGGGGTGTTCGCCCAGGCGGAACCAGAGGGAGAAGATGCTGGCGACGAAGAGCAGCACAAGCACTATGTTGGCGGTAAGCGGGAGCCACGCTGTCGGCATGATATGCATGGTGATGTCGCCGAGGCTTGCCGATGTGGTGCTCCACCATCCGGCGAGGCCATCGGTGAGGTAGAGAATGGTGACCAGGAGCACGTAGGGGGCGAGGAAGCCGAGCAGCATCGTCGTGATGTCGCGCCAGTTGTAGAGGCGGTAGCTGATGGCTACGAGGAGGTAGCTGACGATGATGGCGAGTGCCGGCAGGTAGAAGAGTGAGCAGAGGCCTATGATGGCTGTGGCGCTGCAGATGCGGCTGGTGGAGATGGTGAGCAGGGTGCCTTTCAGCGACAGCTGCCAGGTGCATGCTATCAGAGCCGCAGAGACGAGTATCATGGGTGTGAGCGTGGTGGCAGGAGCGCTGAGGAAGACGATGTAGAGCAGCGTCGGCAGGAGTGTCGTCTGCGGCACAAGACCCATGTCGGAAAGCAATATGTTTAGCAGCACGCCCTCGATGAGCACGAGGATCATGGCTATGATAACGGCTGCTCGCGGAGCGTTGGCGAAGAGAGGCAGCAGGAGGGTGTAGAGAATGCCGTCGGTGGGTGCCGTCACCATCGCCGGCGGCGCTATGAGCGGGCGCAGCCACAGTAGCAGTAGCACCGCCAGGATGAGCAGCGCCTGCATGGCCATGTTGTTTTTGAAGAGCTTGAGCATCTTGTTACTTGACAATCATCTTCTCGGTGCGTGAGCCTACGCTCAGGATGTATACCCCCTTGGGCCAGGAGCTGACGTCTATGGTGGTCTCCTGTGTTACTTGGAGGTGTGTGACGATGCGGCCGTCGACGCCGTATATCGTTGCTGTCACAGGTTCGCCGCAGCCGGTGTTGATGGTGAAGCGGCCGGTGGCGGGGTTGGGATATACATGCAGCGGCAGACGGTAGTTCTCGGCCTGTTCTACGCTGGTGTGGCTGATGGCGGCGTTGACGGCGCGGAGGGCGTCGATCTTGCCCCATCCCCAGCGCAGGTCGGCGCTGTCGTTGGCCACCAGCGGACCTGTGATGGCGTCGTTGCGGGCCGTCGTGAAGATGATGTCGCGTATCTCGTCAACGCTGAGGTCGGGGTTGGCCTGCAGAATGAGGGCCACGATGCCTGTCACCACGGGGCTCGACATCGAGGTGCCGCTCATCGGCGACCAGCGGTAGGTGAGGTTGCCGATGGGGTAGGTCATTACGCTATATTGGCTGCTGTTATAGGGGCTGTCGGACCATACGCTGACCGAGGAGACGACGCCCTGACCGGGGGCGGAAATCTCAGGCTTCTGCGAGCCGTCGATGAGGGGGCCGTAGCTGGTGAAGGATGTGTGGTCGCCGATGCGCCATGTGTTGTCGTTGACGTTTCTGGAGTCGGCGATGTGTGCGGCGACGCTGATGCACTTGGCTGCGCAGGCGGGCTCGCCGATGCCGTAGTCGGCATTGCCGACTGTGAATATCTCGGGATTGTTGGTGGTGAACGGGCAGCCCTCGTTGCCGGCGTGGTTCTCCTTGTTGGCTATGTTCCATGCATGGACGGTACCGCTGGTGGCGGTGATGAGGAGCTGTTTCTCACGGGGCGTCTTGTCGAGGTCGAGCTGTATGTGTGGACGGCCGTCGAAGGGATTGCTGTGCTCTATCATGACGCGGTAGGTGACGGTGTCGGTGCCGCAGAGGAGGGTGTCACGCAGGACGGTGTCGCCGCTGGCGGTGTTGTAGAATGGTGTTGTCCAGAGGTTGCTGCCGTTTTTGATGCGTATGGCCGTCTGGAAGTCGTGGTCCTGCTCACCCCACATGATCAGGGCTTGGCCGGTCTCCTCGATGGCGTAGATGTCGCTGGCAGCCACCACTATGGTGCGCAGCGTGTCGGGAGTGGAGGTGAAGGTCTTGCTGATGTGGAAGTTCACGTCGCCGTTGTTGCCGGCGCTGGTGACGAAGACCACACCGGAGTCGGAGAGGCTGTTGATGGCCTGGCACAGCAACGAGGTGCCGTCGAGAGTGCTGAAGCTGTACATGCCCCAGCTGCTGTTGATGACGATGCGGCGGTTGCTCTCCCTCGCCACACGTGCCATCCACGCCACAGCGTCCATCCACTCGGCCTCGCCGAGCCCGAAGGAGCTGAAGAGCAGGTTGGCTTTATAGGCCATGCCGCGGTATTTGCTGTTTTTGCCTTTACCGGCGGCGATGCCGGCCACATGGGTGCCATGGGTGCCATAGCCGTAGAGGTTCGAGGTGTCGCCGTGGGCATCGGAGAGTTCGTAGGTACCTACGGTCTCGGTGCCGTAGGTGAAGCCCGACGGGGCAGGGCCGCTGAGCTTGAAGTGGTCCCAGGCGCGTTCGAGGCGACGGTTGCTGCTGGTGCCACCGTTGTAGTTGGGGTGGGTGTAGTCGAAGCCCCAGTCGGTGATGCCTATGAGCACGCCGCTGCCGTCGATGTTCAGGCCGCCGGTGACGCCAAGTCCGCCCTGTACGCTGTCGACACGCGTGTCGACGCGTGCTGCGTCGCATTCAGGTGCCGCTATGCGGTGCGATATGCTGTACTGCAGCACCTCCTTGCTGGTCTCCAGCAGGCTCAGGCTTGCCACCGGGACACGCATCGTGACTATCTGGCCTGCTTTCGCGCCTATCACTACGCCGGCCTTCTCGAAGACGTCGCGGTCGAAGCCGGGCACCACCTTGACCAGGAAGCTAATCATTTCGGCGTCTGCCGACACCTCTTCCTGCACAAGGACTTTGGTGTCTATGCCGCATTTCGGAGTCTGTGCCGATACTGTGGCTAAGAGGCTCACAGCTAACAGGGTAAGGACTATTCTTTTCATATATTAGGTATTATATACAAAGTGCAAATATACGAAGAATTTTGCAACCTGTGTAAAAAAAATAAAGAGGCCACCCTCGGCAGCCTCATTGTTGTTGTCAGACAAGAATTATGAATCAACTGACTCTTAACTCATAACTCTTAACTCATAACAGTTGTTACACCTCCCAGGTGTCACCGCTGTTGAGCAGGTCGTCCATGCATTTGTATTTGCCGTTGGCCATCTGCTCGTCCATCTGCTCCTCGTAGAGCTGGGTGTAGCTCACCTTCTTGACGTTGCGGATGACGCCGAGGGCCACGGGCAGGTCGCCGCCCATGTGGGCCAGCATCATGTGGATGCCGGTATCCTCGGTGGTCTCGTCGTGCACCATGATGTCGTCGATGGTGATGCCGTTCTCGCCGAGGGTGACAACCTCGAGCTGGCGGCCGTTGAAGCGCAGACCTTTCTCCTTGTTCTTGCCGAAGAGCATGGGTTTGCCGTGCTCGAGCACTATGGTGCGGTCGTCGCGAACGGCGCGGTCGGTGATGGCGGCGTGGGTCTTGTCGTTGAAGATGACGCAGTTCTGCAGCACTTCGACCACCGAGCAGCCGTCATGCTTGGCGGCGCGGGTCATGCAGTCGGTAGAGAGCTGCGGCACGCAGTCGAGGGTGCGGGCGAAGAAGGTGCCCTGTGCGCCCATGACGAGTTCGCCGGGGTTGAAGGGGTAGTCGATGGTGCCGTAGGGCGAGGTCTTGGTGACCTGGCCGAACTTCGTCGTCGGGCTGTACTGGCCCTTCGTCAGGCCGTAGATCTCGTTGTTGAAGATGGTGATGTTCAGGTCCTGGTTGCGGCGCACAGCGTGGATTAGGTGGTTGCCGCCGATGGCCATCGAGTCACCGTCGCCCATGTTCACCCACACGCTGAGGGCGGGGTTGGCAAGCTTCACACCCGTAGCTATGGCGCAGGCGCGGCCGTGGATGCTGTGGAAGCCGTAGGTGTCCACGTAGTAGGGGATACGGCTCGAGCAGCCGATACCGGAGACCATGCAGACATTCTCTTTCTTGTAGCCCGTCTTGGGGAAGGTGGCCAGCAGGGCGGCGAGGATGGCGTGGTCGCCACAACCCGGGCACCACTTCACCATCTGGTCGCTCTGGAAATCAGCCTTGGTATATTCTTTATCCGCTTTGGGAACAAAATGCTTTTCCATATCTATTCTGTTTTATTTCTCCAACAATCTGTTAAACTCAGCTTTCAGCTCGCCGACCTCGAAGGGCAGGCCCATCACCTTGTTGTACTGGGTCATGGGGCACTCCGGGAACTGGGTGCGCAGGTAGCCGCAGAACTGACCGTTGTTCAGCTCGCAGACAACAATCTTCTTGTACTTGCGCAGTATGTCGCCTGTGTTCTTAGGCAGCGGGCAGATGTAGTTGAAGTGGGTGTAGGCCACCTTCTTGCCTTCGTTGTTCATCTCCTCGACGGCGACGAGCAGGTCGGCGTCGGGGTTGCCGGAGACCACCTGATCGGGGATGTAGTTGGCCACGCGGTTCACTTTCTCCTGACGGTTCTTGGTCATGAGGGCGTGGTTTTCGGGGTCGGTACTCAGAGGGCCGTCGGGGCACTTCTCAAGGCCACCCACACGATGGCTCAAGCCGGCCATGCCAGGCAGGGCCCATTCGCGGGCGAACTTCTCCTCGTCGCGGCGGAACGGACGGTAGTTCGGGTCGTTCTCCTTGGCCAGACGCGGCTTGATTTCAGGCATATCCTTCATGCTGGGGATGCGGAACAGCTGGCTGCCGTTGCCCAGGTAGCCGTCGGTGAGCAGGATGACGGGGGTCATGTGCTCGAGGGCTATCTTGGCGGCGTTGAAGGCCCAGTAGAAGCAGTTGGCCGAGCTCGAGGCGGCGACAACCACCAGGGGAGCCTCGCCGTTGCGGCCGTAGAGGGCCTGGTCGAGATCGCTCTGCTCGGTCTTGGTGGGCAGACCTGTGGAGGGACCGCCGCGCTGCACGTCGACGACGACGAGCGGCAGCTCGGTCATCACGGCAAGACCCAGTGCCTCGCTCTTCAGCGAAAGGCCGGGGCCCGAGGTGCTGGTGCAGGCGAGGGCACCGGCGTAGCTGGCGCCGATGGCGCTGCAGATACCGGCAATCTCGTCTTCGGCCTGGAACACGCGGGCGCCGAGGCTCTTGTGCTTGGCCAGCTCCACCATGACGTCGGTGGCGGGGGTGATGGGGTAGGAGCCCAGGAAGAGACGGCGGCCGCTCTTCTCGCTGGCTGCCAGCAGGCCCCAGGCGGTGGCCACGTTACCCGTGATGTTGCGGTAGCGGCCCTTCTCCATCTTGTCGGCGTGGGCCACCTCGAAGATGTGCGAGTGCATCACCTCCAGCTTGTCGGCATATTCGTAACCCTCGGTCAGCACGGCCTTGTTCAGCGTGATGACGGCGGGCTTCTTGGCGAACTTGCGCTCCAGGTATGCGAAGGTATGATCTAAAGTCTTGTGGGTGGCGTAGAAGATGATGCCGAGGGCGAACATGTTACGGCTCTTGTCGGCGGTCTTCTTGTCGACGCCCTGTGCGTCGCCTATCTTCTCGGTGAAGCTGGTGATAGGGGCTTTGATGATGGTGTAGGCACGCTCAAGCTCATCGGTGAAAGGATTCTCCGTGTAGCCGGCCTTCTCCATGGCCTCGTCGGTAAAGGTGTCGATGTCGACGATGACGGTGGCACCCTTCTTGGCCCACTTCAGCTGGCTCTTGAAGGCAGCGGGATTCATGGCCACGAGGATGTCGCATTTGTCGCCCGAGGAGTAGATGTGGTTGCCCACATGCACCTGGTAGCCGCTCACGCCGGCGATGGTGTTGTGTGGGGCGCGGATTTCGGCGGGGTAGTCGGGGAACGTGGCGATGTCGTTGCCGGTCAGAGCCGACGCGTCGCTGAACAGCGTGCCGCTGAGCTGCATGCCGTCACCCGAGTCGCCAGCAAATCGGACCACAAGGTCCTCTTTATTAACAATCTGATTTTGTGACATATTGATTATATGTTTTATTATTTATTTGTTTATTTTGAAAGTGCAAATATACAAAATAAAAACGTCCCCGCAAAAAATATTTATTAACTGTCATGGGTAAAGAAGTTTTCTCCGCTCGCGAACGGTGTCGGCCGGCGCTGTCCGCAAATAAATCATTATTATTGGCTATTGTGGGGTTGTGGTGATGTCGGTAATTTTGCAGCAGGATTCAAAAATGCAATATTATGGTTAAAAAACTGACATTCTGGAGCGCTACGGGTTTCGTGGTGCTGTATTTCGTGGCGGTGTTTGCCGCCGAGTTCATCGGATTTGCCCATCCGGTATGCTGGGTGCTGGCTCCTGCCTTGGGTGCGCTCCTTGGCGCGTTGCCCTACCGCTGGCTCTCGCTCCGCTGGCATGGGTTCGGCTTGGGGACGGTGCTGTCTGCCGTATTCGGCTTGCTGATGATGGCTATGGGCGAGGTGGATCTCACACGGCTGGCCATCATCGTAGGATGCGGTGTGCTGAGCGACCTGGTGCGGCTGGGCGTCAAGAAGGACGCCGTCACATATCCGCTCCTCGCCCTCGGCAACATCGCCGAGATCATCTACCTCTGGACACGCAAGGCGTGGTACTTGCAGGGCGCCGCCGAGGAGGTGGGGCAGGCCTATGCCGACGCTATGGTTCCGCTGCAGAGCACGCTGTGGCTCGTTGTCGCCTTGGTGGCCATCGTCGTCGCCGCCGAGTGCGGATTGTGGATAGCAAAGAAAATAATTAAATAACAATATGATTATGGGTATACTAAGCAAGATTTTCAGTAACACACGCAAGCCCGAAGGTTTCTTCGGAAGAATGATGGTCAACGAGATGAACGGTGGCGGCCACGCTCGTCTGGCTGAGTGGGGCCTCTCGCACTTGACGTTCACCGCCGATGCCAATGTCCTCGATGTGGGGTGCGGCGGCGGCGCCAATGTGGCACGTCTGCTGAAGCGCTGCCCCCAAGGGACGGTGACGGGTATCGACTACTCCCCCGTCTCGGTGAAGAAAAGCACCGAAGTGAACGCCGCCGCCATCGTCGCAGGACGTTGCCGTGTGCTGGAAGGCAGCGCCTCGGCGCTGCCCTTCGAGGAGGGTGTCTTCGACCTCGTGACCGCCTTCGAGACCGTCTACTTCTGGCCAGACATCGAAGAGTGCTTCCGTGGGGTGCGCCGATGCCTGAAAGAGGGCGGGCGTTTCGCCATCGTCAACGAGGACGATGGCCTCACGGGCAAAAACGAGAAGTGGGAGAAGATGATTGACGGTATGCACACCTACACCCCCGACGAGCTACGTGCCCACTTGACTAATGCCGGCTTCCGCGACATCGCCGTCCACGGCGACGGGCAGCACCACTGGCTGGCCGTAATAGCAACAAAATAGAAAGATAACTATGAAACCTAACTACAAAAACTGGATGCCCAAGGGCATGATACGTGGAACGGCGGCAGGATGCGCGGTGTGCCTTGTGCTGTTCCTTGTCTTCGGTGTTAGCGGATTGCTCGCCGCCGGAATATGGAGAACCGTGCTGACGGCACTTTTTCTTGTTCTCACTATCGTCTTGCTGGCGGTGACGGCATGGATGGTGCTGTTGTACAGAGCCTTCTCGTACGACGGGAAGCGTCAGCTGTCGCGTGTGATAATCGACGGCGTGGCCGCGAGGGTCGTGTTGCCTGAAGGTGGCCGCGGACTTCCCCGAGGTAAGTTTAGAGTCTTTACAATCACAACCAACAACAAAGAGGTGCATTTTGAAAATTGCATCTCTTTTTTTTGGGGGGGGGCATGCGGAGAAAAAGTTGTATATTTGCCGCAAAATATGCGGAGAATAACAGCTGTTTTATCCGCATAAAAACGGGGAAAACCCTTATTCCGTCACCCACCTGCAGTTGAAGCGCCGCTCGTACTCTTCGATGAGCATCGGGCGGAAGTCGGGGTGCGCTATGCGTATCAGGTCTTCGGCACGGTGCTGGAGGGTGCGTCCCTTGAGGCGTGCGATGCCGTATTCGGTGACTATGTAGTCGACGTCGTTGCGCGAGGTGCTCACGGCGGCGCCCTGTGTGAGGAAGGGCTTGATGCGCGAGATGGTGCCGCCGGCGGCGGTGCTGGGCATGGCTATGATGGCCTTGCCTTCACGCGCCAGCGAGGCGCCGCGTATGAAGTCCACCTGTCCTCCGATGCCGCTGTACTGGCGTATGCCGATGGTCTCGCTGGCCACCTGCCCCTGCAAGTCGACTTCGAGGCACGAGTTGATGGATATCATGCGGTCGTTCTTGGCTATGACGAGGGGGCTGTTGACGTAGTCGACGGGGTGGAACTCCACGTCGGGGTTGTCGTCGACGAAGTCGTAGAGCTCACGTGAGCCCATGATGAAGGTGACCACCGCCTTGCCGCGATGCAGGGTCTTGCGGCGGCCGTTGATGTTGCCGCGTTTCATGAGCTCCATCACTCCGTTGGAGAACATCTCGGAGTGGATGCCGAGGTCGTTCTTGTCGCCCAGGGCCTGCAGGACGGCGTCGGGGATGGCGCCGATGCCGAGCTGCAGGGTGGAGCCGTCGGCCACCAACGAGGCGCAGTTGCGACCGATGGCCAGCTCGACGTCGCCCGGGGTGGGGAGGATGAGCTCCTGCAGGCGGTAGGCGCAGGGGATGATGTGGTTGACCTGCGACACGTGTATCAGCGTGTCGCCGTGGGTGAAGGGCATCAGCTCGTTGGTCTCTATGATGACGGTCTTGGCGGCGCGGATGGCGGCGTGGGCGTAGTCGCAGCTGACGCCCAGCGAGCAGTAGCCCTCGGCGTTGGGCGGCGTTGTCTGGAAGACAGCTACATCGCAGGGTATGTCGCCCCCAATCATCGAGGGCACGTCCTTGAAGTAGGCGGGGAAGAAGTCGCCCTCGCGGCGCTCGATGACCTCGCGTGAATTGGCCGAGAGGAAGTTGCTCACGTGGCGGAAATGGCCGTAGCATTGTGGCTTGTAGCAGGGGTTGTCGCCGAGGGTGGTCATGTGGAAGATGAGCACGTCGTTGTAGTCTTCGCAATGGTCGGCGAGGGCCTGCTGTATGAGATGGGGCGCGGCGGCGGCGTGACCCATGACCACGCATTGGCCGTCGTGGATGTCCTTGATGGCCTCTGCGGGCTTCGATACCTTTCTTCTATAATCTTCTTTCCAGTTCATTGTTGATATGTTTTGCGTTTACAATAATCGTGTCGTCACATCACCTTGAGTGCGGGGCAATGCGACGGCCAAACGGGAACGAAGCTATAGGAGCTGGCTGTGGGGTCGGCTGTGGAGCAGATGGCTTTTGACGCGAAAGCATTGTCCGGAACAAATAGGCAGGTATCCTGGCTTTCACCCTCCTCCCGGCACCTTCTCAGACGTTGACTGTGTCCAATGGTGTAACGCCGGCGGAGTCTTGGGTGTGATTTACAGTTGCGCGACAGCTCACGATTTGCACGTGATTCCCTCTTGGCCACCCGTTTTTGCATGGGTGGAACCTAATTGTCGACTATATCAAAGTGCTGTTGCATCGGCAGGTAGGCTGTTCCGCCGCCCCTGCGATGCGGATGCAAAGATAAGATATCTTTGTCAAATGGCCAATTGTTTTGTGAAAAAAATGTATCTTTGCAGCGCATTTGAAAAGAGTGATAATATAGTCAAGAGTTTGTGTAGATGAATTTTACTGGGATAATCATAGGGGTGTCGGCCTTTCTCTGTATAGGTCTTTTCCATCCCATAGTCATCAAGGCGGAGTATCATTTCGGAGTACGCTGCTGGTGGGTGTTCCTGCTGGTGGCGGTGGCGTGCATCGTGGGTTCGCTGCTCACGGCGGCGACAATCCCCTCCACCATCCTCGGCGTGGTGGCTTTCTCCAGCCTTTGGTCGATTCTCGAGCTCTTCAAGCAGCGCAAGCGTGTGGAGAAGGGCTGGTTCCCCAAGAACCCGAAGAGAAGAAGTTAAGAGTTAAAGCGTAATGACATACCGGACTTTGCGACATATAGCCTCCGTCATGCTGTTGGCCGTCTACCTGCCGATGGTGGTCGGGGCGTCGCTGCATGTGCACCACGATACGGTGGATGTGCATGACGACTGTCTGCAATGCGCCGGGCACTATGACACACATCACCATCACCAGCAAGACTGTCAGTATTGCCACTTCCTGAGTCTTAACTATCTCGGCAGGGCCGAAGGGCAACCTAAGGTGATACTCCCCGCTACCGAGCGCTGCGCCGCCTATGTCGCGGAGCAGGTCGTGCTGCCCGTCTGCGGGGTGAGCCGTCTGCGTGCGCCGCCGGCGGGTAGTGTGCTTTAAGCATTCTTTTAGTGAGCGTCCGTGCTCCTATGCCCGTGGGACTTCTGTGACCCGGGGCACTTTGAACGCTTTGAGCCCAGATTCTATGAGCTCTGAGGCACATTGACCCGTTATACATTATAATAAATGAAAAGAAAGATTATCGCAATAATTGCCTTATTGCCGCTTGTGGCTGCAGCGCAGAGTCACGGCGACACCATACGTCTGCGCCAGGTGGTGGTGACAGCCACGCAGCATGCCACACCCCGCAACGAGGCTCCTACCGCCGTGGGCGTCATCGACGGCGGACAGATGGAGGCCGTCAACGCCGTAAACCTCGGGCAGGCCTTGAACTTCAGCACCGGCCTGCGCGTGGAGAACACCTGCCAGAACTGCGGCGCCAACGAGGTGCGCATCAACGGCCTCGGGCAGGCTTACTCGCAGATACTCATCGACAGCCGTCCCGTGAACAGCGCGCTGGCGGGCGTCTACCTCCTCGACCAGCTGCCTACAGCCCTCATCGACCGCGTCGAGGTGCTGCGCGGCGGCGGCTCGGCCCTCTATGGCAGCAACGCCATAGCCGGCGTCGTCAACGTCATCACCCGTGAGCCCCGCAGCAACGGCGCCTCGGTGGGCAACACCACACACCTCATCGGCGGCAAGGCGTGGGACTTCTCCAACTCCTTCAACGCCTCGGTGGTTAGCGACGACCATAGCGCCGGCATCGCCGTCTTCGGCCACAACCGCAGCCGCCAGCCCTACGACCACAACGGCGACGGCTACTCCGAGGTGGGACAGCTCAAGGCCCGCATGGTGGGCTTCCGCGGCTACCTGCGCACCAGCGTCTTCTCGAAGCTGAACCTCGAGTACCACAACATCCACGACTTCCGCCGCGGAGGCGACCGCTTCGACCT
Source organism: uncultured Bacteroidales bacterium (assembly GCA_900318275.1). Taxonomy (GTDB): domain Bacteria; phylum Bacteroidota; class Bacteroidia; order Bacteroidales; family P3; genus Colimorpha. The sequence goes on along the minus strand of ONJY01000043.1, from coordinate 2,095 downwards.
GCCGTCGCCTATGGCCCATATCTCCGAGGGCGGAGAGCACGACATACACAGCGCCAGCCTCAAGTGGGACTGGCTGCCAGCAAGCGGAATGCGCCACGCCTCGCTCTTCGCCTCCCTCCAGCATGTCGACCGCCAGAGCTACTACGGTGAGCGGGAAGATGGCGAGCCCATAGGCACAGCCTACGGCTACACACAGGACCTCACGCTCAACTACGGCGCCATATATAGCCGCCACTTCGACACCCTCTGGTTCATGCCTGCCGAGTTCACAGCTGGTGTGGAACACACCCTCGGCCGCCTGCATGACCACACCCTCGACAGCCCCGACACCCTGCACCAGAACATCGGCATTCTCAGCGCCTATCTGCAGAACGAGTGGAAGGACAGCCGCTGGAACATACTCATCGGCGTACGCGTTGACAAGCACACTATGGTCGCCTCGCCTGTAGTCAGCCCTCGCCTCAACCTGCGCTATGCCCCAACCGACCACCTCGCCCTCCGTGCCGGCTATGCCTCGGGCTTCCGCGCCCCGCAGGTATACGACGAAGACCTGCATGTGGGGGCCGTCGGCGGCGAGCTCTACAAGATCACCAACGCCGCCGACCTCCGCATGGAACGGTCGCACTCCCTGACGGGCTCCGCCGACTACTGCTTCCACATCGGCAGCCTCGAGGCCGACCTGCTCGTCGAAGGCTTCTACACCCGCATCAACGACGCCTTCGTCAACGAGCTACTCTTCGACGACACCACCAGCGGCTTCATGCACTACGAGCGCCGCAACGCCGACGGCGCCGAGGTGATGGGCGTGAATGTGGAGATGACCCTCTCGCCGATAGAGACCATGCGCCTGCAGCTCGGCGGCACCTGGCAGCACAGCCGCTACACCGGCGAGGGCAAGGAGTGGGAGGAAGGGCAGTATGAGCGCCGCATGGAACGCACCCCCGACCTCTATGCCTACCTCACCGGCGTCTACACCCCCGTGAAGAGGCTGCAGCTCACCACCACCGGCACATTCACCGGCCCCATGCTGGTGTATCACCACGAGGCGGCTGAGGAAGCCCCAGCTGGTGCCAAGCACGGTGGCGAAGGCCATGTGCACCGCGTCGTCACCGACTCCTTCTTCGACCTCTCGCTCAAGGCCGCCTACAGCATACCCTTCGGCGAGAGTACCTCGCTGGAGCTCAGCGTCGGTGTGCAGAACATCTTCAACAGCTACCAGCGCGACCACGACAGCGGCCCTGAGCGCGACGCCGCCTACATCTACGGCCCTTCGCTGCCGCGGACACTCTTCTTCGGCGCCAAGCTGGAGATATGAAAGCAACAATCCCCGAAGGCCATCGACCCTCGGGGATTGTTCTTTTACTCATGACCTATAAATCATAATTCACATCTCTTGAAGTGCTTCTGCCCGTTCTGGATGTATATGCCTTGGAACGTGGCGGGCACTTCGGTGCCGAGGTAGCGGCCGTCGATGGTGAAGACGCGCGGGTCGTTGATGCGCTGTCCGTCTTCGGCAGCTTCAATCCTGAGTATGCCGCTCCCGTTGACGAAGCAGTTGCCCTCGAAGAGCGAGGTGCCGCCGCTGACGCTGTTGCCGCTTGTGAGCGACGGTGTGGTGGGGGCGGAGATGAACGTCGACGAGCTGTTGCCTCCCGGGCCGCCGTGACCGCCGCCGGGGCCACCGCCGGGGCCGCCGCCTGTGCTGATGGTTGGCGTGTAGAAGGCTACGGCATTGTCGCCAACGGTCACAGTATACCAGCTGTTGCTGCTGATTGACGTCGACTGGATGTAGGGCTGGTTGACGGTGGCGCCGTTCTCTATGCCGCCGACGGCGATGATGATGCCGCCGTTGACGTACACCTTCTTCTGCTCCTCGCTGTTGGCGTCGATGGCCAGCTCGGGCGAGCGGGCGCCGATGGCGTAGACGAGGCCGCCGTTGAGGTAGACGTTGCCGTTGGCGTCGATGCCGTCGTTGTTGGACGAGCGGGCGTAGAGGTAGCCGCCGCTGATGTCGAGGTAGTTCTTGCTCTCTATGCCTTCGGCGTTGCGGCCTGTTGTCGACACTTTGACGGTGCCGCCGCTGATAACCATGCCG
>ONJY01000013.1 GCA_900318275.1 uncultured Bacteroidales bacterium | reverse complement strand
GCAGCGTGGGTGCGGAAGTCCACCATGGTGGGCAGGGGGTTCATGTACTTGCGGTCGGTGATCTTGCCGAGGATGTCCTTGCGGACGATGTAGAAGGTGACACCGGCAGGGCCGACATTCTTCTGGGCACCGCCATAGATGAGACCATACTTCTTCACGTCGACGGGACGGCTCATGATGTCGGAGCTCATGTCGGCGACGAGCATCACGTTGTTGATCTCGTTGGCGGCGAAGTCCTTGCGGATCTCGGTACCGTAGATGGCGTTGTTGGTGGTGATGTGGAAGTAGTCGGCGTCGGCGGGGACGGTCCAACCCTTCGGGATATAGCTGTAGGTCTTGTCCTCGCTGCTGGCCACGATCACGGTCTCACCGAAGTTCTTGGCCTCTTTGGCGGCCTTCTTGGCCCACACGCCGGTCTGCAGGTAGGCAGCCTTCTTGTTGAGAAGGTTGGCGGGGACATCCATGAAGCCGGTGCTGGCACCGCCACCGAGGAACAGGATCTCGTACTCGGCGGGGATGTTCAGCAGGTCGCGCCACAGCTGGCGGGTCTCTTCCATAGTGCGCTCCCAACCCGGAGTGCGGTGGCTGATTTCGAGCAGACCGATACCGGTGTTGTCGAAGTCACGGATAGCGGCAATCGTGCTTTCGATGGCCTCTTTCGGCAGGACGCAAGGACCTGCGTTGAAGTTATAAGCTGTTTTCATCTTGTTATTTTTATTTAAATTGTTTATTTATAAATTATTAACATCTTTGTACCCCGAAAGGTACAAAGGCAAAGATACAAAATAAAAACAATATACAAAAAAATATTTTCTCCAACATCCTCTCTCCCCCACCCGACCGTCGTCCCTCCGCCGTCCTTCCCGAACCATCCCCAAAACCAATCCAAGCCGCATCCAAACCCGTTCCGACACCACGCCAACCAACATTCTCACCCTACGTTTTTCCATCGGCATACCATCGGCCGTTCGACCATCCTTCGACCATCGTTCGACCATCGTTTAACCATAATATATGGTCGAAGGATGGTTGAACGATGGTCGAACGATGGTCGAAATGTCGTTCCTACTCCGGAGCGCGAGAGAGGGGAAAAGGTGGCAATATTTTTTTAATAGATGCCGATATACAATATATCCGCGTTTTTTGCGTTATAGCGTAAAATTCAAATCTGTTTTTAATACCTAAAAAAATACCGTTATGAGAAAACATATTGTTGCCGGCAACTGGAAGATGAACCTCACCTTCACGGAAGCCGATGAGTTGCTCGACGACCTGATGAGCGAGCTTGAGAAGGTTGAACTGCCCCGCGACGAGAAGGTTATCGTCTGCCCGCCGTTCCCCTACATCGAGATGGCCAGCGACTATGCCAACGACAGCTATTTCGCCGTGGGCGCACAGAACGTGAGCGACAAGGATAAGGGTGCCTACACCGGCGAGGTGAGCGCCGCCATGCTCGAGAGCTGCGAGATTGACTACTGCATCGTGGGTCACTCGGAGCGCCGCGCCTACTATGGCGAGACCGACGCGCTGGTGGCCGCCAAGGTTGACCAGCTGCTGGCCCACAACCTGAGCCCCATCGTCTGCGTGGGCGAGGTGCTCGAGGAGCGCGAGGCCGGCCGTCAGCTGGAGGTGGTGAAGAAGCAGGTCGAAGGCGGCCTCTTCCACCTCGACGCCGAGAACATCAAGAAGATCGTCATCGCCTACGAGCCCGTGTGGGCCATAGGCACCGGCAAGACCGCCACACCCGAGCAGGCGCAGGAGATACACGCCTATATCCGCTCGCTGCTGGCCGCGAAATACGGCAAAGAGGTGGCCGACGACATCAGCATCCTCTACGGTGGCAGCTGCAAGCCCTCCAACGCCAAAGAGCTCTTCGCCTGCCCCGACATCGACGGCGGCCTCATCGGCGGCGCCTCGCTGAAGGCCAAGGACTTCATGGGCATTGTGACAGCATTCTAATATACAGAACGGCGAATTATACGAATCAAGCGAATTGCCCCTCAGGTTGATTCGGTTGGTTCGTATAATACGTTGTTGAAAAAGATGGGATTCGAGCGGTTCATAGCACGGCGGTTCATGCCGCGTACGGGCGGAGGCTTTTCGGGGCCTCTGTCGTCCATCGCCGTTGCAGGCATCGCGCTGGGCGTGGTGGTGATGGTGATGGCCGTGAGCATCCTGCGCGGCTTCCAGGCCGACATCGGAGGCAAGGTGGCGGGCTTCGGCAGCCACATGACGGTCACGGGCTTCGCCACCAGCGACGCCTATGCCGATACACCGGTGGCTGTGGACAGCGCGCTGATGGAGGCCATGCGCGAGGTGCCCGGCGTGCGCCACGTGCAATGCTACGCCACCAAGGGCGCTATGGTGAAGACCGAGGAGCAGATTTACGGCATAATGTTCCGCGGCCTCGGGTGCGGCTACGACACCTCGTTCTACCATTCGTGCCTCGTCGAGGGACGCCTCCCCCAGCCTTCGGCCGACAGCCTTGCGTCGAACGACGTGCTCATCTCCAGCACCATAGGCGCCAAGCTTGGCCTCGCCGTGGGCGACAAGATGAGGACCTATTTCTGGCATGGAGACAGCTACCGCTCACGAGCCTTCACCGTCTGCGGCATCTACAACACCGACCTGGCCGAGATGGACGAGCTCTACGTTGTGGGCGACCTGCGGCAGGTGCAGCGCATCGAAGGCTGGGGCGACAGCCTTGTGGGCGGCTACGAGCTGCTGGTGGACGACTTCGACGCCCTCGACGCCACAGCACGCCGCGTGGCGGAGGTGCTGCCCTACGACTTGGCGCTGCACACCATAGTAAGCCAACACCCAGCGCTGTTCTCATGGCTCGACTTGCTCAACGCCAACATCACCCTCATCCTCGTCATCATGTGTCTGGTGAGCGCTGTGGCCATAGTGTCGGCGTTGCTGATAATGATATTCGAGAAGAGCGCCACGATAGGGTTGCTCAAAGCCCTCGGCGCCTGCAACGCGGCGGTGCGCCGCATCTTCGCCCTCAAGGCCGGCGGCCTGATAGCGACAGGCATCGCCATAGGCGACGCTGTGGCATTGGCGCTGAGCGTGGTGCAGAGCCGCTGGCGCCTGCTGACGCTCGACCCCGAGAGCTACTCGATGGCCTACGTGCCGGTGGAGATCGACGTGTGGGTGTATGTGGCCATAAGCCTCGGAACGGCGGCTGTGTGCGTGGCGGCGCTGATGCTGCCGGCGGCCTACATCAGCAAGGTAAGCCCGGCGAAGACGATGAGAGTCGAGAGTTAAGAGTTATGAGCTAATGTTATGAAGCAGAGACTGAAACTGATAGTGCTGACATTGACCATAGGGCTGGCGTTGCTGGCCTTGTGGCAGGTGCAGCGCATCGCCGACCAGGTGCGGCAGAGCGAGGAGGCCAAGGTACGCCTCTGGGCATCGGCCATCGGACAACGCAACCAGATGGCTGCCGCAACGGCGCACTTCTTCCAGCAGGCCACCCTCGACGAGCACCGCAAGATGCAGCTCTACACCGACATACTGCAGTCGTTCAACGACCCCGAGCTGGGTACCGACCTTAAGTTCAGCCTTGCCTACGTCAACTATATCGTCGACAGCAGCCACACACCAATCATCATCACTAAGTCGCGCGACTCCATCATCACCGTGCCGCAGGAACTGGCGGGACAGAAGCTGGAAGGCGAGCTGCTGGCGGAATACTCGCAGAACCCGCCCTTCAGCTACCGCATCTGGGGTATGCCAATGACGTTGTACTACAAGGAATCGGAGTACTACACGCAGCTGCGCGAGGTGCTCAACGGTTTCACCCTCTCCTTCCTGGCCGACATCACGCAGAACTCGGTGCTTGTGCCGGTGGTCATCGTCGACAGCAGCCGTACCAAGGTGATGGCACACGGCAACATAGAAGGTGAAAGGTTGGAGGTGAGAGGTGAAAGGTTGATAAGTCTCCTTGATAAGGAGTTCAATAACGAACCGATAGAGATCACTCTGCCTGACGGGCATCCGGCATATGTCTACTACTCCTCCACCCCATTGCTGCGCTCGCTGCGCTGGCTGCCGCTGTTCTACTTCTTCATAGCCATAGTGCTGCTGGTGGTGAGCTACAACCTCTTCCGCACCGCGCGCACGGCCGAGCAGAACCGCATCTGGGTAGGCCTGGCCAAAGAGACGGCGCACCAGCTGGGCACGCCGCTCAGCTCATTGAGCGGATGGGTGGAATACCTGCGTGGCAAAGAGCTGACGGACCAGTACGCCGCCGAGGTGGAGAAGGACATCAAGCGCCTCGACACCATCACGCACCGCTTTTCGAAGATAGGCTCCGTGCCTGAACTGAAGGACGAGGACGTGCGTGAAGCCACGATGGCGGCGGTGGAATACCTGCAGAGCCGTGCACCGAGGCGTGTGAAGTTCAACGTCACCTTCCCTGACGGCGAGCAGTTCGTCACGCCGCTCAACAGCTACCTCTTCCAATGGGTTGTGGAGAACCTATGCAAGAACGCCATCGACGCCACCGAAGGCGAAGGGGTTATAAGCATCGTGGGGTCGCAGGATGCCAGGCGCATATACATAGACATCAGCGACAACGGGCGCGGCATGTCGCCGTCGGTGCAGAAACGCATCTTCGACAGCGGTTTCACCACCAAGACACGCGGCTGGGGTCTCGGCCTGCCGTTGGCCCGACGCATCGTGAACCAGTACCACCGTGGGCGCCTCTACCTCAAATACAGCGTCCCCGGCCAAGGGAGTTGTTTCCGCATTGAGCTGAGGAAGAAGAGTTAAGAGTTATGAGTTAAGAGTTATGAGTAAGAAGATAACGATATTATTATTGATTCTGTTGACTGTTGCGGCGAGAGGTCAGGACACCGTGAGGATGACGCTTGACAGATGCTTGCGGTATGCCTACAGCCACAATCCGGCGGTGAGGACTGCCGAGCTTAGCCGTGAGGCGGCAGCAGCAGCCCTCGAGCAGGCGTGGTGGAACCTCACCCCCAGCCTCTCGGCATCGGCGGGTGCCGATATGGCTTTCTTCCAAGGCACGACGACCACCAACACCAGCTACGGCGCCGGTGCCAGCTGGACGCTGTTCGACGGTCTCAACAATGTGTACCGCGTGCGAAGCAGCAAGGCCGAGCAGCAGCGCAGCGACATAGGCGTCGAGAAGAGCCGCAACGACGTGGCCACACAGATCATCAACACCTACCTTGAGGTGCTTGCCAACCAGGAACGCAGCCGCTACCTCGGCGAGCTTAACGCGTCGGCCCGCCGTCAGGCAGAGGAAGCCGAGGCCCGCTACAACGCCGGCCGCCTGCTTGAGAGCGACTACCTCCTGCTCAAAGCCAACTGGAAACGCACGGAGAGCGACATGCTCAACAGCGACTTTGTCATTGAGAACGGCATCGGACGGCTGCGCAACCTCATGGGACTTGGCGACAGCATGGCCATAGCTGTGGTGCCGATGGACGACTGGCAGCCGGAGGATGGCGACTGGCAGGTGACGGTGGACTCGCTGCCAGAGATGCAGATGAGCAGTCTTGAGCTGAAGAAAGCGGAGTACCAGCTGAATATGGCCAAGGGGACGCACATGCCGCAGCTTGGTCTCAACGCATACGCCACCTACTATGGCGGCGAGCATGTGCGCACCGACGCCGGCGGTATGCTCGTCACCTCGGGCGGCATCAACACCACCCTAAGCCTCGGTCTCACGGTGCCCATACTCAACCGAGGTGCCACCCGCCTGCAGGTGAAGCAGGCCCGCCTTGCGAAACAGCAGGCTGAGTTGCAGCTGCACCAGACACACGACGAGCTGCAGCAGACCCTCAACGAGCGCCTGCGCACCCTGAAGCAGGCCCGCAACACCCTTGAGGCCTGCGAGACAATGCTGCAGGCCACACAGGCCTCGCTGCAGACCTACCAGGCCAAATACGAGGCTGGCACCGTCTCGGCCTCCGAACTGCTGCAGCAACAGGAGCGCTACCTGTCGGCGCTGAACGATTACGTGCAGAACAAATACACATACATCATATCCGAGAAGGTTCTGCGCATCTACCTCGGCAAGAATTAACACACCATGGAAAAGAAAAACAAGCGCCGCCGCTGGCTCTGGATCATACCGATAGTCGTCATCCTCATCATCGTTGTGTCGACTCTCGGCAAGAAGCGCACCGGAGGCTTTGAGATCAACAGCGTGCCTGTTGCCGAAGAGCAGCTGAGCGAGACCGTCACCGCCACCGGCGTTGTGCAGCCCGTATACAAAGTGACCGTCGGCACACAGGTGAGCGGCATCGTGAAGAAAATCTATGTCGACTATAACAGCAGCGTGAAGCAAGGGCAGCTGCTGGCCGAGCTCGACAAGTCCCTCCTGCAGGAAAACGTCAACCTCAACCGCGCCAACCTCTCGGTAGCCACGAGCCAGAAGAACCTTGCGCAGAAAGACTTTGAGCGTGTGAAGCAACTCTTTGCGCAGAAAGCTTCCACGCAGGAGGAATATGACCAGGCCGAAGCCCGTCTGGAACAGGCCACCAATCAGCTGGAGACCGCCAAAGCCAACTACGACAACGCGCTGACCCAGCTGCGCTACGCCGAAATCCACTCGCCCATCGACGGCGTGGTCATCAGCAAGCAGGTGGAGGAAGGTCAGACGGTGCAGGGCGCCTACAGCGTGCCCAACCTCTTCACCATCGCCAAGAACCTCACCGAGATACAGGTGGAGGCCAAAGTCGACGAGGCCGACATAGGCCTTGTACACGACAGCCAGTCGGTGACCTTCAAGGTCGACGCATACCCCGGCGAGGAGTTTCACGGCACCGTCAGCCAGATACGCATGGAGCCGCAGACGAACAACAACGTCGTCACCTATGTGGTGATAATCACCGCCAGCAACCCCGACGAGAAACTCTTCCCCGGCATGACGGCCTCCGTCTCCATCATCGTCAAGAGCGACACAGGCCTCTGCCTGCCGCTCTATGCCACCCAGCTACAGCCCGACGAGGCCACCATTGCCGACCTCGTGCGTCAGGGTTACACCCTTGACACCACCGCCGCCGGCAAGAATCCCTACGTGTGGCTCAAAAACGGCCGCCAGTTGACGCGCCGTCCCGTGACCCTCGGCTCCAAGACCAAGGTGAAGGTTATTGTCAGCGAGGGCATTGCCGAGGGCGATACCGTAGTCACCTCCATCGTCAACTACGCCCAGCAGAAGGCCCAGCGCCAGTCAGCAATGTTCGAGTAAGATGAACACCATCGAGATACAACACCTGCAGCGCCACTTCACCGTAGGTGACGAAACGGTACGGGCCCTCGACGACGTGAGCTTCAGCATAGCTCCCGGCGAGTTTGTGAGCATCATGGGCACCAGCGGAAGTGGCAAAAGCACCCTGCTTAACATACTCGGCTGTCTGGACACCCCCACCTCGGGCTCCTACCGTCTCGACGGCGAGGACGTGCAGACAATGGACGACAACCAGCTGGCCTCCATACGCAACCGCAAGATAGGCTTCGTCTTCCAGAGCTACAACCTGCTGCCGCGCACCACAGCCCTCGAGAACGTGGAGCTGCCCTTGTTCTACAACCGCCATGTGTCGCCGCGCGAACGCACGGAACGCGCCAAGGAAGCCCTCCGCCTTGTGGGGCTTGAGAGCCGCATGCAGCACACGTCGGCCCAGCTCAGCGGCGGCCAGCAGCAGCGCGTGGCCATAGCCCGCGCCTTGGTCAACGACCCCGTGCTCATCCTTGCCGACGAGGCCACAGGCAACCTCGACACACGCACCTCGTACGAAATCATGGCCCTCTTCCAGGACCTTCATGCACAGGGCAAGACGATAGCCTTCGTCACCCATGAGCCAGACATCGCCGCCTTCACCACACGCATCATCCGCCTCCGCGACGGCCACATCGTCGAAGACGTGTCCAACACACCCATCTCAGCCACACAAACGCTACAGGCCCTATGATTATTCTCGACACATTGAAGCTTGCCCTGCGGGCGTTGCTGCGCAACCGTATGCGCACCTTCCTCACCATGCTCGGCATCATCATAGGCATCTCGTCGGTCATCATAATGATGAGCCTCGGCTCAAGCCTCACATCGGTGATGAGCGACACCTTCTCGTCGATGGGCACCAACAGCATCTCGGTCTCCGGCAAGTGGGAACGCGAAGGCGGCTACTGGCGCCAGCTCCACGAGATGGACGTCGCCGACCTTGCCGCCCTGCGCGAAGGCTGCAGCCGGGTGGCATTCATCACCCCCGTCGTCGTCACCTCCTCCCCTCTCGTCTTTGGCAACAACAGCCACAGCGGCCGTATCGAAGGCGGCAGCGAAGAACACCTGAAGATAAACAACATAGCCATCGAGCGAGGCACGATGTTCGACTCGGCAGACGTGATGTCGTTCGCCAAAGTCTGCGTCATAGGGCAGACGGTGGCCGAGCACCTCTTCACCGACGGCGAAGACCCTATAGGACAGACCGTTCGCTGCGGCAACGTGCCCGTCACCGTCATCGGCGTGCTGCAACACCGCGAGAAGAAATTCGGCTACGACTTCGACGACCTTGTCGTCATGCCCTACACCACCGTGATGAAACGCTTCACCGGCAACGACTACTTTGACTACATAAACATAATCTGCAACAACCCCGCCGACATCGACTACACGGCCATAGAGATAGAGCAGATAATGCACATCACGCACGGCCTCACCCCCGAGGAGCCCGTCGACGTGAGCATCGACATACAGAGCGAGACAATGGAGCAGCTGAGCAACATACTCTCCATCGTCGTGCTGGTGCTCTCCATCATCGCCGGCATCTCGCTCCTCGTTGGCGGCATCGGCATCATGAACATCATGTATGTCACCGTCACCGAGCGTACCCGCGAGATAGGCCTGCGCAAAGCCATCGGCGCCAGACGTTCCAACATCATGCTGCAGTTCCTCACCGAGAGCGTCGTCCTCTCGCTCACCGGCGGCCTGCTTGGCATCCTCCTGGGCCTCGGCATCTATGCCCTTGCCGCCGCCCTCATCGAGCAGCTGCCCTTCGCCCTCAACGTGGGCGCCATCCTCACCTCCTTCGCGGTATGTACCGCCGTGGGCCTCTTCTTCGGCTGGTATCCGGCACGCCGCGCCGCCGACCTCGACCCCATCCAAGCCCTCCGTTACGAGTGACCGCACCCCGCTGCAATAGCGTCCGGGAGGCGGCATAGTGTCTTGATAAATCGTTGAAGTGAGATTGTAACACCTGGTTATGTGCGGGTTGCAAAAGCGCTTTTTCGTTGCCGTTTTTTTAGAAATTATTACAACTGCAGCACAATAATTCAGCCGGTTTGCAGTTATTAAATGTTAAACAACAATAAAAAGGAAGGCCTGCCAGGCACGGATTGGCCGGTCAGAAAACACAGATAATATGGCAAATCAAGACGAATTCTTCAAGAAAGTGGTGGCTCACGCCAAGGAATACGGTTTCATCTTCCCCAGCTCTGAAATCTACGACGGCCTCGCCGCTGTCTACGACTACGGTCAGCTCGGCGTCGAACTGAAAAACAACATCAAACAGGCCTGGTGGAAGGCTATGGTGCAGATGCACGAGAACATCGTGGGGCTCGACAGCGCCATCTTCATGCACCCCCGCATCTGGAAGGCCAGCGGCCACGTGGACGCTTTCAACGACCCCCTCATCGACAACAAAGACTCAAAAAAGCGCTATCGCGCCGACGTCCTCATCGAGGACCATATCGCCAAGATTGAAGAGAAAATCGAGAAGGAGTGCGAGAAAGCCCACAAGCGTTTCGGCGACGCCTTCGACCGTCAGCAGTTCGTCACCACCAACGCCCGCGTCCTCGAGCATCAGAAGCAGATTGACGAGATACACGAACGCTATGCCGACTGCATGAACCGCAACGACCTCGACGGCCTCAAGCAGCTCATCCTCGACCTTGGCATCGTATGCCCCATCAGCGGCACCCGCAACTGGACCGACGTGCGTCAGTTCAACCTGATGTTCGCCACCAAGATGGGCTCTGTCATCGACGACAGCGACACCCTCTACCTGCGTCCCGAGACGGCGCAGGGCATCTTCGTCAACTTCCTCAACGTGCAGAAGAGCGGCCGCATGAAGATACCCTTCGGCATAGCCCAGATAGGCAAGGCTTTCCGCAACGAGATTGTCGCACGCCAGTTCATCTTCCGCATGCGTGAGTTTGAGCAGATGGAGATGCAGTTCTTCGTGCGCCCCGGAACGGAGCTCGAATGGTTCAAGAAGTGGAAAGAAGAGCGCCTGCAATGGCACCTCAGCTTCGGCATCCCGGCCGACTGCTACCGCTACCACGACCACGAGAAGCTGGCCCACTACGCCAACGCCGCCACAGATATTGAGTTCAAGTTCCCCTTCGGCTTCAAGGAGCTTGAGGGCATCCACAGCCGCACCGACTTCGACCTCTCGCGCCACAGCGAGTTCAGCGGCAAGAAACTGCAGTACTTCGACCCTGAGCTCAACGAGAGCTACACGCCCTACGTCATTGAGACCTCCATCGGCGTCGACCGCACCTTCCTTGCCGTCTTCAGCCATGCGCTGAAGGAGGAGACGCTGGAGGACGGCAGCACCCGCACGGTGCTGAGCCTGCCCACCAAGCTGGCTCCCTACAAGGCCGCCGTGCTTCCGCTCGTCAAGAAGGACGGCCTGCCCGAGAAAGCCCGCGAGGTGCAGCACCTGCTCATGCCCGACATGATGGTGCAGTACGACGAGAAGGACGCCATCGGCCGCCGCTACCGTCGTCAGGACGCTATCGGCACCCCCTTCTGCATCACCGTCGACAGCGACACGCTCAACGACAACGCCGTCACCGTGCGTCACCGCGACACCATGCAGCAGGAGCGCGTCGGCATCGACCAGCTGCCGGCCTACCTCAAAGCCAAACTCTGACCGCTACATTACGGTAACGACAAATAAAAAGAGGGCGCTCATGGTGAGCGCCCTCTCTTGTTTATCTCCGCAACGGCTTAGTGCAGGAAAGCCAGCAGGATACCGGCTGCTACGGCGGAACCTACGACGCCAGCCACATTGGGACCCATGGCGTGCTGCAGGAGGTAGTTGGTCTTGTCGTACTCGAGGCCCACGTTGTTGGACACACGGGCGGCGTCGGGCACAGCGCTGACGCCGGAGTTGCCGATGAGGGGGTTGATCTTGTTGCCTTCCTTGAGGAAGAGGTTCATGATCTTCACGAAGAGCACACCGCAGAAGGTGGCCACGATGAAGCTGCCGGCACCGAGGCCGAAGATCATCACGCTCTTGCCGCTGAGGAACACCGAAGCCTGGGTGGAGGCACCCACGGTGATGCCGATGAGGAGCGTGCAGATGTTGACGACGGCGTTGGAAGCCACATCGCTCAGACGCTTGGTGACGCCGCACTCCTTGAGCAGGTTGCCGAAGAAGAGCATACCCAGCAGGGGCAGACCGCTCGGCACGATGAAGGCGCAGAACAGCAGACCGATGATGGGGAAGGCAATCTTCTCGAGCTTCGACACCTGACGTGGCGGCTTCATGCGGATGGTGCGCTCCTTGGGCGTGGTCATCAGTCGCATGATGGGCGGCTGGATGACGGGCACGAGGGCCATGTAGGAGTAGGCCGACACAGCGATGGCACCCATCAGGTCGGGAGCCAGCTGCGAGCTGATGAAGATGGCCGTGGGACCGTCGGCACCGCCGATGATGCCGATGGCACCTGCCTCATTGGGCATGAAGCCCAGAGCCAGAGCACCCATGTAGGCGGCGAAGATACCCACCTGGGCGGCAGCACCGATAAGCATCAGCTTGGGGTTCGAGAGCAACGCCGAGAAGTCGGTCATTGCTCCTATACCCAGGAATATTAGCGGTGGATACCAGCCGTTCTGCACGCCGTGGTAGAGTATGTTCAACACAGAGCCTTGCTCGTAGATGCCTATCTTCAATCCCGGATAGAAAGGAATATTGCCGATGAGCATACCGAATCCGATAGGGACAAGGAGCAGCGGTTCGAATTCATACTTGATGCCGAGGAAAATGAACACCAAGCCAATAACAATCATTGCTATGTGACCCCATGTCACGTTGGCGAAGCCGGTGTACTCGAGGAACTGTACCAGCTGCGTCGACATGAAATCCATGAAGCCACCTGTTGCTAAACTAATCATTGTTCTTCTGTTTTAAGTCTAAAAGTCTAAGAGTCTAAAAGTCTAAAAGTCTTGAGCACATAGCTCTTTGTCTTTTCGTCCTTTCGACTTTTTGACCACTTATCCGATAACAACTAAGACATCGCCTTCGAGGACGCTGTCGCCCTTGCGAACTTTCACTTCCTTGACGGTACCGTCTGTGTCGGCCTCGATGTTGTTCTCCATCTTCATGGCCTCGAGCAGCACGACGGTCTGACCGGCCTTGACGGTGTCGCCGACGTTGACGAACACATCGAGGATGGTGCCGGGCAGCGGTGTGGTCACCTTGTTGCCGGCGGCGGGGGTGTTGCCTTTCTGGACGGTGCCGCTGGCTGCGGGGGCTACCTGGGGAGCTGCGACGGGGCGAGCCACAGGTTTGCGCTGCTGTTTGATTTCCTGGTCGACGGTGACGACGTAGCTGGTGCCGTTGACGTCGAGTTTTATCTCCTGGCCTTCTACCTCGTTGATGTCAACGTTGTATTCGTTGCCGTTTATCTTGAGCTTATAATTCTTCATGGCTTATCTTCTATTATTAAAGTAATGATTCATATTGTAGTACTTGGCGTTCCACGGGGTCCACTCGCGCTCTACCTTCTGGATGGTGATGACGGTGTCCTCTTCGTCGTGCAGCTCGTCGTTGTAGAGGTGGATGGCGGCGGCGATGGCGGCGAAGACCTCCTCTTCGGCGGCGCTACCTTCGGAGACGGGCTTGATGGCTTTGTCGCTCTTGGGCTTGGCGGCCTTGTTCTTGCGGCGCTCCTCGGTGCTTGTAATCAGTTTGCCGGAGCCGCTGATGAGCAGGCAGATGCAGACGAGTGCGAGGAACACGACGGCGACGGCGACAGCTGCGAGGCCGATGCCGATGGGGTCGCTCTGCTTGATCTTCTCCGACTGTTTGGCGACGCGGTAGTGGTGGGTCATCATCTCGTTGTTGGCGAAAGCCTCGGGGCCGCCGCACAGCGGAAGGATGTTGATGTCGTAACCGTAGGGGTTGCGACCGACGATGAACATCATGCCGGGCTCGATGTGGATGGCGTACATGGGGCTTCTGAAATCGCGGCGAGCGACGACGTTGAGGTTCTCGTCGAGGAGAGCCACATAGGCTGTGTCGTTGACTGCCGAAGCGAGTACCACGACGTGGTTACCCATTGTGCCGACGCTCACGGGGCGCAGGATGTTCTTCAGGTCGTGACGTTTGTGGGTGTTGTCGGTCTTGTAGCTGGCCACGGTGTCGAGTCCGTTGTCGGTCATCTTGACCATGTGCACGGAGCATTCGACGCTGTCGATGGCGATAAAGGCTCCCATCTGGGGGGCGAAGCAGATCTTCACGCTCTGGAAGTTGACCGTCGGCATGGCGCCGTGCATCATGCAACCTCCATTGGGCTGACCTTCTGCTTTCTGGGCGGGGGCTGTGGCGCCGGCCATTGCGTCGGGGCCACCTTCATGCTGGGGAGGCTGGGCCATGGCGGCAATTGTCGCGACGCTCAGCAGACCTGCCAATAGCAATTTATTAATGGTCTTCATTCTTTTTCAGTTAAGTGTAACATCAAAACATGTTAAGGGTTATTGGTTAAGGGTTATTGGTTATGGACAGCGCAGGAGCGCGCCAGCCTTCCATAACCCATAACCTATAACCCATTAACCAGTTACTGAGCTTTCTCGCACTTTTTCTCGCAAGCTTTCTGGCACTCCTGGCCTTCAGCTTTCTGGCATTTGTGCTCGCAAGCACCCTCGACGGCAGCACCCTCGACGGCGGCTTTGGCCTTGCAGCAGTTCTCGGTGCCGTGGTTGGGGCAGCCTTCGCACTTGGCGGCGGCGCACTCCTCACCGCACATGCAGGTGTCGGCGCAAGCCATGTCGCAGGTCTGCTCGGTCTGCTCGATGACGGTGGTGTCCTCGGTGGCCTCAGCGGCTTTGTTGTTGTTGCAGGCGACCATAGCGAACATAGCGACGGCGGCCATAGCGGTAAACAGAACTTTCTTCATTGTTTTGATGTTTTTTGGGTTATTAAATAATGTTGATTGAATGAATTTTACAACGGTAAGTTACAGTGCTTCTTCATCGGCAGGCTGTCCTTCTTGGTCTGGAGGGCCTGGAGGGCACGGATGACGCGGAAGCGTGTGTTGCGCGGCTCGATGACATCGTCGATGTAGCCGTACTTGGCGGCGTTGTAGGGGTTGGCGAAGAGGTCGTTGTACTCCTTCTCCTTCTCGGCGATGAACTTGGCCTTCTCCTCGGGGTCGGTTATTTCCTTCAGGGCGCGGCCGTGCAGCACCTCTGTGGCGCCGCTGGCGCCCATGACGGCGATCTGAGCGGTAGGCCATGCGTAGTTGATGTCGCTGCGGAGCTGTTTGCAGCTCATGACGATATGTGCGCCGCCGTAGCTCTTGCGGAGGGTGACGGTGACCTTGGGCACTGTGGCTTCGCCGTAAGCGAAGAGGAATTTGGCGCCGTGGTTGATGACGCCGTTGTACTCCTGGCCGGTGCCGGGCAGGAAGCCGGGCACGTCGACGAGGGTGACGAGCGGTATGTTGAAGGCGTCGCAGAAGCGGACGAAGCGTGCGCCCTTACGGCTGGAGTTGCAGTCGAGGACGCCGGCCATAGCCTTGGGCTGGTTGGCGACGATGCCGACGCTCATGCCGCCCATGTGTGCGAAGCCGACGACGAGGTTTTTGGCCCAGTTCTCGTGCACTTCGAGGAACTGGCCGTCGTCGACGATGGCGTGGATGACGTCTTTCACGTCGTAGGCCTCGTTGGGGTTCTCGGGGATGATGGTGTTGAGATGGTCTTCCAGACGGTCGATGGGGTCTTCGGTGGCGACCATAGGAGCCTCCTCGAAGTTGTTGCTGGGGATGTAGCCCACCAGCTCGCGGATAGTCTGGATGGTGCTTTCCTCGGTGTCGCCGACGAAGTGAGCCACACCGCTCTTGGTGGCGTGGACCATGGCGCCGCCGAGCTTGTCGACGGTGACGTCTTCGCCGGTGACAGTCTTGACCACCTTGGGGCCGGTGAGGAACATATAGCTGTTCTCTTTCGACATGAAGATGAAGTCGGTCAGAGCGGGGCTGTAGACCGAGCCGCCGGCGCAGGGGCCGAAGATGGCGCTGATCTGGGGCACGACGCCGCTGGCCAGGATATTGCGCTCGAAAATCTCGGCGTAGCCGGCCAGAGCGTTGATACCCTCCTGGATGCGGGCTCCGCCTGAGTCGTTGAGACCGATGACGGGTGCGCCTACTTTCATGGCCTGGTCCATAACCTTGCAAATCTTCAGAGCCATGGTCTCGCTGAGGGAGCCGCCGAGGACGGTGAAGTCCTGAGCGAAGACGTAGACCTGGCGGCCGTTGATGGTGCCGTAGCCGGTCACGACGCCGTCGCCGAGGTAGGACTTCTTCTGCATGTCGAAATTCACGCAGCGGTGGGTGACGAACATGTCGAATTCCTCGAACGAACCCTCGTCAAGCAGCAGCGCGATGCGCTCGCGGGCCGTCAGCTTGCCTTGTTCGTGCTGTTTGTCGATGCCTTTCTGGCCGCCGCCCATGCGGGCCTCGCCACGCTTGTCGAGCAGCTCTTTAATCTTCTGTTCAAAAGCCATAATCTATTTTTGTTGAGAGGTTTATACGATGAAATGTTTTTTTTTATTTGCAGCAGAATTCTGTCAGCACGCCGAGGGTGCTCTTGGGGTGGAGGAAGCCGATGTGGAGGCCTTCTGCGCCGCCGCGGCTCTGCTGGTCGATGAGGCGGACGCCCTTCTCCTTGGCCTCGTTGAGGGCCTGGTCGGTGTTTTCCATAGCGAAGGCGATGTGGTGCATGCCGCCCTTGCCGCCGTTTTTCTCGATGAAGGCAGCGATGGTGCTCTCGGGGCAGGTAGGCTCGAGGAGTTCGATCTTGACGTCGCCGCAGCGGAAGAAAGCTGTTTTGACTTTCTGGTCTTTAACTTCCTCGATGGCGTAGCATTTGAGGCCCATAATGTCTTCCCAGTAGCGGATGGCTTCGTCGAGGTTAGTGACGGCGATGCCGATGTGTTCGATGTGCGAAGGTGTCATAATTTGTTATATTTTATTTTTTATATTACTATATAAATGTCAACCAATCAAAACTTTGCCAACGATGCAGATGTTGGTTTTAAAATGCAAATATACACATTTTTTTATACATAACATTTTTTTAGACAAAAAAGAATCTATCACTTCATCTCAAGCCTTATCAAGTGATATTGTCAAACCACAGCTTTCGGTTATTGTGCCAGAATTTTTGAACCGAAAAGCCCGGTATGGAACGATATTGGAGCTCTTTTTCCACAATACCCGATATACGGAACAGCGGCAATATCTTGTCAAACCGGGAGGCAGTATTGCCTATGAGATACCACACATAGTCTTTCATGACAAGTCCGCGGGGCTCAAAATCAAGATTAGGGTACATGAAGTTATCGCTGGGTTGACGATAATTGAAGTCGACACAGTGATGGTTGTGAATGGCGTGGAGCAGAATGGCCACATTTTCGGCTCCCGATGAGTTGCAGTCGACATATATATACTTTCTGGCCTCATCCTCCTCTTGTATGCGCTTGTATGCGTCGGCGGCATCAAGAGCCCATAAAAACGATGTCGGCCAAGGACTTTTGTTATTCGAAGGTTCCTCAACCAGACGATATATGTAACGTCGGTCGTTGTCCGATACTCGGCGCCTGAAATTACGAAATTCCGACCTACGGTCGCATTCTATTTTTACCCCAAAACGGTCACGCAACTCGTTGAGATAATAGTGGAAGGTACGCTTCGTGAAGGCAGTGCCCAAAGCCGGCGACTGTACCAGCTTGTCTATCAGCTCGTCATAGGTAAGCCCACGTTTCCCGGCCTCGTGGAATTGACGAACCATCCATGTGATTATCTCCAGATTTTTGTAATCCATAAAAAGATGTTTTTTTCGGAGTGCAAAAGTATGAAAAACTGGCTATATGTGCAAATAAAATGTAATACATAAGTTAAATATTTGTCCACACCAAACAGATAATACATTATAAATCAACATATTGCCAAAAACCAAATTTCTTCAAAAATTGACTCATACGTATCAATTATGCAGGACCGGTTGAAAATGCAAAAACAATATATAACCATGAAAAACCTGCAAAATTGTATCGACGAAGCAATCGTCAACGACCCCAAGGCATGCAGCATCGTCTGCGACATCAATTACCACCTCGCGCGTCACGGAATGCCCCTACTGGCTGTGAGCAGCTGCCACAAGGTGATGGGCGAGAAAGGCAACCTGACAATCGGCATCGACCGTGACGAGTTCACCCTCTTGGGCACATTCAGCACCGACGAGGCCATCCGGCTGACCGAATTGGCCGCCAAGATCCACCAGCGCGGCAATTACCCCTACCCTCCAATCAATGTCATCCTCAGCGGCAACACCCGCAAGGGTATGCTGTGGGTGAAACTGATGGACGAGATGATGGTCCTCAAACTCAAAAGCCTCCCCTACAAAGAGCTCTACCGCGGCAAGCACTACGAGGGCAAGGCCCTATTCATTATCGTCTCAGAACTGCCTGTGGCCGAGCTGAAGCGGGGCTTCCCGAAACTCTACACGGATGTCATCGAACTGAGCGACGCAAATGATTCAACAAACAAATAAAACAACGACGATATGAGTAACAATCAAAAACAAACGACGGAAGCTAAGGCTGCCCGCAAAAGCGGGCAGCCCGATTTGAGACAGTTCGATGGGTTGTGCACGATTCCCGAAACCCTAGGCATAACGACAGAGGCCGAGTACTTGGAGTATCTCGTATGGGAAGGGGCGAAAAAACGCTATGGAGAGAACCTCACAGACGAGCAGCGCGAACGAATCACAATGGAGCTGCAATCTATAAACAACGACGGCTATGCGGGCTATTTCCTGTTCATCCGCGACATCGTACGTGCTGCTCGCGAGGAATTGGGCGCTATTGTCGGACCTGGACGAAGCAATTCGGGTGGATCAATCGTCGCCTATTGCCTTTACATCACCGACGTCGACCCATTGAAGCATGGATTATTGTTCGAACGTTTCTTTTACTACAACCGCACGGACAATCCGCGAATCGATCTGGATTTCGATGTCGAGGGAAAGGAACGGGTTATCGAATGGCTGAGGAAAAAATATGGAGAAAAACGTGTTGCAAATGTCGCCACCTACGACATTAAGGACGGAAAACGAAAAATGAGAAGCATAATTGACTGGAGCATCGTCGTAGCATCGCAAGATATCTGCAACTTGACGCCGGTTTGTGAAGTGTTTGACAAGAAGAGTGACAAGCGAGTACTTGCCACAAAATCTGATATTAATGAATTGCGCAAGGCTGGTATAAAAAGGATGGATCTGATGGGTTTAAAAGCCCTTTCAGCCATCAAAGAGTGTCTGCCGCGGATAAATGCATCCTCTGGCGAAAAACTAGATCTGAACAGAATTTCGCTCGACGACGAAGCCACACTTAAACTCTACTCCGAAGGAGATACCATAGGGGTGTTCCTGTTCGAGAGCGAAGGAATGCGGGAATACCTGCGTAAACTGCGAACCCCCACCTTCAACGATCTCGTGGCCCTGAACGCCTTATACCGACCTTCTGCGATAGACAAAATCGACCATCTCATCGACCGCAAGCAGGGGCGCGAAGCAATCGTTTACCACATGCCGGAGATGGAATCCGTTCTTGGGGACACATATGGAATCACCATCTATCAAGAGCAGTTGATGCAGCTGAGCCAATTGCTGGCCGGATTCACGTCCTGGGAAAGTGCCATAATATACAGAAGTTTTGTCAGAAGGAATGAGGAAGTAATCGATTGGCTGGCCGTGCAGTTCTTTATGGGCGGCCAAAAGAAAGGCTACCCTAAGGAAATACTGGAGAAGATATGGGACGAATGGAAGACCATCGCCACAAAGCTCTTCAACAAGAGTCACGCTGTTTGCTACACCTTGCTCTCCTACCAGACAGCCTACCTCAAAGCCCACTACCGCGAAGAGTATATGTCCACCCTTATATCCCAAGCCGCAGGCGATGAACGCCGCATACAAGAACTAACCAATGCAAAATAAATTTGGTCACAATAAACAATAAAAACAAGCAACAATATGAAATTATTTGCAACACCCCAAATGACGACCCTCGAAGACGGGTCGGTCAAAGTTGAGGCTCAGGCCATCACACCGGAATATATCGACGATCAGATAAACAACTATAGAGCCATAGGTGGGATGAACGTCGATGATGTTATCATGGTTATCCGTCAGAGTAAGACAAGCCAAGAGGCCAAAGAAAATCTAGCATCCTCATTCCAAATTGAAGAGACTGTGGCAGAATTTATTTTAGGAATGGAACTTGCAGAGGTAACTGAATACATAGGCAGCCAGAATAAATGTAATGATGAAATCGTAATGTTAGAAGAAATACGCGATGTGATCTTGTCCCATCTCGAATAAGAGCAAAAACACCATCCATCGTCGAATCAACCAATGAAATAATCAGATAAATTATTTGGCTGATTGAAAATAAATTCATAACTTTGCACTGGAAAAACCAACAAAATTTTACAATTATGAAAACAGTAGAATTAAAGAAGCATCTAGACGAAATAATTAAACTTACTTTTGAACGCGTGCAATACGCATTCGACCATAATAAAGAAAATGGTCCTGTGAAATCAGAGCCATTATCGAGGATCGTGTTTCCTTCGTATTCAGATGGAGGAACACGTATCAGCGAACAGGAATTGCGCTTCTGTTTCACCGAGGCATTTAACGAATATTTTCGAAACAAGAATATTCCGCTTTTCTATTCCGTTGAGACGCCTACTCGTAATAACTATTCCGGTTTCTCAACTTCAAAAGACAATCCCCATCCCACACCACAACCAGATCCCGATGGTCGGAGCGCAGAATTTGATTTAGTTGTTTTTGAATTGGAAGATGGCAAAATGAGAAGAAAATGTCTGATTGAATTTAAGGCGAATAATGCCTCCACCTTGGACCATGAAAAGGACTTTGTCAAGTTAAACAATCCCCAAGAGTTGTCTGATGAAGAAGGGAAAAATGATGTGGGATTACGGTATTTCATTGAGCTTATTGATGGATGTCATTCAGGCACACTAACAAGCCTTAATGATAAGATTGCAACCAAAAAGGGCACCTACTTTATTTGCTATTCCTTAAAGAAGAGATCGGTTGTAATCAGTTAGAAATATTTGGCTGGGTTAAAATAAAAACGTAACTTTGCACCAAATTTTGAAACCTTTTTCAAAATGAACGACATGTATTATCGGAGGTATCTCCCAGAAGAGGCAGTAAGAGTCATATTGAAAGACTATGCCTGGCTTATCAAGTATGTGAAAATGACACCAGAACTTGATTTCCAGATTACATTTAACTACGATAAGATAGGAGCTGAAAACAATAAGACAATACCTGACAAGAACAAAGGTACATCCAGATTCTCTCTCTACCGAGGAACCAGTAGAATACTCTCTTTTGAGTTCTCCAATAAATGCCGTTTGAGAATTGATGCTGCAGATTCATATATGCAGAATTGTTCTCCTGCGGATGATTTCTTTTCTCCAGAGGGCTTGCAGAAGAACCCCATTTCCAATATGGATGCATATCTAAAAAGAATCAACTCTCGCATCGACAAGTACGGTCGTTATTACATCAACAAAGACGGCAGAGTGGAAGGTTTTTTCCAAAACCTATTAAATCGGAGATACACTTTGACTCCAAAGCCAGAAGATGACTTCATTATCTTTGATAGGGAGTTTGAATTCGGTTTTTCTAGAAAAGACCAAGAAAAGAAATGGAATTATGAGGCATCCAAGTTGATAGATAAACTGCGTGGTGAGGCCAAAAGAGATGGTGTTGTTTTCAACTCCACCTATATGGAGAAAAATGGATTTGATGAGATTGATGGTATTGGAATCAATAAAAACGGAGATCTAATAATACTGGAAGTTAAACATCCTCGCAATCAGGAAGGTATTGCATACGGTCCAATGCAAGTCCGGTATTATATCGAACAATTACGGAAAGCAATTCGTGACCCCTATTTCAACAGGGAGTTCTTTGAGTCCATTATGAGAATAGTAGAACAAAAGCAAAGAATGGGCATTCTTTCACTTCCTCAAAACTGGGTAATGCCAAAGAAACTGTCTGACAAAATCATTCCATATTTAATTGTGGGAAGCATGGATGACGTTCCCGTATTGTCCACACCGATGAAGAAGAGGTTTATTGGTGTTAAGGAACACTTTGATGACAAAACTTGCCCGTTGCAGGTTAAAGTCTGTGCAAGCGCAAGCAAATTTGACGGGACTTTAATGGACTATACCATACAATGACCATCACCATCCATCGCGGAATCAACCAGATTGGCGGATGCATCACAGAGATTGCATCCGCCAGTGGTCATAGGATACTTATAGACCTCGGCCACAACCTGCCGGAGGGCGACCAGCAATCGAATGACCCTCTGGAGAAGGCCGAGAATATCGACCCAATACTCGAAGGGGTTGAGGCTGTCTTCTACACCCACTCCCACGGCGACCACATAGGCTTTGAGGCTCATGTGGCGGAGAAGGGCATCAAGCAGTATATCGGCGTACTGGCGAAGGAGGTCATGATAGCACATCGCGAACACATGACTCATGCTCCCGCATTGAAGGAGGAGGCAGAAAGAAGCCTAGCGGCTATCAACAAATTCATACCATATCATATTACAAAGTCCGTCAGCATCGGAGACATCAGAGTGACTCCCTATAAGGTCAACCATTCGGCTTGCGACGCCTATATGTTTGTCATCGATTGCGACGGACGGCGCATCCTGCACACCGGCGACTTCCGCACACATGGCTATCTCGGCGACCGACTGGAACTGGTGCTTAAGAATTACATTAGAAACATCGACGTTCTGATTACAGAAGGGACGATGTTGAGCCAGAATCGCAGTGTGATGCGGACGGAGAAGATGTTGATGGAGGAAGCGGTGCAAATCATGAGGCAATACGACAACGTCTTCGTCCTGTGCTCTTCGCAGGATGCCGACCGACTGGCATCGTTTAACATTGCCTCGTGCCGACTAAGACGGCCGATGGTTGTGGATGGTTACCAGCATCGCATACTCAGAATAATGGAACAGCACATGAGCAGGTACCAATGCTACCATTATGAACAAAAAAGGAACTACTATGACGAGAAGGAGAATGTCCCGAAATGGATTGCAAACAGAGGGATAACAATGATGATTCGGGCAACGGACACCTTTTCGAGAATCATCAATTCCCTGAAACCATATCTGGACTTCGACCACACATGTCTCATATATTCTATGTTCGAAGGATACATCGACGAGAATCGTAACACCTTCCAGCATGGTTTATACGACTTCATCCACTCCTACAACTGGCACATCGAGAATCTTCACACCTCTGGACACGCATCTCGCGAAGCGCTGGCGATGGTGTGCAACAAGGTCAATCCCCGGCTGGCCATCATTCCCATACACCGCGAGGCACAGAGCGACTTCCGCAGCCTCGATTTGCCCCAGGAGTCGAAAGACAAGGTGCACACCGAAAGCATCACCCTCGAGGATGTGGAAATCGTCATCAAATGACCATCCTCCACCTCTCCGATACACACGGCATGCACCTCAAATTGGGCGATATGCCGTATGCCGATGTGCTGGTGCATAGCGGCGACTTCACGCTGGCAGGCGGCGATATGGAGGCGTTGGACTTCATTGAATGGTTCTGCGACTTGCCGTACAAGCACAAAATTTTCATCGCCGGCAATCACGACGACTGTATGATGGATGCTTCGCTTGAGGGACTTCCCGACGATGTGCACTATCTTTGCGACAACAGCATCGCAATCGATGGCGTTACCTTCTATGGCGCGCCGATGTTTGTCGGCTTCTTCGACGGCAAACTGAAAGAGATTGAACACTACGGGCAGATACCTGACGGCATTGATGTGCTTATAACCCACCGCCCGCCATTGGGCATACTCGACAGCAGCGACGACAAACTACATTACGGCAGCGCTCTGCTACTCGACAGGGTGACCGCCATCAAACCTAAACTACATCTCTTCGGACATGTACACGACGTCAACAGCATGATGCAATGGAACAGCACGACATTCAGCAGTGCTGCAATCGCCGACAGTAAGTACAATTTAGTCTTCTCCCCTCGTCTACTGACATACCATTGAGTATTTTAGAAGCAATACTATGTGGCGGATAACATGAAGTTGTCAACCTACTAGGAACACCGTCAACAATGTCAGAAAAAAGTCTGGTGTGCCACCGATTTCATGGAGGTGACGTTATCACTACAACAGTTGACAACATTTTCTGGAAAAGAGCATTAAACTGTCAACTAAATCAGGAATGACTTCTCCATAGGGTCTACTAGCCGTCTTGTAGCCGTCTAGTAGCCGTTAAGGGGGTGCAAATGCAGTAAAATTGGGGGAAAGCAGATTATTGCCTTTGGTAAAAGCTGTAAGACAATGCGTTATCGACAGGGTGTTGTAATTCTGTGACAGATGACAGTTGTGACAATTAAAAAATGGTACCACTTATTTCCAAACATTCACCTTTATAATACTTATAATTAATTAATAATAAGATATATATAAACAAGAAAGAGGATAAAAACAAGAAATGGATACCCTTCAAAAACAAACTGTCACAACTGTCATCTGTCACACTTGACCCAAACAGCTTCTCCTAAAAGGCAGAAAAACAAGGCCAGGCAGAAAAGCAAGGCCTTGTAGGGAATCGGCAACCCCGTTTCCGACAGACGACAATACGACAGATAAAAAAAATGCGCGACGACATCCTCCTTATATACTATATAACTAATTAATATATAGATATATAGATAAGAAAGCGAGAAAATGGCACCTCTCAAAAAACAAACTGTCGTATTGTCGTCTGTCGTTTAATCTCACTTAAATGGCAAATAAACAACATATTACGTTTCCATAAAAGTTCCCTCATGCCTTTTTTTAGGCATCAAAACATGACGAATTTCATCAAAAAACAGCTCTTTTCACCCCAAAAAAACTTCGTTCCGGCGCTTTGCACACTACTTAGTGCACAAACCATCGTTGCAGAAAAACGCCCCTTCACCTCATTTGGAAGGTGTTTTTTATCTCAGAACGGCACCCGACCCATCGGATTCGCCAACCACAATCCGAGTAATTCGCTTTAAAATTGTGCGGCTACAGCCAATACAAAAAATTATTCGCTGGATTTGATTTATTTCAGCGGTGCTGACTCGCTTTATTCTTTTTATTACAATGGTGCTGACTCACTCCAGCTGTTTTTATTCTAAAGTGTTATTCGCTGTAGTTCATTTTAACGCCAATGTGCTCATTGCTTCCGGCTCGCGACCTTCGGTTCGCAGGCTTACCACATCACCCCTTGGCTCCACAAGGTCGCCGACCTTTGGTTCGGGGGTCGCATAATTCGCCGTCAAACACAATAATCGCACGAAATCCACCGCTAAACACCGCTAAACGGAACAATCGGTTGGAGCACTCAGATTTTGATTGTATCTTTGCATCGGAATTCCAAAACAAGAGTTCCTTGACATGCTGAGAAACAAATCAAATATGTGTGCTGTGGCTACTGCTGCTCGCGGTGGTGGAGGAGGACGTTGACGTGGGGGTAGCGCGAGCGGAGGGCTGCGGCGAGCTGTTCGGCGCAGTAGACGGAGCGGTGCTGGCCGCCAGTGCAGCCGAAGCTGACGGAGAGGTGGGTGAAGTGGCGTTCGAGGTATTTGTCGACGCTCTGTGAGACGATGGCGAGGGCGTGGTCGAGGAAGATGGCGACAGGCTCTTTGTCGCGCAGGAACTCGATGACTGGGGCGTCCTTGCCTGTGTAGGCCTTGTATTCGGGGTAGCGGCCCGGGTTGGGGAGAGCGCGGCAGTCGAAGATATGTCCGCCGCCGTTGCCCGACGGGTCGTCGGGGAGCCCTTGCTTGAAGGAGAAGCTCATCACCGTGACGGTGAGTTGAGAGTCATCGGTTTGGGGGTTGGGAGTTGGAGGTTGGGGGTTGGCGGTTGGAGTCATTGCACCTAACCTATGAACGATGGATTGCAGCTCGGGGAGGTCGGCGAGGAGGTCGGGATGGTCTTCGACGAGGCGTCGCAGGTTGTTGTGTGCGAGGGGTATGCTCTCGATGAAGTAGGGCTTGCGTTCGAAGAGGCCGCGATAGCCGTAGGCGCCGAGGGTCTGGAGGATGCGCAGGAGGACATAGTGCCAGAAATGGTCCATGAAATGGGGGTCGCCGTGGAGCGAGACATAGTGCTGCAGCAGCTCGTTGCGCAAGGCCTGGGGCAGGTCGCTCTTGGCGCTGAAGAGGAGCGAGGCGACATCGTACTGTGCGGCGCCGCGTCGTCCGCCCTGGTAGTCGATGTAGAACAATTGAGAATTTTTCGCTGGATTTGATTTTTTTTCAGCGGTGCTCAAGGCCTGCGAAGCAGGTAGGAGAATTGAGAATTGAGAATTATTGTTGTGCGTCAGCGAATTTTCAATTTTCAATTTTGAATTTTCAACTACCATGATGTTGCGCGGGTTGAAGTCGCGGTAGAGGAAGTAGTTGGTGTCGGCGGAGAGGAGCCTGCCGGCGAGACGTTGGAAGTCGTCCTCGAGGCGGTCTTCGTCGAAGGGAATGTGCTGCAGTTTGAGGTAGTTGTATTTGAAGTAGTTGAGGTCCCAGAGGATGCTGCGGGAGTCGAACGCCGGCCGCGGATAGGCGACGCTGAAGTCCATGTCGCGTCCGGCCACCTGAATGTCGTGCAGGTCGGCGAGGGCCTGGCGGTAGAGAGCCAGCATCTCTGCGTCGAATCCCCCACCCTTCTGCTTTTTCTCGTAGAGGAGTCCGTAGAGCGAGAGGTCGCCGAGGTCCTGCTGGAGGTAGCGGCGGCGGTCGTCGTGGACGGCGTAGAGCTCGGGGACGTTGATGCCGCGAGCGTGGAGGTGGCGTGAATAGGCGAAGAAAGCCTCGTTCTCGCGCACGTCGGAGGCTATGGCGCCGATGCAGCGGCGAGTGTCGCCAATGATGCGGTAATAGCGCCGCGAGGAGCCGTTGGCGCCGAGTGCGAGACACTGGGTGCACGGTTCGCCGGCCCACTTATGGAAGAGAGCTTTGAGCTGTTCCATCAGGCTTCTGCGGGTGCCTCTTCGGCGGGTTGAGCGTCGTGCTGGGCCTTGACCTCGTCGATCATGCGGCATTTGCCCGAGAAGACGGCGCCGGGCTCGATGGAGAGCTTGTTGATGAGGATGTCGCCGCGTACGCGAGCTGTGGTGTGGAGCGAGAGGAGTTCTTTGACGGAGAGGTTGCCGTTGACGGTGCCGATGATGTTGGCGTTCTGGCAGAGCACGTTGCCGGTGACGACGCCGGTGTCGCCGACGACGAGTTTGCCGTTGAGCTGGATGTTGCCCTGGAGGGTGCCGTCGAGGCGGAAGTCGCCTGTTGCGACGATGTCGCCTTTGATAACTGTGCCGTCGGTGATGATGTTGATGGCTGTGGTTTCCATTTCCATTGTCTTTGCCATGGTGATATAATGTTTAAAGTTTATAAATTATCGTTTTTTGGGTGTCAGGGGTTAGCTTTGTCGAGGTGGTATTTGCGGAAGTAGGCGAGGTAGGCGGGTATGTTCTTGCGGTTGTAGAAGGTGGCGTAGTTCTGTGTGGAGATGAAGAAGAGAGTGTAGTCCTTAGCGCTGAGCTTGGCGAGAGGGCTTTCCGCGGAGCCGAGGTGGCGGTAGTATTTGAGAGCCTCCTGGTCGTCGATGAAGCGGTGGACGGTGATGAGCTGTGTGGTGTCGGTGAAGAGCGATGCGTTGACCTTGTAGCCGGCGTTGGAGTAGAACTGCGTGTTGAAGTCGGAGAGGCGGTACTGCAGCTCTGTGGCTTGCACGCGGCGGTCGTCGACGATGATGATGACATAGTATTGCTGCCGTTCGCGGAAGCGGAAGATGCGTGCCTCGGGCGGCAGTTCCTCCTCGGCGTCGCGAGTCTTGACATCTGTCGGGGTGGCGGAGTTCTGTCTGGCGCGGCGTTCCTCGGCCGGGGTGATGTCCTCGTTGTTGGCATTGGCGAGGCGTGTGCTGTCGCTGTTGAGTAAGTCGAGGTAGGCTTGCGCGATGGGGATGATGGAGTCGCCGGCGGGAGCCGATTGCAGGATGCCCTGCAGCTGCTTGGTAGCCGAAGGGGTGTCGCCGAGGTTGGCTGTGGCGAGAGCGCGCCAGAGGCGGAAGCGCTGCAGCTTGGGGTTGGCCGGGTAGAGCTCTTCGGCCTGCTCGGCGAGGGTGATGGTCTGGCGGTAGCGGTGGGAGTTGTAGAGATTATAGAGCTGCAGGTAGTCGTCCTCGATGCGTTGGTCGCGAGCTATCAGCTGGCGGTAGTATTCGTTGTCGCGGATGAGGTTGGCGAAATCGGAGTCGGGGAAGCCGCGGAGGACCATGTCGCGGTAGTAGTTGGCCTGCGGGGTGTTGCCCTGCCGGTCGTAGATGCGGTAGAGCATATAGAAAGCCTGGACGATGTCGTCGTGGTGGGTGTAGTCGCGTGCGAGGCGGAGGTAGCATTCAAGTGCGCGTGGAGTGTTGTTGATGCCGTCGTGGTAGATGTAGGCGGCGCCGAGGAGTGCGGAGGCGGTGAGCGAGTCGAGCGAGTCGAGCTGTTGCTGCGACGTGGGCAGATCCTTGAGGTAGTAGGCCACGGAGTGTGGGTCGTCGGGGTTGCCGTATTTTGAGTTTTGGGTGTTGAGCTTGGAGTTCAGCGTGTCGGTGTCGGTGGTGTCGGAGTCGGAGATATCGTCGTTGTCATCCTCGGGCGGATTGTCGAGGACGAGCATCGTGTTCTTGTTGGAGAGGAACCAGAGGTCTTCGAGCGTACGCAAGCCCCAGCGCTGTCGGAAAGTCTCCTTGCCCTTGGAGACCGTGTTGGCGTTGTAGAAATACCAGTCGCCGGAGAGCGTGTTCTGCTGGGCTTTGGCGTCGGCTGCCATTTCGGCGAGGAGCTCACGCTCGCGCTGCTCCTGCTCGCGCTTGCGGAGAGTGTCGATCTTGGCGTTGATGAGGGCTATCTGCTGCTGTTCGGGGAGAGCGGCTACGGCGAGGAGGCTGTCGATGCGGGAGTAGACGGAGGTGTAGGACACCAGCTCGGTGAGGATGTCGTGGCGGTTCTTGATAGCGCGGTAGTGCGGATAGTCGGGGGTGATGATCTGCATGGCAGTATCATAGTATATTTGAGCGAGCGGGTAGTTCTCGTATTGCTCGTAGAGCACCTGTCCGAGGCGTACGGCCGAGCGTGCCTTGCAGGCAGGATTGTTGCGCGACACGGCCACGGAGAGGCGGTAGTTGTCGCAGGCGCGCTGGGCGTCCTTGAGGCCGAGGTACATCTCGCCTTTGGCGTAGTAAATCTGGTCGCGGTATTCCTCGTTCTTGCCGTCGCGTAGCATATTGTCGAGCTGCCGTTCGAGCTTGGCGATGTCGGCAGGGCTGAGGGATGCTATGTCGGCGCATGATGCTTCGCCGAGGCGGGCGTTGAACTCCATGACGTACTCGGGGCCGTAGGAGAGCACCTTGTGGTAGTATTTGGCCGCCACGGGGCGTTTGTCGAGCTGCTGGTAGATCTGTGCCAGGAGGAAAGTCAGGCGAGCCTTAGCGCGGGAGGAGCGTGAGGCGTCGATGGCGAGCCGTATGTTCTCGGCGGCCTTCTTGTATTTCTCCTGAGGGAGGGTGGCCTCGACGAGGGCTGTGTAAAGCTTGTCGCGCTGAGAGCGTGAGAAGTTGCCACGGGCGAGGTTGTCGGCCAACTGGTCGAGAGCCGCTTCGGCTTCGGCGTAGCGTTTCTCGCGTATGAGACAGCGTGCGAGGAGTATGGCCCCTTCGTCGCCGGCGCGTGTGCCCTGGAACTGGGAGACGAGGATATTGGCGGTGTTGGCTGTGGACACGAAATCCTGCTTGTAGAAGGTGGCGTAGGCCGAGAGGAGGTAGCACTCTTTGATGTAGGGAACGTGTTCTTCACCCTTGAGGTAGATGCTGTGCTTCTTGATACCTTTGACACTCTTCTCTATGGCGCGGTCCATCTCGGGGTTGACGGTGCGGGCAGTCTCTTCGGTGCCGAGGTTCTCGGGCGGAATGAGACGGGTGTAGTCGTCGACGGCGGCTTTGTAGAGCTTCTCGCGGCCAGCCTTGAGGCTCTCGTTGCCGTTCCACCAGACGTTGTAGTGACAGGTGATGTTGTGGTACTGGACGTTGGGCCACGTGGCCTTCTGAGTGGAACAGGAGGCCAGGAGCGCCAATGCAGCGATGGATAGTATGAGCTTAATGCGCTTGATAGGCTTTGCGGTTATACATTAAACCTGAAGTGCATGATGTCGCCGTCCTGGACGACATAGTCTTTGCCCTCGACGGCTATCTTGCCTGCCTCGCGGCACTTGGCCTCGGAGCCGAGGGTGACATAGTCGTCGTACTTGATCACCTCGGCGCGAATGAAGCCGCGTTCGAAGTCGGAGTGAATGATGCCGGCCGTCTGAGGGGCTTTCATGCCCTTCTTGAAGGTCCATGCGCGGCATTCCTTGGGGCCTGCTGTGAGGAAAGTCTGGAGGCCGAGGAGGCGGTAGGCGGCCTTGATGAGGCGGTTGACGCCGCTTTCCTTGAGGCCGAGGTCTTCGAGGAACATCTGCTTCTCCTCGTAGGTCTCCAGTTCGGCGATGTCGGCCTCGATGCCGGCGCCGATGAGGAGCACTTCGGCGTTCTCGTCCTTGACGGCGTCGGCTACGGCTTGCGAGTATTTGTTGCCGTTCACCACAGAGCTCTCGTCGACATTGCACACGTAGATGACGGGCTTGGTGGTGAGGAGCATGAGGTCGCGCGCCACTTCGGCCTGGTTCTCGTCGAGCTGTACGGTGCGGGCGCTCTTGCCGGCGAGGAGTGCGTCGCGGTAGAGATCCATGACCTCGACGA
This sequence comes from uncultured Bacteroidales bacterium, assembly GCA_900318275.1. Taxonomy (GTDB): domain Bacteria; phylum Bacteroidota; class Bacteroidia; order Bacteroidales; family P3; genus Colimorpha. The sequence goes on along the minus strand of ONJY01000013.1, from coordinate 58,912 downwards.
GCTTCTTGGCGCGGGCGTCGCCGCCGGCTTTGCCTTTCTTGACCTCTTTGTCGTAGCGGTTCTCTATGGTCTCGAGGTCTTTGAACTGCAGCTCGGTGTCTATGGTGAGCTTGTCGCGCACGGGGTCGACGGAGCCGTCGACGTGGGTGATGTTGTCGTCGTCGAAGCAGCGCAGGACGTGGATGATGGCGTCGCAGTTGCGGATGTCGGCGAGGAACTTGTTGCCGAGGCCTTCGCCTTTGGAGGCGCCGCGGACGAGGCCGGCGATGTCGACAATCTCGACGGTGGCGGGCACCACGCTCGCCGGACGCTCAATCTCGACGAGTTTGGCGAGGCGTTCGTCGGGGACGGTGATGACGCCGACGTTGGGCTCGATGGTGCAGAATGGGAAATTGGCGGCTTGTGCTTTAGCGTTGCTCAAGCAGTTGAAGAGCGTCGACTTGCCCACGTTGGGCAGTCCTACTATACCACATTGGAGGCTCATTTCAGTTAAGAGTTAAGAGTTAATATCAGTTATGAGTTAAGAGTTATGAGTTAAGAGTTAGTTCACTTCGTTTACTCACGTTGCTTGGGCGCAACGGTAAGAGTTTGGGGGTTAAAGTTCTTTTTCGATTAGGTATTGATTGCGGGTGGATGAGTTGCGGCAGACGAGTTCGCCGATGAAGCCGGCGAGGAAGAGCATGGTGCCCATGAGTATGAACAGGATGGAGACGTAGAACCACACGCTGTTGGTCAGCGAAATGTGGTTGCAGAGTTTCATCACGCAGAGGACGACGAAGGCCACGAAGCCGAGCAGGAAGGCTCCGCTGCCTATGAGGCCGAAGAAGTGCATGGGCTGCTTGCCGAAGCGGCTCATGAACATGATGCTCATGAGGTCGAGGTAGCCGTTGACGAAGCGGTTCATGCCGAACTTGGTGACGCCGAACTCGCGCTTGCGGTGCTGGACAACCTTCTCCCCTATCTTGCCGAAGCCGGCCCACTTGGCGATGACGGGTATGTAACGGTGCATCTCGCCGTATACCTCGATGCTTTTCACCACATCGTGGCGGTAGGCTTTGAGGCCGCAGTTGAAGTCGTGGAGGTAGATGCCGCTCATCTTGCGGGTGGTCCAGTTGAAGAACTTGGAGGGAATGTTCTTGGCTATCTTGCTGTCGTAACGTTTCTTCTTCCATCCGGAGACGAGGTCGAAGCCATCCTCCTTGATCATGCGGTAGAGCTCGGGCACCTCGTCGGGGCTGTCCTGCAGGTCGGCGTCCATGGTTATGACCACATCGCCCTGAGCGGCGGCGAAGCCTGTGTTGAGGGCTGCCGACTTGCCGTAGTTGCGGCGGAACTTGATGCCACGATAGGCGGGGTTGGCGGCATGGAGCTTCTCGGCCGCCTGCCACGTGCCGTCGTTGGAGCCGTCGTCGACGATGATCACCTCGTAGCTGAAGCCATGTTCTTTCATGACTCTGTCTATCCACTCGGCCAGATGCGGAAGCGACTCGGCCTCGTTGTAGGAAGGTACTACTATTGATATGTCCATAATTATAATGCTTTATTTTTTTCGATTCTTGATGTCTGACTTCTCGTTGCGGAAGAAGATGGCCGCCACGAAGGCGCCGAAGCTGCCGAGCAGCGCCATCATCACAAAAGAGTAGATGGCCCACCAGGCGGCCCAGTAGTGCAGCTGTGGGTCTTGGGTAGTCACCTCGTTGCCGGTCATGGTGGTGGAGAAGAGTGCTGTCTGCTGAGGGAAGGCAAGGCCGAAGGCCCAGAGTGCCAGGCCGTAGATGAAGGCTGCGACGACGGCTGTGCCGATGCCAAAAAGCATGGCTTCCTTGAGGGTGATTTTCTTGTCGGGCAACGAGTTGCGGTAGAAGGCCATGAAGAGGAACACCGCCACCAGCATCACGGCGTCGCTGACATAAGAGGTAGGACTCTCGAGCGGCTTGCCCATGAGGAGGCGTATCAGCACGTAGGCAGAGAGCAAGAGGCCCGTGATGAGGCCGCTGCGCAGATATGCCTTGCGGTAGTTGCCGTGTATGGTGCTGTTGTATCGGTGGAATATTCCCATAGCCTTTTATCTTACCTTTGCTTGCAAAGCTTCTTTCAGTTGTCTTTTCAGTTCAAGTGTCTGCTTCTCCACGACACCTTGTTTCTCCGGCTTGTAGTAGTCGGCATAGCGCACGGAGCCAAGTGATATCTTGGGGTTGGAGAGGTCGCCCTTGATGTCTACGCCAATCTTAGCCATCAAGGGGTTCTTCAGCAGTTCCACGTGATAGCCGCACTTGTTGTCGAGCGAGTGCATGCCGGAGGCGCAAATCTGATACTTGCCAACGTTCAGGAGGAAGGGATAGACCTCGATGATGCTGTTGAGGCAAGTCAGCTCAACATCGAGGCTGTCGATGGTCAGCTTGTTGTCCTTCTCTTTCCAGCTCTTGAAGCCCATGAGTTTGGCAATCTGTCCGACGGATTTGTTATCCAAGACTGTCAGCTCTTTGCCGGTGATTGCAGCAGCACCGCGCAGAGAACTCATGAGGGGCTGGTAGTGTGCGTTGAGGTAAGTGCTGGCCACAAGATGGAAGTCGGCGTTGCCGTTGAAGTCCTTGAGCATAGGCACGAGAGTGTCGATGGTAGGAATCATCTCTATGAGCTCGTCAATCTGTATGTCGAGCAGATGGAAGTCGAGCGCCACGTTGAGGTGGCTGGGTCTGGGCGAGCTGTACATGGCCGTGAGCTGCATGGTGGCGGCTTTGCAGACGAAGCCTATCTGGTCGAGCACCGCCAGACCGTCGTTGACGGTGACAGCGCCGGCGACATCGTTGAGGTCGTTGTTGAAGGCGATGCAGCGCTTGATGTGCGTGTGGAGTGTCACGTCGACATCCTTGGGCACAATGAAGGGGTTGGCGTCTTTGGGGACGTTGTCCTCCTCGCGCATCTTCTCTATGCTGTCTTTGTCGGAGCCGATGCCGCTGACGAGGTTAAGCAGCTGGTCGACGTCGGCGTAGCCTGACGTGAAGTTGAGGTCGGCCTTGAGTATTTCCTTCTTGTCGAGCCATTGCTCGAGGTTGTTGACGGTGCCGTAGAGCTGGAAGTCGCTGTGGCCGAGCTTCACCTCTGCCGTGCGCAGGTTGGCGCCACGGGGGCTGTAGTCGACGGCGAGCTGCGAGAGACGGACGGCATCGGGAAGATCGGGCATGTAGAGAACGGCGCCGTGGAGGTCGAGGTCAACGTCGGGGTTGTACTGGCGTATGACGTTCTTCTGTGTGCTGTCGAGTCGCACGGAGCCTTTGAATGCCAGCGCTTCGAGCGACACCATCATGGAGTCTATGTTGGCCTCGGTCTCCCCCACCTTGATGTTGAAGGCTGCAGCAATCTGTTCTTTCATGGGGTTGTTGACCCCAGCTCCGATGTCGGCCTTTTCAAGCGTGGCATTTATGTGCTGGCCATACTTCACCTTCAACACACCACTCTTGACATAGGCGTCGGCCATCTTGCCCGAGTGCTCGGTGGCGGGCATGCGCAGCTTGATGCCGAGGTCGGGCGATGTGGCGTGTATGGTGTCGAATGTCAGGTCGAGGCTCTTAATCTTGATGTCGGCGTCGGCCTTAATCTTCTCGTATGCCTTCGCGTTGATGTCGCTCATGCGGAAGACGGCGGCGATGTCTATGTCGGCCTTGCCGTCGGCGTCGAGCTTGAGGCTGTCGGGAACCATGGGCATGGCGTCTTCGAGAGGCAGCGCGGCTTTGACGGTGGCGTCGACGCGCATGTCGCCCAGCAGGTCGTCCACCTTACCCTTGACGCTGACGTCGGTGTTGCGGGTGTGGGCTTTAAGGCTGTTTATCTTCACCTTGCTTATGCCGCCCTTGCCGAGGTTGAGGTTGGCGGCGAGGTCGCCGTTGATGCGGTTGATGTTGTAGGGCAGGCTTTTGGGCATGTAGAAGCGGCCGTCGGCGAGCTTCACCTGTGCGTCGATGAGCGGCATGGTGCTGTCGGTCACGGTGCCTTTGGCTGTGGCGGCGAGTTCCACCTTGCCGTCCAGCTCTTTCATGTCCTTCCGGAAGCTGACATATTGTGCCGGCAGCAGGTCGAGCAGCGGAGCCACCTGCCACTGGCCGTCGGTGTGCAGCTCCACATCCACGGCCATGGGCTCGTCGGCGTTCTTCAGCTGCACGTCGCCCTGCAGGCCGAGGGCATAGTCGTCGAGCTGCAGTTCGCTCTCGTCGAGCACGATGTGCATCTTCTGCAGGTCGGCTTTGAAGGGCACTTTGAGGTGGAGCAGGTCGTTCTTGGAAGCGCGCAGGTTCTCGTTGATCATCTCGGTGCCGCCGGTGTTCAACGTGCCGCCTTCGACGGTGAGCTTGAGCCGGCCGTCGACGTTGTCGAGGTTGCCCTCGCCTTTGAGTGCCACATTGAGGCCTTCGAGTACGGCCGCCAAGGTGGTGGCACCTGTGCTGTCGCGCATGTCGACGGCTATCTGCTTGCCGTCGATGTCAAGCTTGGCGTCTATCTGACCTTCCGTCAGGGTGCCTGTCACACCGAGGCACAGCTGCTCGATGGCGGCATCCATGCCGTCCTTCTCGTCGAGCAAGCGAGCGTCGAGGTCGTCGATCCTTATCTTGCGGAGGTCCATCTGCGGCAAGCTGTCGAGGCTGAAGGTGCTCGAGGTGGTGTCGTTGCTCTTGGGGAAGACGTCGTAGTTGCCCCTACCCTCTTTGTCGATATAGAGGTTGGCGGCCACGTCGTCGACAAGCACCTGATGCACGATAACCTTGTTCTCCTTGAGGAAAGCCTTCACGTCGAGACCCAGTGTGAGGCTGCCTATGCGCGCCACCGTGTCGTTAGGGGCACCATCCATAGGGTTCACGATGTAGACGTTGTCGATCTTCAGCCCCGCGTCGGGGAAGGTCTTGAAGAGCGTCAGGTCGACACGGTCGAAGTGAGTCTCCGCCTGTACATAGTTGGCGGCGACGCGGTTCACAATCTTTGTCAGCTGGGCGGGGGTGAACACCAGCCACAGGGCCACAGCCACGACGACTATCACAAGTCCCAGCAGAGAGCCCAAGCTTATCAGCGCTATTTTCCAGCCTTTTTTCATATCTTGGTCAGATTGTATGTCCCCACTTCCTCTTCCCGCTCCATGCTCGACGAGCTGATGGCGGTAATAGTGTATGTCCTCGTTATCGGCACGCCCTGCTCGTAGGTCACGTGGCGCAGTTGGTCTTCGCTGACGCTCCACTCGTATGTGTAGCTGGGGAACTCCTCCGAGAAACCTTCGTCGGTGTTGTATTTGCAGCCGGTATGGTCGCCACGATAGCACCAGAACTCGTTTGTGCCATTCTTGCGCCAGGTGCCTGTCACCTCGCTGTCGCTGACGTTGAGCGTCGGCTTGTCTTTCTTACAGCCGGCCAGCAGCACTACTGCCAGCGCCGCCATAATCAAAAATCTGCAATGTCTGTTTTTCATAACTCTTAACTCATAACTCAAAACTCTCAACTCACCCTCATCACTTCGGGCAGGGTGCGTCCCTGCTCGTCGTAATCCATGCCGTAGCCGACGATGAACTCGTTGCCTATCTCGCGGCCGATGTAGTCGACCTTGTAGCCGCCCTTGAAGGCTGCGGGCTTGTAGAAGAGCGCGCATATCCTGACGCCCCTGGGTTTCAGGGTCTGAAGCTCGTCGAGCAGGTGGCGCATGGAGATGCCGCTGTCTATCACGTCCTCCACTATCAGCACGTCGCGTCCTTGGACACTCGGCGGGAACGGCATCTGGCAGCTCACGGTTCCGGTGCTGCTCATGCCCTCGTAGGAGGAGTATTTCACGAAGCGTACCTCGCATGGCACCGTGAGTCGGCGCAGCAAGTCGGCGGCGAACATGTAGGCGCCGGTGAGCACCGGACAGGCCACGAGGTCGCCACCGGCGTAGTCGCGGCTCACCTCGGCGGCCAGCCGTCGCACGATGGCGTCGAGCTCGGCTTCGTCGATGAACGATGTGAAATCCCTATCTTTTATACGCATCGAAGGCTTCTTTTTCGTCCATGTCGGGTTCGGCATCCGGCTCCATGACCACGCGGAGTCCGTAGTATTCGGTCTTGCCTGAGGGTACATACCATCCGCGGTCGAACACCGCGCAGCCGGGCGAGGTGCTGTTGTAGTGGCCTCCGCGCAGCACACGGCTGTCGCCCTCCTTGGGGCCGCGGGGGTCGCTCAGCGCCGCCTCGGTGTAGGGGGCCATCCAGTCGGAGCACCACTCGGCGACGTTGCCGCCCATGTCGTGGAGTCCCAGCGCGTTGGGCAACAGACGCCCCACGGGGTGCGTGTGGCCGTCGCTGTTGACGCAGAACCACGCATACTCGGGTAGACGGTTGCGGTCGCATCCGGCATAGGGCTGGCCGTCGGCGCGGTTGCCGCCGCGGGCGGCATACTCCCACTCGGCCTCGGTGGGCAGGCGGAAGCGGTGGCCCGTCATCTGGCTCAGCAAGGCTGTGAAGCGTTGTGCGTCGGTCCACGTCACCTGCTCCACGGGCAGCGAGTCGTTGCCTGTGAAGTGCGACGGGTTCTCGCCCATCACGGCACGCCATTGCGCCTGCGTCACCTCGTGGCGTCCTACGTAGCAGCCTTTTACGGTCACCTGGTGCTCGGGACGGGTGCTCTCGTAGCGCTTGTCGACGCCGCGGGCCTCGTTGCTGCCCATGGTGAATGTGCCGCCTTCGACCCACACTAGCTCTATCCGTTGCCCTTCAGGCAGTTCCACCCGCATGACGCTGTCCTGCGCCTGCAGGGGGGATGGCGAGAGGTGGAGGGTGAAGGCCAAGGCCGTCGCCAGCAACACGATATGTCGCCTTTCAGTCATTTACTCGCCGTGATCCTTGCTCCACTGCTCGGGGTTGACGCGCCAAGCCGCGAGGCTTTCCAGGGCTTCGGGGCGGATGAACTGGCGCTCTTTGGCCACGCCGATGAGCGTGTCGTAGTCGGTGAGCGTCACCAGTTCGACGTCCTGTTCCTTGAAGTTGTCGGCGGCCACCTGGAGGCCGTAGGTGAAGATGGCGGCCATGCCTTTGACCACGCAGCCTTTCTCGCGCAGCGCCTTGACGGCGATGAGGGAGCTCTTGCCGGTCGACACGAGGTCCTCGATGACCACCACCGACTGACCTTCGTGGATCTCACCCTCGATCTGGTTGGTGAGGCCGTGACTCTTCTGCTCGGAGCGCACATACACAAAGGGTTTGCCCAGTTCCTGGGCCACCAGGGCGCCCTGGGCGATGCCGCCCGTGGCCACGCCGGCAATGACGTCGACGTCACCCCACATATCTTTGACGATATCCGTGAAGCGCTGGCGGATAAAAGTGCGTATCTCGGGGTAAGAAAGTGTCACCCTGTTGTCGCAATAAATGGGCGATTTGCGGCCCGACGCCCATGTGAACGGGTGCTCGTTGTTGAGCTTTACCGCTTTCACTGTCAGTAAGAATTCGGCTGTCTGTGCAGCCATGTCGTTGTTGTTAATCATGGTGCAAAAATACAAATAAAATTCAATATAATAAAAAAAAGTTTCAAACAGCTCCGTTCACAACTCCGGATTCCGACTTTTTTTCCTTTCGGTTTTGCCCCAGTTCCGGCAAGGAGTCCCTGTGGAGCCACTACGGCATTTCCATAGTAGTTCTTCAGTAGTATTTCAGTATTTGACTGAAGAACTACTGAAGAAGTATCGTTGAAGTACTGAAGAACTGCCGTTCCGGAGCCGAAGGGGAAGCGTAGAGGTTGCCATAGGGTCTTGTAGCCGTTTAGTAGCCGTTTAGTAGCCGTTTAGTAGCCGTTAAGGACGTGTGGAGATGGGTCGACAAGGGGGCGGCGTGCTTTTGCCGATGGGTGGCTTTGCCGGAATGACGGTCGAGGCGGGTTTGAAATGTTAAAATTATATTTTTTTTCGTTGTTTGTCCAAAAAAAATTATATTTGTACTTCGTTTCAGAAATGTGAAATTAACAAAAAAAACTATATATGAAGAAATTAGCAACTACTATCATCGCTCTGGCAGCGCCATTTTTGGCCTTTGCCAGCGAGGCAGACCTCGAAATGCCACAAGGTTTCGCTTCTTCGTCAGACGCCGGCATCCTCTACTGGGGATTCGCCGTCGTCGTACTCGGCCTTCTTTTCGGCTTCTGGCAGTTCAGCAAGGTGCGCAAGCTCAAGGCCCACAAGTCGATGCTTGAGATCGGCAACGTCATCTTCAAGACCTGCTCCACTTACCTGAAGCAGCAGGGCAAGTTCCTCTTGCTCCTCTTCCTCTTCATCGGTGCAGCCATTGCCCTGTACTTCGGCGTCCTCAGCCACATGAGCGGCGGCGCCGTTGTGCTCATCCTCGGATGGACGGTCATCGGCATCCTCGGCTCCTACGGTGTGGCTTGGTTCGGTGTGCGCATGAACACCTACGCCAACGCCCGCATGGCTTTCGCCTCGTTGCGCCGCAAGCCCCTCGACCTGCTCAATATCCCGCTGCGTGCCGGTATGAGCATCGGCATCGTGCTTATCTGCGTTGAGCTCGTCCTCATGCTCATCATCCTGCTGTTCATGCCCGAGAATCTGGCAGGCAGCTGCTTCATAGGTTTCGCCATCGGCGAGAGCCTCGGCGCCAGCGCCTTGCGTATCGCCGGCGGTATCTTCACCAAGATTGCCGACATCGGAAGCGACCTGATGAAGGTGGTCTTCAAGATTGGCGAGGACGACCCCCGCAACCCCGGCGTCATCGCCGACTGCACCGGTGACAATGCCGGCGACAGCATCGGACCCACCGCCGACGGTTTCGAGACCTACGGCGTCACCGGCGTTGCCCTTGTGAGCTTCATCCTCCTCGCTGTTCCCGACCCCACGATGCAGGTTAAGCTGCTGGTGTGGATCTTCGTCATGCGTATCCTCGGTATCATCGCCTCTGTGCTTTCATATTATATTAATGGCGCTATGGCCAAGGCCAAGTACGGCAAGGCCGACGACATCAACTTTGAGCAGCCCCTGACCTCGCTGGTGTGGATCACCTCCATCATGAGCATCATCGGCACCTTCTGCGCTTCCTACTTCATCCTCGGCGGCCTCGGCAACAACTGGTGGCTTGCCCTGAGCATCATCATCAGCTGCGGCACCCTCGGCGCAGCCCTCATCCCCGAGTTCACCAAGCTCTTCACCTCGCCCACCTCGAAGCACGTCAAAGAGGTTGTCAAAGCCTCCGAGCAGGGCGGCGCTTCGCTGAACATCCTCAGCGGCCTTGTGGCCGGCAACATGGGTGGCTTCTGGACGGGTATGGTGTTCTTCGTGCTGATGGTCATCGCTTACTTCGCCTCGTCGTTCTTCGGCCTGGGCGACGTCTTCGGCCCCTACTACAGCATCTTCGCCTTCGGCCTCGTGGCCTTCGGTATGCTCGGCATGGGTCCTGTGACCATCGCCGTCGACAGCTACGGTCCTGTGACCGACAACGCCCAGAGTGTCTACGAGTTGAGCCTCATCGAGGACGACATCGAGAAGACCACCAAGGAAGTGGAGAGCGAGTTCGGCTTCAAGCCCGACTTTGAGAAAGCAAAATACTACCTCGAGGCCAACGACGGCGCCGGCAACACCTTCAAGGCTACTGCCAAGCCCGTGCTCATCGGTACCGCCGTCGTGGGTGCCACCACGATGATTTTCAGCCTCATCCTGATGATCAACAAGACCCTCGGCATTGCCCCCGAGAGCATCCTCAACCTGCTTAACCCCTACAGCATCCTCGGCTTCATCCTCGGTGGCTGCGTCATCTACTGGTTCACCGGCGCCTCGATGCAGGCCGTGACCACCGGCGCCAACCGTGCTGTTGAGTATATCAAGGACAACATCAAGCTCGACCCCAATGCCCCCAAGAAGGCCGACATCGAGAAGAGCCAGGAAGTGGTCAAGATATGCACCAACTACGCACAGAAAGGCATGATCAACATCTTCATCGCCATCTTCTGCTTCGCCCTCGCCTTCGCCTGCCTCTCGAGCCCCGAGAGCATCGGCGGCCAGAACGCTGTCTGCCTCTTCATCAGCTACCTCATCAGCATCGCCGTCTTCGGTTTGTTCCAGGCCGTCTTCATGGCCAATGCCGGCGGCGCCTGGGACAACGCCAAGAAGGTCGTCGAGGTCGACATGCAGGCCAAGGGCACCCCGCTGCACGACGCCAGCGTCGTGGGCGACACCGTTGGCGACCCCTTCAAGGACACCTCCAGCGTGGCTCTGAACCCCATCATCAAGTTCACAACCCTCTTCGGCGTGCTGGCTATGGAGATAGCCATCAGCGAAGGCTTCCGCGGCATGGCCCCCTGGTTCGGCGTGGCCTTCCTCGTGATAGCTCTGGTGTTCGTATACCGCTCGTTCTACAAGATGAGAATCAAGTAATCACCGCCATAGAACGGTTGAATAAATGTTTGCCTCCGGCCAAATCAAGCTGGAGGCAAACTTTTTTTTGCCAGTTTCAAAAAAGTGTGTATCTTTGCACCGCAATTATTATAGTCAATAAGTATATACAAGTATATGGAACTGAAAGGTAAAATATCGCAAATCATTGGCGCAGTTGTCGACATCACCTTCCCCGAAGGCGAAAACCTGCCCGACATCTACACCGCCCTCAGCGTACGCCGCCCCGACGGCACAGACATCATCCTCGAATGCCAGCAGGATATCGGCGAGAACACTATGCGTTGCATCGCTATGGACTCCACCGACGGATTGGAGCGCGGCATGGAGGTCGTCTCCCTCGGCGGTCCCATCTCGATGCCCGTGGGTGAGAACATCAACGGACGTCTGTTCAATGTCATCGGTGAGACCATCGACGGTATGCCCGCGCCTGAATGCGAGAAGCGCTACAGCATCCACCGCGAGCCCCCGAAGTTCGAGAACCTCAGCACCAGCCAGGAGATACTCTACACCGGTATCAAGGTCATCGACCTGATACAGCCCTTCCTGAAGGGCGGCAAAATCGGCCTCTTCGGAGGCGCCGGCGTGGGCAAGACGGTGCTCATCCAGGAGCTTATCAACAACATCGCAAAGAAGTACTCCGGCATGTCGGTGTTCACCGGCGTCGGAGAGCGTACCCGTGAGGGTAACGACCTGCTGCGCGAGATGATAGAAGCCGGCGTCATCAAGTACGGCGACGAGTTCAAGAAAAGCATGGAAGAAGGCAGCTGGGACCTCAGCAAGATCGACAAGGAAGCCCTGAAGGACTCCAAGTGCACCATGGTCTTCGGCCAGATGAACGAGACGCCCGGCGCCCGTGCACGTGTGGCTCTGGCCGGTCTCACCCTCGCCGAATACTACCGCGACGGCGACGAGAAGACCGGCGGTCGCGACATCCTTCTGTTCATAGACAACATCTTCCGCTTCACGCAAGCCGGTTCCGAGGTGTCGGCTCTGCTGGGCCGTATGCCGTCGGCCGTGGGTTACCAGCCCACGCTGGCCACCGAGATGGGCCTCATGCAGGAGCGCATCACCTCCACCAACCGCGGTTCCATCACATCGGTCCAGGCCGTCTACGTGCCTGCCGACGACTTGACGGACCCCGCGCCTGCCACCACCTTCGCCCACCTCGACGCCCAGACGGTGCTCTCGCGTAAGATTTCAGAGCTCGGCATCTACCCTGCCGTCGACCCGCTCGACTCCACATCACGTATCCTTTCGCCCGACATCGTCGGCGAGGAGCACTACGAGACCGCCCAGCGTGTGAAGCAGATGCTGCAGCGCTACAACGAGTTGCAGGATATCATCGCCATCCTCGGCATGGAGGAGCTTGGCGAACAGGACAAGCTTGTAGTGAGCCGCGCGCGCCGCGTGCAGCGCTTCCTCTCGCAGCCGTTCTTCGTGGCCGAAGCCTTCACCGGCCTTGAGGGCAAGTTCGTCAACATCGAGGACACCATCAAGGGCTTCAAGATGATACTTGACGGCGAGGTCGACTACCTGCCCGAGCAGGCCTTCATGATGGTCGGCACCATAGAGGAAGCCATCGAGAAGGGCGAGAAGATATTGGCAGAAACGAAATAAGCCATGAAAGTAAAGATTACCAAGCCCGACGCCACCGTCTTCGACGGCGAAGCCAAGCTGGTGCAGCTGCCCGGCACAGGCGGCAAGTTCGAGATTCTCGACAACCACGCACCCATCATCTCGTCGCTCGCCAAAGGCATCGTCCGCATCGTCACCGACGAGGGCGAGCAGACCTTCGACATACGCGGCGGCGTGGTGAAGAGCCAGCAGAACGACCTGATGATTCTGGTGCAATGACAATAGCCGACGCACTCCTCGACGGTGAGAGCGTAGACATCGTCATCGAAGGTGCCGCTATCGCAAGCGTCACACCCCATAGCCCGTGCACGTCCGACATTGACGCGCACGGGCTCTCTGTTTTCCCCGGCCTGTGCAACATGCACTCGCACGCACCGATGACCCTCTTCCGCGGCCTCGGCGACGACCAGCCGCTCGACGTGTGGCTCAACGAATACATCTGGCCGGCTGAGCAGCGCCTCACCGACGAACTCGTCTACCGAGGCACGCTGCAGGCCTGCCGCGAGATGCTGGCCAGCGGCACCACAGCCTTCAACGACATGTACTTCCGCCTGCCGGCAATGGCACAAGCTGTCGCCGACAGCGGCATACGCGCCCGGCTTGGCCTCAACCTCTTCGGCGACGCCGACGAGCTTGACACGCTCGACGATGTGATGCGGCGCTGCTCCGATGCCGGCGTCAACCTGTCTTTGGCGCCACATTCCATCTACACCGTCAGCGAGAAAGGGCTGCGACGTTCAGCCGAAGCATGCAAGGAGCTGGGGCTCCCGATGCACATACACATGAGCGAGACGCAGAAAGAGGTGGACGACTGTCTGCGCGAGCACGGCTGCCGCCCGTGGGAGTGGCTCGACCGGCTGGGCATCCTTGACCTCCTGGGGCCCAACATCATCGCCGCCCATTGCCTGCACCTCTCCGACAGCGAGATACGACTCATCGGCGACCACCGCATCACCTGCGTGCATTGCCCAAACAGCAACCTCAAGCTCGGCAGCGGCTACCGCTTCCCGATGCTGGAGCTGCTCGACGCCGGCGCCCACGTGGCCCTCGGCACCGACGGCAGCGCCAGCAGCAACAACCTCGACATGATTGAGGTGATGAAGACCGCCGCCCTGCTGCAGAAAGGGTGGCGCGGCGACCCCACGGTGGTGCCTGCCGCACAGATACTATCTATCGCCGCCCTCGGCCACACCATAGCCCCCGGCCAGCCGGCATGCCTCTTCCTAGCCGATGTGCGGAGCCTCTCCGACCTCGTCTACGCCTCGCACGGCGACAGCGTAGTGATGACCGTCGTCGACGGCAAAACAGTATACAACAAACAGCAAACAACATGAGAAAGCTACTGATTACCATCATGGTCGCCATGATGACCATAGGCAACGTGCAGGCCCAGATTCCCGCCGACGTGGCCGAAATAATGCGCAAATGCGACGAAACGATGAGCAGCCCCAACGGTGTCGAGCTGACGATGGAAATGAAGACCTCGCTCGCCTTCATCACGCTGACCAACGTCAACATGGTCATGGGCAGCAAGGACGACAAATTCAAGGTCCTGATGTCGTTCTCGATGCTCGGCAAGGAGATAGCTATGGAGTCGGGCTTCGACGGCACCCAGGAATGGGTGGCCACCAAAGACTCCGTGCACATCTCCGACACACCAACGGCCAAGCAAAAGGACAACGGCGCCGACCTGGGCATCTACAAAGACTACCGCAAGGCCAAGATGAAGGAGAAAAAAGACTACTACGACATCGAGTTCTGGGACCCCATAGATAAGGACAGCGAGCTCAAGAGTGTGAATGTCAAGGTGTCGAAGAGCAACTACATGATGAAAGAGCTCAAGATGAGCGCGAAAGGTGCCAAGGTGAACATCAACATCAAGAAGGTGAAGAAGGGCCTCGGCGACAACTACTTCAAGCTCGACATGAGCAAGTATCCCAATGCCAAGGTCGTCCACAAATAGTTTCCGCGTTTCAACGATAAAATGAAAAACATGAAACGACTGCTGATTATTGGCCTGTTGCTGCTGACGGCGGCCTGCGGGCGCCACCGCCACGACGACAAGCAGATATTCCGATACAACGAGAGCGCCGGCATCGCCACGCTCGACCCGGCTTTCGCCAAGGACCAGAGCGTGATATGGCCATGCCGCCAGCTGTACAACGGGCTTGTGGAGCTGAGCACCGTCGACGAGGGCGCCGAGGGCGCTCAGCAGGAGGCCATGCAGGTGCAGCCGTCGGTGGCCAAGAGCTGGACGGTGAGCGCCGACGGCCTCACCTACACCTTCACCCTGCGCGACGATGTCTTCTTCCACAAGAGCCCCCTCTTCGGCACCGCCGACAGTACGCGGCGCGTGGTGGCCGAGGACTTCGTCTACAGCTTCGGCCGCATCACCGACCCCTCGGTGGCCTCGCCGGGGGCATGGGTGCTCGCCTCCGTAGCCGGCACCGAGGCACCCGACGACAGCACGTTCATCGTGCGCCTCAAGGAGCCCTTCGCCCCCTTCCTGAGCCTGCTGGGCATGGTGTACTGCTCGGTGGTGCCGCACGAGGTGGTGGAGCACTACGGCAAGGACTTCCGCAACCACCCCTGTGGCACAGGTCCCTTCCAGTTCCAGTATTGGAAAGAGGGTGTCAAGCTGGTGATGCGCAAGAACCCCGCCTACTTCGAGAGCGGCCTCCCCTACCTCGACGCGGTGGCGGTGACCTTCATCGTCGACCGCCAGACGGTCTTCCTGGAGTTCGTCAAAGGTAACCTCGACTTCATGAACTCGCTCGACGCCAGCTACAAGGACGAGCTGCTCACCTCCGAAGGCACGCTGGAGGAGAAGTATGCCGGCCGCATCAACATGACCTCCACACCGTACCTCAACACCGAATACCTGGGCTTCAACATGAAGGGCGACGACACGCCCCTGAAAGACAGCCGCATACGGCAAGCCATCAACTGCGGCTTCGACCGCCGCAAGATGATGCGCTACCTGCGCAACAACATAGGCACCCCCGGCGAGGGAGGCTTCATCCCCGTGGGCCTGCCGGGAGCCGCCGCCGAGCCGTTCTACAGCTACGACCCCGAGCGCGCCAAGCGTCTGCTGGCCGAGGCAGGATACCCGGACGGCAAAGGCCTCCCCAAGATAACCCTCGCCACGACGTCCAACTACCTCGACCTCTGCAAGTACATACAGCAGCAGCTCGGCCTCCTGGGCATCGACATACAGGTCGACGTCAACCCGCCGGCGGCCCTTCGCGAGCAGATTGCGCAAGGCAAGGCGACGTGGTTCCGCGGCTCGTGGGTGGCCGACTATCCCGATGCCGAGAACTACCTCTCGCTCTTCTACAGCCCCAACCACTCGCCCGCAGGCCCCAACTACACGCGCTTCACCGACCGCACCTTCGACCGCCTCTACGTCGAAGCACGCAGCTGCACCGACACCGCACGCCGCAACGCCCTCTACCGCCGCATGGACGCCATCGTCATGCAGCAGGCACCCGTGGTGGTGCTCTACTACGACCAGATA
Source organism: uncultured Bacteroidales bacterium (assembly GCA_900318275.1). GTDB lineage: Bacteria > Bacteroidota > Bacteroidia > Bacteroidales > P3 > Colimorpha. Next base: position 43,359 of record ONJY01000013.1, on the reverse strand, counting down.
CTGCACTTCACCCACAAGAACATCAGCGGCATGCGCTCCAACGCCATGAACACCATCGACCTGCGACGGGTGAAAAAACAGTAAAACACAACAAAAAACTTGCACAATCAAAAATAATGACGTAACTTTGTAGTCGTCATATATGCCCATTGAGGCCGATAACGTATTGAGTAATAACAACAAACAATATATAATACCATGAAAAGAAAAGCTTTTATCGCTCTCGCCGCCATGCTGCTGGTCTTCTCGGCCTGCATGCGCGACGAAGACATGGCCCTTCTCAAGAAACCCATACGCCTGCAAGGCTCCATGGACCCCACCATCGGTGTGCCGGCTGCACATGGCAGGATGACGCTTCACGACATCCTCGGCATGCTCAGCAGCTCCTATACGGGTCATATCTATGACACCACCGACATCATCACCATCTACTTCGACACCACGCTGGCCGACACCGTGCGCAACGTCACGCCCGGCTTGAGCGGCACCAAGACCAACGTGATCGGCAAGGACACCACGATGCGCTACTACGTCAACATATCGCTGTTCGACGGCGCCGAGTTCGACCAGATGCTGGCCAACGACAACATCACCATCGGCGACCTGTGGCTCGACCTCTACGCCCTCTTCAAAGCCCATGCGCCGAGCAACGTGGCCGAGGTGGTCAACAACGAGAACTACGTCTCGTCGAGCGTCGACAACATCAAGATTTACTACACCAAGCACGACGGCACCGAGGTGCCCTTCACGGGCCTCTCGCTCGGCAGCACCACCCTGAAGCACCTCATGCAGGGCGACACCGTGGAGCGCATAGACATCAACATGAAGAGCATCATCAACGACCTGCCCAAACGCATTCGCGTCGACTTCGACTACCACTTCTGGCTCACCGACCAGTTCATCCTCAGCTACCCGATAGCCAACTATGAAACACTCTACGACAGCCTCGACAAGGTGATGATCAGCTACGACGTGAACCTCGACGCCGAGTTCCCCTTCGACGTCAAGATCAACCGTCTGCCCTACTCCTTCACCATCAACCTCAACGGCGACAGCCTGCCGCGTCTCGACATACAGCAGACTCTCGACAGCATAGCCCGCGGCCTCTCCGTCAACCTCAACGACGCCAAACTCACCCTCTCCTTCAACAACGGCATCCCCGCCAAGTTCAACATCTCCACCTACCTCATCGACGCCAATAACAACATCATCGGCGACACCCTCATCCACGACACCGTCATCGCCGCTGCTCCCGTGGCCATGGACGCCACAGGCCACTATGTGGCCAGCGGCACACGCGCCACCGTCATCCCCGTGCCCATCAACGAACAACGGCTACGCGACCTGAAGCAGACAAGGAAGCTGGGATTCAATCTCACCCTGGCCACCGACAACGGCGCCAACAACGTCTCCATACGGCGCAACGACTACCTCGACATCAACGCCTTCATCACGGTGCACCCGCAGGCCAACATCAACATACCCATCACCAACCAAGGTCTCATCAAATAACCGACAAAGGAGGAACAAACCATGAAAAAGACAATCATCGCAGCAGTATTGGCCATCCTTTGCGGTAGCGCCCAAGCCCAATACAACGAGACCAACAACCTCTTCTATAACACCTTCCGCACCCCGCAGAGCGGCGAGCTCAACCCCGCCTTCTTCCCCAACAAGGCCTCCTTCTACCTCAGCCTCCCGGGTGTGGGCATGCAGTTCGGAAGCCCACTGGCTATACGCGACTTCATGCACACCCAGGGCGACACCGTGACGGTCATCGACATCAACAAGGCCTTCGACGCCCTCGGCGTGGACAACAACATCCACTTCGGCCTCAACGCCAACATCTTCGGCTTCGGCTTCAAGGTCGACAACCTGTTCTTCACCTTCAACAGCCGCCTGGTCACCAACTTCAACGTCAACATACCAAGCGAGCTCATCGACGCCGTCCGCAAGGGTAACACCGACCTCGCAGGCAGCCCCATCTCCACAGTCAACATACTCTGTGGCGACATCCTCAACAGCACGGCTTACACCGAGTTGGCCATCGGCGCCGCATACCACATCGAACCCATCAACCTCACCGTCGGCGCACGCGCCAAATACCTCTACGGCCTCGCCAACGTGCAGACCGACAACACCACCGCCGTGCTCACCACAGCCCCCGACTACAGCCAGGTGCGCGCCGACATCTACTACGAGTTCCTCACAGCAGGTGTGGCCTCCATCGACAGCAACGGCCGCTTCGCTCTCGACAGCAAGAACATACTCAGAGGCAACAGCGGCATGGCCTTCGACATCGGCGCCCGCTACGACATGGGTCCCTTCTCCTTCTCCCTCGCCATCGACGACATCTCCGCAGGCATCCATTGGAACCAGAACGTCAACGCCGTGCGCCCCAAGGACGGCCACATCGCCGTCACCTTCGGCGGTCAGGACGTCACCACCATGCTCCACGGCGGACGCCTCAACTCCGACTCCCTCAACGCCCAATATCAGAACCTCATCAACGGCATACGCCCCTCCTCGATGACTAAAGCCAACGACTACTGGTACAGCATCCCCACCAAGTTCTACCTCGGCGGCAACTACAACTTCCTCCAGAAGTTCCGCGCCGGACTCCTCTTCCACGGACAGCTCGACCGCGGCCTGCTCAGCAAGAAGAACCCCTCGGAACTCAACGTGAGCAACATCACCAACACCTTCCGCTTCAACACCACCCTCTCGCTCGGCGTCAACCTCTTCAACTGGTTCGAGCTCATCGTCGGCTCCTCCGTCGTCTACGACTCCAAGAAGGTCGACTTCATCAACCCGGGCGTAGGCCTCGTCTTCACACCAGGCACCGTCGTGCAGCTCTACCTCATGGGCGACTACATGAGCAGCTTCTACCTCGTCGATGCCAAAGACTTCAATGTCAAGTTCGGCCTCAACCTACTCTTCGGCAACGGCGGCAACGGCCGCATGGCACAAGACTGATGGCAGTTAAGAGTTAAAAATTAAGAGTTAAGAGTTAAGAGTTAGTTCACTTCGTTCACTCACGTTGCTTCGGCTCGGCATAGAAAGCGAGCTTTCTCTGCTCTCGCTTTGCGCAACGGTAAGAGTTAAGAGTTCCCGCCAACAATTCGAGTAATTCGCCGTTAAACCTTAAACTTTGTGCCGTAGGCTGCGAACACCGCTGAATAAATTAAATGAAGTGAGTCAACCTTGAACTTTGAACCTTGAACCTTGAACCTTGAACCAATCACTAGCCACTGACCACAATTCGAGTAATTCGCCTAAAATTGACCTGCGCAAGCATTCGTAAAATTCGCAAAATTCGCCGTTAACTAAAAACTAAACACCTCCTCCGTGAACATCATCGCCATAGTAGGACGCCCCAATGTGGGCAAATCCACACTCTTCAACCGACTTACCGAAAGCCGTGATGCTATCGTCGACTCTGTGGCCGGCGTCACACGCGACCGCCAGTACGGCCACTCCGACTGGAACGGCAAGCGCTTCTCTGTAATCGACACTGGCGGCTACGTTATGGGCGGTGACGACGCCTTTGAGACCGAGATTCGGCGCCAGGTGTCACTCGCCATCGACGAGGCCGACGTCATCCTCTTCCTCGTCGACGCCCGCGAAGGACTCACACCCATGGACGAAGACGTGGCCGAGATGCTGCGCCGTCAACCCAAGCCCGTAGTGCTCGCCGCCAACAAGGTCGACAACAGTGCCCAGATGGACGGGCTGGCCGAGTTCTACGCCCTCGGTCTCGGTGACCCCTACCCCATCGCCGGCATCACCGGCGGCGGCACAGGCGACCTCCTCGACGCCCTGGTCAAAGACTTCGCAGAAGGCTCCGACGACCCCACCGACGGTCTGCCCCGCATAGCCGTCGTCGGTCGCCCCAATGTGGGCAAGAGTTCCTTCATCAACATGATTACCGGCGAACACCGCTCGGTGGTAACACCCATCGCCGGCACCACACGCGACTCCGTCTATTCGCACTACAACCTCTTCGGTTTCGACTTCAACTTCGTCGACACCGCAGGTCTGCGCCGCAAAAGCAAAGTGAGCGAAGACCTCGAGTTCTACTCCGTCATGCGCTCCGTGCGCGCCATCGAGGCCGCCGACGTATGTATACTCATGCTCGACGCCAGTCAGGGTATAGAGCAGCAGGACCTCAACATATTCTCGCTCATCTACCGCAACCACAAAGGTGTCGTCATCGTAGTCAACAAGTGGGACCTCGTCGAGAAAGACACCAACACCCACCGCGACTTCGAGCGTCTCATACGCGAACGCATCGCCCCCTTCGACGACGTGCCCATTATCTTCACATCCGTCATCAACAAACAGCGCATCTTCAAAGTCCTCGAGACTGCCAAGCAGGTCTACGAGGCCCGCAGCCGTCGTATTTCCACTGCTGAAATCAACGATACACTGCTGCCCATCGTCAAGGAACAGAACCCGCCGCCTTCTGTCAAGGGCAAGTGGATAAAGATTAAATACATCACCCAGTTGCCTACACCCTACCCGCAGTTCGTCTTCTTCTGCAACCTGCCGCAGTACATCCGCGACCCCTACCGCCGTTTTGTAGAGAACCGCATCCGCGAACTATGGGACTTCCACGGCGTACCCATATCCATCTTCTTCCGCGCCAAATGATTAACAAAATAACGAATTAACACATTAACACATTTGATAACATGAAAGTAACAGAAGAAAATTTCAACAGCATCATGCAGCAGCCGCTGCCCGTAATGATCGACTTCGGCGCCACCTGGTGCGGCCCCTGCAAAGCCCTCGCACCACGCATCGAGGAGATAGAGAAAGAGTATGAAGGACGCGCCGTCATCGGCACCGCCGACGTCGACGAGTGCAGCGACCTCGCCGCACAGTTCCGCATCCGCAACGTCCCCACAGTCCTCTTCTTCAAAGGCGGCCAGCCCGTCGACAAGAGCGTAGGCCTCGTCGCCAAAGAGTCCCTCACCGAGAAGCTGAATGCTCTCCTCTGAAATCTCTCGTTATAAGTCCCTCGACTTCTTCGCACGACAAGTTGTCGAGGGCTTCATAACTGGTCGTCATCGTAGCCCGATGCACGGCTTTTCCGTCGAGTTCTCCGACTACCGCCAGTACAACGCCGGCGAGAGCACCCGCAACATCGACTGGCGTCTCTACGGCCGCACCGACCGTCTCTACGTCAAGCAGTTCCAGGAGGAGACCAACCTACGCTGCCAGCTCGTCATCGACCACAGCAACTCCATGCTCTTCCCCATTGAAGGACAAGGTGATATAGATAATCCAAACAAGCTCACATTCAGCGTCTACGCTGCAGCCGTACTCATGGAATTGCTGCATCGCCAGCGCGACGCCTTCGGCCTCACACTCCTCGCCAACGGCATTGACCTCAACACCCCATGCCGATCCAACACCGCCCACCAGCACCACCTTCTTACTGAACTCGACCACCTCCTCCAACCCATACATGGTGTTCCGTCGGCTCAACCAACAACTCCTAACTCAAAACTCCCAACTACTAACTTAGTGGACTCCCTCCACCTCCTCGCCGAACAACTTCACCGGCGCTCCCTTATAGTCATCTTCACCGACGCCTTCGTTGATGACAGTCAACAGGAAGCACTCCTCGACGCCCTGCGCCATCTGCGTCACAACAAGCATGAAGTCATACTCTTCCATACCTTCCACCGTGCCCGCGAGCTGCAGCTCGACTACGACGCTCGCCCCACACGCTTCGTTGACCTCGAAAGCGGACGCACCCTACGCCTCAACCCCTCCGAGATAGCACAGCAATACAGCGACACTATGCTCCGACAGCAGGCCGATCTCCAGCAGCGCACAATTCAGTACCGCATCGACTACATCCCCGTCGACGTCGCACAAGGATTCCACCAGGTAATCCTTCCCTTCCTCCTCAAACGCAGCAAACAATAGCCCCCTCCAGGTGCAGATCATCTTCCGTCACCTCGGTGAGCCGTAATGCAAGGGGCTTCCACGCCCCCTTGCTTCCACTGTGTCCCGCAATTCCCTCGCGCCCAAAAACACTGGGTCTTGCGATTCCGTCACGACAAGTCCTTTCTTCTCCTTAGTTTGGTAGACCACCCCGATGCCGGTACCACGCAGTATGAATATGACCCAGCTGGCAACATCACAAAAGAAACAAACCCATTGGGGGAAATTTTTTATGATTATGAATACTACAGACCAATATATAAACGTTATAGTTATATGACAGGCAACGATGTGACATACGAATATGGTACCAGCGGCAACGACAAGAGCCGCCTTGTCTTTGTGACAGACGGCAGCGGCAGCTATGAGTGCCACTACGACGCCCTAGGAAATGTCACTGACGAGACGCGCACCATTGCCCTGCCACAACACAGCGAAGTGTACCAGTTCAGGATGCTTTATCAGTATGACAGCTGGGGACGTATGCTCACGATGACCTACCCCGACAATGAGGAGATAACCTACACCTATCAGTGGGGTGGTGACCTCCGCTCCATGCACGGCGTCAAGGACAGCAACCACAGAACCTACATCCGCGAAATCCGCTACAACCCCTTTGGGCAGAAAAAACAGGTGAACTACGGCAACGGCACACAGGCCCAATACAGCTACGACGCCCTGCACCGCCTTGCCCACCTCCGAAGTTTTGACAGCCTCGGCAACTTAATGCAAGACATCGACTATACTTTTGACAATGCCAGCAATGTGACAAGAATTGTCAACAATGCCGGTGTGGTAAATACACTTGGAGGTGCATACGAGAACACATACAATTACGACGTCCTGCACCGACTTAAAGAGTCGTATGGTGGAGGTGCCATAGGAAACTACAACACCTATCTCACGTATTCGCCATCAGGCAGACTGATAGGGAAATTCCGCGATAATAATTCAGTTACGCTGTCGGCTACAGTTGATATGGCGTACGGCTATTGCGATGACTATCAGCCCCACGCTGTGAAGCGTATGTTCGACTACAATGATGGAATGCTTTATGATATGCGCTGGGATGAAGCAGGAAACCTCGGACAGGTGAGCATGGTGCGGCAGGATGAAATGTTCGATGCCGGACGTTTCCTCTTCTGGACCGAGGACTGCTGTGGCCCGCGACCTTGTGGAGCGAACCGTATGCACGCCGCTGTGGACGACAGATACTACAGCTACTATGCCTACGACCATAGCGGCGGGAGTTGCGCAAGTCGAGAGCAGAGCCAAGCTTGCTTGAGCTATGCCGAGATGGAGCAACGTAGACGAAGTCAACGCCGTCTGAAGCTGGTGGGCGACAACTGTTCGATGGATGTCAATGCCGAGTACATGAACGCCAGCTCTGCGTTGAACGAGCCGACCCTCTATCCCTCGGCCTATATGGTGTTGACCAACAAGGGATACACCAAACATTACTATGCTGGCACCGAGCGTGTGGCCGCACGTCTCGGCGGTGGTGGCCTGAATGCTCAGTATCATGTTATCGACAACGATGATGGGCTACAGACAAAGGCCGATATGTTGTTTGGACAAAGCCTCGAACAGGTGAACAGCCGTGTGCTTAACGAGAACAACCTCGACTGCATAATAAACAATGAATTTGCAAAAGAGGAGTTTGGCCATTGGATTGACGGCATCCCCTACCAGATGAAGGCAGACGTTGAGTTTGACTACGGCCGGTTCAATGAAATGGTCAACTCAATGTTGACCGATTATCATAACGGAAAGGAGGATGAAGTGTACTTCTACCATTCCGACCACCTCGGCAGTGCCAGCTGGATTACCGACAGCATCGGCATTCCGATTCAGCACCTGCAGTACCTGCCCTACGGCGAGCCGTATGTCGATCAACGCCATGCGGGCGCAACCTACAGCGAACGATTCCGTTTCACCGGCAAAGAACGGGATGAGGAAACGGGATACGGTTACTTCGGCGCCAGATACATGGACCACGAGCTGATGACCATGTGGCTGAGCGTTGACCCGATGAGCGACAAGTATCCCAGCATCTCCCCATACGCTTACTGCGCATGGAATCCTGTGAAGCTGATTGACCCGGATGGTCGGGAGGTCGAGTATTCATCGTTTGGAGATTGGTTAAGAGTATCTTTTCAGCGTATTGTAAATCCAGAATTTCGAGTGAGATTTTATGATTTAAAAAAATCAGATGAAACATACGTATTTAGAGGGTATGAAGATGTAGGAGGAAAAGGTGGGGAATTTACAACTGATGGAGATAGATTATTCATCAATTATAATATCTGGAGTAATGAAGAACAAGGCACAAACAGTATGGTGAATTTGAGACATGAAACTGAACATGCTGTACAATTTGAGTACGGCGAGGTTGGATTTGATAGAACTAACAATCCGGAAGAAGGTTGGGAGTATTCTGGGGTAAATTTTGATTTGATGGACGAAGTAAGGGCACGTGACATTGGCTATTCCGGATTGATATGGAGTTCGGATCCTGATATAAATGTTAGAAATTCATGGATTGCATATGGTGATTCAGACCAGAAAAAAATGGATCATATAAGTAATTCGGACGCTTATAAAAATTGTTCACGAACCCCACTCAACAACTCCAATACGACTAAAATAAAAACACCGACACAGTATATGCTACCACATAGACCGAGATCAAATAAATACTAACTGTTATGAAACATTTTATCTGTCTGCTTTCATTTGTTGCTATTTCTTCATCCTTACTTAGTCAAGAAATGTGTGGTAATATAGATATGTTCAACAATGGTCGTTTTTATCTAATTCATAATGACATTGAAAATGTCGCATATTACGTTAGAAATCAAGATACTATCAAGGGAAATCACTTATCAGGAAAACAATATGAGTTTTGTTATAGTAACAATTCTTGTTTAATGGTTAGATTGTCGCGCAAATGGAATGTAATCAAACCATTGTGGAATACCTTTATTACATCTGATACTATTTCGATGCTTCCTATTGGTGAAATAAAATACGTGTACAACGGTGATACTATACAATTTGAAGGATTTGAATCAGCTTATGTAGGACCCAAAATAGTATCTTTACGGAAAAAGAAAAGTAGAAAAGGGAATCAACCTCACTGATATCATTTCCTAATATTATACAGACACTCACGGCAAAGGATCACTTTCTTGCCATGGGATACCGAAAGGGGAAAAACAATAAATACCACTGAGCCAACCAGTACATAAAACCGAAGGGGTAAACCGCACGGTTTGAGTGCGGTCTACCCCTTTGTTTTTGTGTGCGGGATGTATCAATTAAGTGTCGTTTTTTGTCTCTCTTGGCTGCTTCAATTCCCATTGGCAACTATGGCTGTTTTTGCAAGCCAATGATTCTTTAAAAACAATAATGCGGGGTTAATGAATTGATGTGCATCCCAAATAATATTCAAATGAATATTTGCGCCTATTCTCAAATTTATATATATGATGGATTGGGTAAAATTGATTAGAATAAACAATAATATCATATGTACCAACAGGGAGGGTCTCGCAAAAAAAACCGTCCTTTATTTCAATATCGAGGTTCAGTGAAGGAATAACTATATGAGGCCACCCATAACTTCCAAGATAATCCAGTCGGTTAAATGGTTCCCCAGAAAACTCTTCCATACCATCGCGAACATAAACATTTCCGCACAACTGAAAATATCCGGACTCTAATGAGATATCGGTTGTTGTGTCCACAACTCTGCTAACGCTTAGCTTTGTCGTATACTCGCCGTTTGAAAAAAGCATCTTATCGTAATTAACGATAGGAAGATGCGTCTCACGAATACCTCCACACGACAAGAGAATCCATGGCATACAATACACAAAAAACAAATATCTTTTTTTTAATAGCTCCTTCATTTTTTATTTCTTTTATATAAATTTATATTAAGCGGCTTCAAAATATCAACCGAGGATGTCCCTTTTTCTCTATATCCCCCAACGCCGCTATGCCAATTGGGATCTCTATTGTTAGGGTGGAGTGCTAAATCAATAATATTCCTAACGTTATCTGTGGTTATCTCATGATGACCACTCTTCATGCCCCCATCCTCTTCCATAAGTCCTTTTTGTCCACCGATAGGATGTATTAAACCTAAAGAATGGCCAACCTCATGAGATGATACTACAAAATCATCTTTATCTGACGCAAGAACATATATACTATTTCTGTTCGTTTCTCCACGAACATTAGGATTACTAAAAGATGATTTTAGTCTATATGTATTTAAATTTCTGTCTGAATTACTGGCGTCAACTTCAGAGTCGTCAATTACTGATAAATCAAAATTTACAATATAATTATCTTTCCCAACTTTCAGACCATATTCTCCTGATAAACTATTCCAAACCGAAACTGCATTTTCGGCAGATTTCTTTGCATCCTCATCGCCTTTTTTCACCACGTATTTAGCCTCGATTGTTACGGTTTTATTTTTATGGTCAAAAACCACAACCCAATCTCTTCCATCCGGATCCACCAGCTTCACAGGATTCCACGCACAGTAAGCATAAGGCGAAATGCTGGGGTACTTGTCCGCCATCGGGTCGACGCTAAGCCACATGGTCATCAGTTCGTGATCCATATACCTTGCACCAAAGTACCCATACCCCGTTTCCTCATCTTTCTCTTTCCCGGTGGAAACAAAGGGGTAAAACCGTATGGTTTGCATGCGGCTTACCCCCTTCTTTTTGATTGTTGGACAGTTCATTTAGTTACTGTTTTCTCTTGGGATTTCTGTATTGTGACAAGTACCAATCTCTCGTCCCTTCACAGATGAGTAACGCAATATATCACATTACTGTTTACGGTATCAATATATAGTCTTTTTACATCTTCGTCCGAAAATAGTGTTCGGTAATAACCACTAGTATTGTTCAAATAAAGATAAATTATATCATTCGTATCAGAGTTGGTGAATTTATATGGTTGAAACAATTCTTTGGCACGGATAATAATGTTGCTATCTTTTATTGAATAAACATAAACGCATGTGAAATCCGAATTTAATCCGCACGATTCTTCTCGTTTCATTGTTTCCATACGCATACTTCCTTTTATATTCATCTCTAAGATATTGGAAATATCATCGATAGGATTGTAGCATGCACAAAAAAACAGAAAACAAGGAATAAAAAATAAATTACGGATAACTAACTTTAAATTTTTTCCCATTTCCTATAATATTAGATGCCGCTGCAACGGCACGAGTTTGTATTTCATTTTTCAACGCTCTCTGACCAAGTTTCTTTGGATCGAAATCATAAGTATCTTTGAAACCTGTTATTCTTTGCTTTCCATCTAGAGTAACAGTTGCACTTCCAAAAGCGAGAGAGTACTCCTGACTATCATAGAAATTAATTAATTTGCTTTTGCTATCAGATTCTGTCGGAGACTGGTTGCTTTCTTTTATATACATTAGAATCCCTGCAAATTGGCTTCCTGTCAGTGTTATGTCACCTTCTCCATTCCAGAAGTTTGTAAACAAATCTTTTGCTATTCCGGAACCCGCTTTTTGCCGAATAAAATTTCCTGTTTTCCCCAAGTCATTATCTGAATGTGCTTCTATTGTCCCATGATCAATCTCAAAAACATCACCTTCTCTTAAATTTAGCACCCCTTTCGCGTTGACAGAGTAACCTTGTTCTTCAAGCATATTGGTGGCAATTTCAGGTGTTGTATTTAAGTATGTAGCCAAAGTCCAAGCGTTGTCTCCCTTTTCTGCTACAAGGTTTCTATTTTCATCAGGTTTCCATGCTTCATTCCCATCAGGGTCAACCAATTTAATTGGATTCCACACACAATAGTTGTAGGGACTTATGCCGGGATACTTATCAGCCATCGGGTCAACGCTGAGCCACATTGTCATCAGCTCGTGGTCCATGTACCTCGCGCCGAAGTATCCATACCCCGTCTCCTCATCGTGCTCTTTCCCGGTGAAAGAACAGCCACAAAAATCGACGGAACAACTTTGTACATAGTCGTTTGTAAAAGTCGTTCCATGTCCACTTTTTGAAGAAAAGGTATCAAAATACACCCGTAAAATGCCACACTTTAACATGGTATTTTTCCCCGATAATATGGTGTAACCCTTTTGCATCTTGGTCGTTTTTCTTCGCTGCAAAAATACTAATTTTCTTTCAATTATACAAATATCTGTATCTTTATTCTCTTTTTTGAAAAGGATTTATAATATAAACAATTGACACAATGAACATTAAGATTGACTCCAACTTTCAGTTTTCTGTTGCTTCTATCCAATATACAGCCTCAGGAGAACTCAGCATTTGCCTGACATCCGACGAATTTCCTACCGATATTCATTATCAATACTCCGCCAGCCTCGGCAACAGCCAGGCCGAGGAGAGACCGTCCGTCAGCCTGCTGCAATATGCCAAATCTTATGCCGCGTCCGCCAATATCAAACCTAATACCAAAGACTCCTACCGTCTCATGTGCAACCACCTCGAAGCCTACGGAGACATCACTATCGACAAAATTACCACAGCCTATCTCCAAGACTTTATCAAATACCTCCAGTCTCAAGGGATGAAGCCCGGCAGCGTGCGCCTATACTTCCAGAAACTGGCCTGCGTTCTCCACGACGCCTACAAGAACGGACTCTTCGACGACCGCATCCTGCAACGGGTGAAACGCCCAAAACGGGAACAGGAGAAGAAAAGTTTCCTGTCGGAAACAGAACTGAAAAAACTTGCCCACCACCGGCTGTCCGAAGAATACAACAACATCCAGTCGATGTTCCTCTTTTCCTGCATGACTGGTTTGCGCTACAGTGACGTGCAAGGTTTGCGGTGGAAGGATGTGAAGCGCAGCGGCAAGCACCTTCAGCTGGAGTTCCACCAGCAGAAGACCGACACCTATGAAAGATTGCCGTTTGCTTGACTCTATCTTTTCCGATACGACCGGTTTCTGTTGCCGCCTTGTGCCTCCAGATAGCCAAACTCGGTAAGCTGGCGAAGGTAGCGTTTGGCGGTAGTGGGAGTGAAACCAAAATGATTGACGACAACTTCCGTCGTGATGTGACCTTTATCGGCCACAAAAACTAAAATATCGGCCAGTTTCTCGGCCAAAGTGGGCTTTATCGACCATTTATCGACCATTTTCTGCTTCAAAACCGATTTATCGACCACTTCCTCGTCCGTCGACCGTTCATATTGGTCGATATCGGCTTGCAGATGCCTACAATGTAACTCAGTCATGCATTTGTAGAAGAGGCTGATATTGCTCGAAAAGGTGAGAACGGCGAACTTAGAAAATTGAGAATTGAAAATTGGTGAGGGGGTCTTGTGGCCGTCTTGTAGCCGTTACGAAAATTGAGAATTGAGAATTGAGAATTGAAAAGTGGAAGAGAACGGCGAATTGGGCGAATTTTACGAATTGGGCTGGTCATTTTATGGCGAATTACTCGAAAAGTAGATAGTGGTCAGTGGATAGTGACTAGTGGATAGGGGGCGGTTGATGGGGGTCTTGTAGCCGTCTTGTAGCCGTCTAGTAGCCGTCTAGTAGCCGTCTAGTGGCCGTTAAGTAGCCGTTAAGAGGGTGTTTAGTCAGTAGAAATGGAGTAAAGATGGGCAGGTGTGTTTGGTAATAGCTGTATGACAGGTAGTTACGGGACAATGATGCTGTGATATGTAGTTGAGGCGTAACAGCGTAACAGCGTAACAGTTCAAAAAATGCTATTTGAAAAGTCAAAAAATAATTCTTATATCTATATATATAAATATATAGATATAAGGCCTTATTTGGGGTAGGTGGAAGAGGAGAAATTAAACTGTTACGCTGTTACGCTGTTACGCTGGCTGGGGATGAGTGGTGCTTTGAACGTTGGATGTGATAGATATTCAATGATATAAAGCTGACGGGCGAAGTCGGGGAAGGGAGTGATGGATTTTTGTGGGGAGTTTATGAAAAAGATGGATGACGAGAGGGGCGAGAATGGCGAGACGTGAGGGATATCATGATGCCGACAATGGAGAAAAAGGAGTATTTGAAGCAGGGAAATAACTGAATGACAGCAGACAGGAAAATATTTGGGGCGGTATTCGTAGACCGCAATGCGGAGGTTGTACTTTTGCACCAGATTTAGTGGTCAGTAGATAGTGGTAAGTGGCTAGTGGCCTTCACTTCCAAATCAAAAACTCTAAAACTGAAAACTGAAAGCAACAACTGAAACCGAAAAGAAAGTCCTATGTGAGGCCTTCTTTTTCACCCCTTCGGAAAACATTTTTGCCGTTCACCCCAAAAGCCTGTTTCTGCATCTGTTATACACTTATTAATACCCGGTTGATAAAAAAATGCAAATGTTCTGTTTTTTTTTCATATCTTTGCACCGACAAAACAATGCAACGATAATATTAACAAATACAATAATACCAACATGAGCACAAGAAAATACACGCTGGTTATCAACCCCGGAGCCACGTCGACCAAGGCCGCCATCTACGACGGCGAGACAGAAGTTTTCACCGAGAACCTCTCCCACCCCATCGAGGAGATACAGAAGTTCCACGAAGTAGCCGACCAGTTCGAGTACCGCAAGACCGCCATCCTCGACATGGTGAAGCGTCACGGTGTTGGCACCGACGAGATTGCCGTCGTCATGGGTCGCGGTGGCCTCACCCGCCCCTGCGAGAGCGGCTGCTACCGCGTGAATGAACTGATGAAGGAAGAATGCCACGCCGGCATACAGGGCAAGCATGCCTGCAACCTCGGCGCCCTCATCTCCGACGCCATAGCCACCGAGATAGGCCTCCCCTGCGCCTATATCGCCGACCCCGGCATTGTCGACGAGCGTCCTGACTTCGCCAAGATCAGCGGCCATCCCGTCTTCGACCTCGACCCCTCGCGCGAGGGCGTCATCTGGCACTGCCTCAACCAGAAGATGACGGGCAAGCTCTACGCCCGCGAGCTCGGCAAGCACTACGAGGACCTCAACCTCATCATCGCCCACATGGGCGGCGGCGTGAGCGTGGGTATCCACAACCACGGCCGTTGCGTGGAGGTCAACCGCGCCCTCTGCGGCCTCGGCGCCTTCTCGCCCACCCGTTGCGGCAGCATCAACGCCTCGAAGCTCATCGAGGTGGCATGCAGCGGCAAGTATGACGAAGCCAAGCTTAAGAAGATGGTCACCGCCGAAGGCGGCTTCGTGGCCTACCTGGGCACCAACGACGCCTACGAGGTGGAGAAGAAAGCCATCGCCGGCGACGCCAAGTGCCAGATGCTCGTGGAAGCCTTCACCTACCAGGTCTCGATGGAGATCAGCCGTCTGGCCGCTGTCGTCAACGGCAAGGTCGACGCCATCATCCTCACCGGCGGCATCGCCTACAGCAAGCCCTGGATGGCCATGATCGAGGAGCGCGTGGGTTGGATCGCCCCCGTCAAGATCTACAAGGGTGAGAACGAGATGCTGGCCCTCGCCATCTGCGGCAAGGAGGTGCTCGACGGCGTCGAGGTGAAAGAGTACAAATAAATCGTTATATTCAGAAAACGACCATGAAGAGAGTCTTTATAGTGCTGGCATTGTGCGCCCTCGTGGGCTCCGCCGCAGCACAGGAGGTGAAGATAAAACGCGGCAAGGCCACCATGACCGAGGAGCAGTACAACGCCCTCAAGGCCAAAGCCGACGCCTACGACCGCTCGCAGGCCGAGCTGGCAGCCCTGCGCAAGCAGGCGGCTCCGGCACGCCCCAAGAGTTTCAACGACTCGGCCTCCTACGCCATCGGACGCGACATCTACAACCAGTGGGCAAGCCAGAACCTCGGCATCAACGGCGTCATGGCCGGACAAGCCATGATTGACTGCGCCAAAGGGCAGAACCTCTGGAGCGACCAGATGAGCCGTCCGCTGCTGCAGCGCTTCCAGCAGGACTTTGAACGCCGCCAGCGCGACGGCGTGCAGGCCAACATCAAAGCCGGCGAGAAATACCTGACGGAGGTGAGCAACAACAAGTCGGTGTACACCACGAAGAGCGGCCTCAAATACCGTCGCATCAAGGAAGGCAACGGCAAGAAGCCCAAGGTGACCGACCGCGTGAAGGTGCACTACACCGGCAAGCTCATCGACGGCACCACCTTCGACAGCAGCGTGGAGCGCGGCGAGCCCATCACCTTCGCCCTCAACCAGGTCATACCTGGCTGGACGGAAGGTCTGCAGCTCATGGACGAAGGCTCCAAGTACATGCTCTACATCCCCTACAACCTCGGCTACGGCGAGCAGCAGGCAGGTGCCATCCCCCCGGGCTCGACGCTCATCTTCGAGGTGGAGCTGCTGGAGATCAACCCCAAATAAGAGCCGGATGAACACCTACGGCGAAAGATTCAGATTGACAACCTACGGCGAGTCCCACGGACCCGCCGTAGGCGCTGTTATCGACGGCTGTCCGGCAGGCGTGGCCCTCGACATGGAGGCCATCGCCGACGCGCTGGCACGCCGACGCACTGGCGCCCCACGCCAGGAGGAGGACACCATAGAATGGCTCTCGGGCCTCGTCGACGGCATCACGCTGGGCACACCCCTGGCCTTCGTCATCCACAACCGCGACGCTCGCCCCGAGGACTACGGCCACCTGGAGCACCTCTTCCGCCCGGGACACGCCGACTACACCTACCAGATGAAGTACGGCCTGCGCGACCACAACGGCGGCGGACGCGCATCGGCGCGCGAGACGGTGGTGCGCGTGGTGGCGGGAGCCATCGCCCGCCAGCTCATGCCGGAAGTAACTATCGACACCGAGCCTGTCAGCCACAGTTGCGATGCCCCGGACGACACCGTGGGCGGCATGGTGCGCTGCCGCGTGACCGGCGTGCCGGCAGGCGTCGGCGAACCCCTCTTCGGCAAGCTCAACGCAGCACTGGCGTCGGCCATGATGAGCATCCCCTCGGCCATAGGCTTCGAGATGGGTGCAGGCCTGGCAGCATCGAAGATGCGCGGCAGCGAATACATCGACCGCTGGAACAGCGACGGGACGACAAAGACCAACCATTGCGGCGGCATACAGGGCGGCATAAGCAACGGCATGCCCATAGAGTTCAGCGTGGCCTTCCACCCCGTGGTGAGCCTTCCGCGCCCCGTGGAGTGCCTGCACGAAGACGGACACTTGGAGACCGTGAGCATCGGCGGCCGGCACGACACGCACCACATCGAACGGGCTGCAGCAGTGGTTGAAGCAATGACAGCCCTCTGCTTGATAAACTACATGTTATGAAGAAAATCATCATCATCGCCTGCATAGCCCTGCTGGCAGCAGGATGCAAGCACGACACATTCACCATAAGCGGCACCATCGACGGCGGAGCCGGCAAGACACTATGGCTCGAAGAGATCTCTCCCGAAGGACCGCTGTTCATCGACAGCATACTCGTAGACGCGAAAGGCCACTTCAAGTACACCTACAAGATGCCCTATCGGAGCCTCTACAACCTACACACGACGGAGAACAACTACATCGTCACCCTGCCCGACTACGGCGAGAAGCTCGACATCACCGGCTCGTGGGACAACCTGTCGATGACCTACGACATCAGCGGCTCGCCCGAGAGCGCCCTCCTGTGGCAGCTGCAGCAGTACACCAACGACGGCGGCAAAGTGCTCAACGAGCTGGTGGACACCGCAGAATACTACGCCCTCATGCACGAGCGCGGCCTCATAGGCGCCGACGTTGTGGCCGCCAAGAAAGAGGTGACGGACTCGCTCTACCGCCTCGTCTTCAGCGAACAGCAGGATTACGTCTGCCGCTTCATCGAGGAGAACCAAGGGTCGCTGGCTACGCTGATAGCCCTCTACAAGCCCTTCAACAACCGCATGCTCATCGACACCCGCAACCCGCAATGCATCGACTGGTACGACATGGTGCTCGAAGGTCTTGAGCAACGCTACCCCGACAACCCGCACACGCTACACTTCAAGAACACCACCGAGCATCTGCGCAGCGCATTGGCTCGGCAATAGCAAAAAGTAAGCCCTGCACCTCATGATGCAGGGCTTCTTCTTTCTCCGGAAAACTGTTATTTCTTCTTGCGCGGCATGTTCTTCGCAGCATTGCGCAACTCGGCACGCTGCTCCTTGGTGAGCACCTCGTCGATGCGCACCTTGCCGGCATACATCTCGCGGCCGATAGCCACATTGATGGCTGCCTCGCGGTCGAAGAGCGGATAGAGCGCCGCCGACTGGTCGCCTTCGAGTTCCATATACATGGCTATGCTGTCGCGCACAGCCTTCTGCTGCTTGCGCAGGTTGTCGACATGCTGTCTCGATTCCTTGCTGATGCTCTCTATCTTGCGCTTCTGCGCCGCCGAGAGGTTGCCCACCATCTCGGTGACCTCCTTGTGTTTACGGCCATGATGTCCGTTGTCGTGCTGCGCACAGAGGGGCAGCGAGAAAGCTATGAGCAGCGAGAGTATAAAATATTTCTTCATATACGTTTTATAGGTTTTCTTCTTCGTCGTCCTCGTAGAGGTATTCATAAGGATTGGCGGCGGCCTCCTCGACGGTGTTCCACGACGAGTAGTCGTTGAACTGCGAGATGGCAAGCCCCATATCCTCGTTGGAAAGGCTGGCGGGCCTGTAGATGGTGATGTTGACGATGAACAGCGCCACTACGGCGGCAGCGGCGGCAACGCTTATCTGCCTCCACCCGATGCTGCGGCGCACCGGGCGCAGATAGGGTTTCTGCTGCACCTGTGCCATCACGCTCTCCACCACATCTACCTTGTGGGGATACTGCTGCTGCGACAGCTGTTCCAATCTCTGCTCTAATGTCATTGTCTTATCTCTTTTGCAAGGTTCTTCTTAGCTCTGAATATAAGGCTCTCCACTTTGCTCAACGTACATTGCATCACGTCGGCTATGTCCTGGTAGCTGAAGTTCTCGAAGGCGTAGAGCACCAAGGCGGTGCGCTGCTCGTCCTTCAGGCGACCTATGGCGCTGCGCAGCTCTTCCATCTGCTCGTTGTAGATCATCTGCTGCTGCGCATTGCGGTCGTCGCTCGGCTGCTCGGGAAGGTCCTCGCGGGCATCGGTGGAGATGAAACGCTTGGCCTTCTTAAGCATCTTGCTGACCACGTTGACGGTGATGCGGTATATGAAAGAACTCAGCTTCGAGTCGAACCGGAAGCGCGGCAAAGCAGTATACAGCTCCACAAAGACCTGCTGTGTCACCTCATCAATCTCCAGTCGGTTGCCGCATAGCTTGTACGTCAGATTGGCCACAATCTGCTGGTATCGCTCCACTATCACGGCATACTTCTGGGTGTCGCCAGCAAGCACAGCCTCTACTATCTCTTTGTCTTCCACCGGCTCAATCGTTAGTTTTGTATCTTAATAATGACATTTATTGCATCTCGTTGCACAAAATTCCTCTTTTTTTGAGGATTTTTCCTATTTGTACTTGAACTCCTCTATCTCACGGCGTTCGCGCTTGGTGGGTCGTCCCACACCGCGGTCGCGTTTCTCGAAGGCATACTGGCGTGCCATACGTATGCGCTCGTACTCTTCCGCCGGCGTGCGGTCAATCATGAACCCCTGCACCAGCGGAGCCCCCACCCTGTTGGGCGGCAGCGCCAGCACCTCCACTTCCTTGTGCAGCTGGTCGATGTTGAGCGAGTAGCGCTCGCCGACCTTGACGTCGTGCGAAGGCTTCAGCTCACGGCCGTCACCTTCAGCCATCTTCACCCGACCGTTGGCACAGGCGTCGGCAGCCATCGAACGCGTCTTGTAGAGACGCACCGCCCAGAGATATTTGTCGAGCCTCATATCTTGAAGATATACGTTATGGTGCCCTTCTGCTCTTCAGGAGCGCTGGGGTCGGCGTTGAAGCGGGCCTTGCGGGCAGCTGCTATGGCTTTCGCCACGAGGTCGCCATTGGAAGTATTAGAGCCGCTCGGCTCATATTCGGCACGAGTCACACGGCCCTGCTGATCAACAACAATCTTGACAACTACGCGGCCCTGTTGGTTGGAGTTGTACTGCGGTTTGGGCAGCGTAACAACGTCACGGCCTTTAAGGGAAGGCGTCCCGTTGCCGCCACCGTTGCCCGTGTAGTTGTTGCTGTTGGGGTTGCCGTTGGGCTTGCCTTGGTCGCCAGTGCCGCCGGCTATACCCTGGCTGCCGTCACCGCTTTGACGGTTACGCCGACCCGTGAAGAGGGCGTTCTTGTTAATCTCCGGCTCCTTCACCACCTCTTTCGGCTGCTCGGCGACGGGCTTCACGGTGTTGCCTTCGCTGGTGCTGGCACCGATGTTGGGCGTAGGCTCGGCATGCTGCGTGGCCACCTGGTTGGGCGTCGACGGCGCCTGTGTGGCTGCCGCCGTACTTGCCGGCTGGGCGTCGTCACCCATGCCGTAGTCGCTGTCGCCAAGGTTCACCTCCACACCCTCCTCGGGTATCGGCGGGTCGGGCGGGTCATAGCCGAAGGCCAGCAACACAGCCACAACCACAGCCATGATGACGGCGGTGATGATGCCTGATATGATTCTGTTGTTCATACGTCGTATGTCGTTACTTCTTGGGCGAGGTGGCAAGAATCACCTTGTGCTTGGTGCCACCTGCGGCATTGATACTGTTGACGGCGTCGATGACCTGCACCACATCCTGCACAGGCACCGTCTTGTCGGCGCGGAGCACTATGCAGGCCTCCGTCTCGTCGGCGGCGATACTGGTGCGCAGATACGACTCAAGCTCCGCCGGCACTATGGGGATGTCGTTCTCCACATAGAAGTTGTGGCTCTCGTCGATGTACACCGTCACACTCTCCTTGGCCATCGTCTTGCTGTTGCTCTCGGGCAGCAGCAGCTTCACGGCGTTGGGGCTGATGAGCGTCGACGTAATCATGAAGAAGATGAGTAGCAGGAACACCAAGTCGCTCATGCTCGACGACGACGTCTCTATCTTTATCTGGTTCTGACTCTTGATCATAATGGTAATGGTTATTGTTTATAGGTTATTGGTTATTGAGGGCTGACGCGGCTGTCCATAACCCATAACCTCTAACCCATAAACTTTTATGCTGGTTCGTGAAGGAGGTCCATGAACTCGTTGGCGCGCACCTCCAGCTCAAACACCACCTTGCTGATGCGGTTCACCAGCAGGTTGTGCAGGAAGTAGCACACGATGCCGACTATGAGGCCGCCGACGGTGGTCACCATTGCCTGGTAGATACCCGTGGAGAGGAGGCTGATGTCGATGTTGTTGCCGGCGTATGCCATCTCCTGGAAGGCGGTGATCATGCCCGTCACGGTGCCGAGGAAGCCGATCATGGGGCCCAGCGAAGCCACCGTAGCCACCAGCGACACATGCTTCTCCAGTCGTGCCACCTCAAGCTGGCCTTCGTTCTCTATGGCCGCCTGGATGTCGGGCAGCGGACGCCCGAGGCGCGAGAAACCCTTGTTGATCATGCGTCCCAGCGGGGTCTCGGTCTCCTTGGCGAGGTTGCGGGCGGCGTCGAGCTCGCCTTTGTGCACATGCTCGCGAATCTCTTCCATAAACTGGTTGTCGGCCTCACCCTTGAGGGCTGTGCTCAACGTGAGGTAGCGCTCCACGAACACGTAGATGGCCAGCACCAGCAGCAACGCCAGCACCAGCATAATCCATCCGCCGTTGAGGGCCATGTCCCACAACGTGATGCGCTCGGGGGCGGCAACGGTCTCGCCGACAGCTTCGCCCATGGTGTCTACCACCGTGGACATGTCGCTTTGAATCATAAGAAGTTTGCTTGTCATATCGTTTAATGTGTTATCTGTTTTGTTTGCAATTTTTGGTTATTGTGCTCAGAACGTCAACCCCACCCCTACCGTCGGGTACCACCCCATGGGCGTCGGCTGCACGGCAGGCACCACGTTGAGGCTTATGTCGTCGTCGATGCTGAAGTTGAACAGATGTCCGAAGACGTAGGCGTCGAGCAGGTTAAGCCCGTAGATGCCGGCAGCGATGATAATCATCAGCTGGAAATTGCGGTTGTACGAGTTGTAGAGCTCCGCGATGTTGCTTGTGGGGTACGAGGCGTAGTCGGGGTTCTGGGTGGCGTCGTCGTGGTTGACGCGATACAGGTACTCGTCCTTGAAGAGGTGCATGGCCTTGTAGTTGTCGTAGATGAAGTATCCCACACCTGCAAAGGCGGCATAGATTATCGGCACCTTCCACGCCTGCTCGTTGTATATCTGTCCCGCTCCCGGCAGCAGCGACCAGCGCAACGCCACATCGGGCGAGTGCTCCTCGTATTCCGACAGCTGCGCTGTGGTGCCGAGCGGCAGGACGAGCAATATCAAGAGCAGCAGACGTCTCATTTCTCTATCAGCGCCAGTATGCGCTCGAAGTCGCTGTCTGAGTTGAAGCAGATAGTCAGCGTACCCTTGCCACGCTGCGAGCGCTTGATTTCCACCGTCGACTGCAGGCGGTCTTTCAGGCGGCTCTGTGCGGCGCTGTGCAACGACGGCAGCTCGCCGCGACGCGACACCTGCACCTTGGGTTTGGCCTTTGCCTGTTTGGCCATCTCCTCAGCCTGATGCACCGACAGGTGGCGCTCCACGATGGCGTGCAGTATCTCGGCGTGACGCTCCTCGTCCTCGACGCCGGCCAGCACACGCGCATGTGCCATGCTGATGCGTCCGGCACCGAGAGCCTCCTGCGTCTCGGCGGGCAAGCCCAGCAGACGCAGGTAGTTGCTTATCGTCGAGCGGTCCTTGCCAACCTTCTCGCTGAGCTGGTCCTGCGTCAAGCGGCATTCCTCGATGAGCTGTTTGTAAGCCAGCGCCACCTCGATGGCGTTGAGGTCCGACCGCTGTATGTTCTCCACCAGGGCCATCTCCATCATCTGAATGTCCGTAGCCGTACGCACATAGGCGGGCAGCTCCTTCAGGCCTGCCAGCTTGCTGGCGCGCAAACGGCGTTCGCCGGCCACCAGCTGGTAGCTGCCGTCGGGCATCTGGCGCAGCGTCACTGGCGTGATGACTCCCTGCTGCTTGATGCTCTGCGCCAACTCCTCGAGCTCGTTGTCGTCGAATTCCTTGCGCGGCTGGTACGGGTTGGGGCTTATCTTGCTTATCGCCACCATGCTCACCGCTGTGGCCGTCTTCTTGCCTTCAGGTTCCAGGTCGGCTATGTCGGGCAGTATGGACCCAAGTCCGCGTCCCAAGCCTCCATTCTTCGGTTTTGTTGCCATTCTTTCTTATCTACTTTACCACTGGCCACCAATCACTTACCACTGGCCACTGGTCACTTTCCACTATTCACTTTTCTTGTTTCTCCTGAGTATCTCCATCGCCAGGTTGAGGTAGTTCACCGCACCCGTCGACGCAGCGTCGTGCATGATGATGCTCTTGCCGTAGCTCGGCGCCTCCGCCAGCTTGGTGTTGCGATAGATGAGCGTGTCGAAAACCAGCTGCTTGAAGTGGTCACGCACATCCTCCACCACCTGGCGCGCCAGACGCAGACGGTTGTCGTACATCGTTATCAGCAAGCCCTCGATGGAGAGCTGCGGGTTGAGGCGCGTCTGCACGATGCGCACCGTGTTGAGCAGCTTGCCCAATCCCTCAAGGGCGAAATACTCGCTCTGTATCGGTATTATCACCGAATCCGACGCCGTCAAGGCGTTGATGGTTATCAGGCCCAGCGACGGCGAACAGTCGATGATGACATAGTCGTAGTCGTCCCTCACACCCGCCAGCGCGCGGCTCAGGAATTGCTCGCGGCCCTTCTCGTTGATGAGCTCCACCTCGGCACCCACAAGGTCGATGCGCGTGGGCAGCAGCGACAGGTTCGGCGTGTCGGTCTCCATGATGATGTCGCGTGCGTCGGCCTGACCGAGGATGCACTCGTACACACTCTTTTCCAAGCCGTCGGGGTCTATGCCCATGCCCGAAGTGGCGTTGGCCTGCGGGTCGCAATCCACCAGCAGCACCTTCTTCTCAAGCACGGCAAGCGCCGCCGAGAGGTTCACCGCCGTCGTGGTCTTCCCCACTCCGCCCTTCTGGTTGGCTATGGATATTATCTTTCCCATTTCTCTCTGTTGCTTAGAACTTAAAATCTATCTCCTCAAGTTTGCTGTCGGTGTCGTCGGCGCGGTAGCCGTCCTCAACCACCACCGGCGGCGGCACGATGCCCGTCTCGATGAACGAGAAGGCGTTCTCAAGCCCCTGGCGGAACTTGTCGAAATCCTCCTTGTACAGGAACATCTTGTTCTTCTCAAAATAGAAGTCACCCGTGTTGTTGTTGAAGAGCTTGCGGCTCTCGGTGATGGTGATGAACTTGTCACCGCCTCTCGTCTCTTTCACATCGAAGAAATATCTACGTTTGCCGGCAGGTATCGCCTGACTGTAGAGCTCTTCTTTTCTGTTCTCTTGGTTCTCCATTGTTGTTATTGTTGGTTCAACATTTCGACTGCAAAAATACACTTTTTTTCGCTTTCCGAGCCTCCTCGCGCGATAAAGTTTTCAACATCCCTTTATTGATACACATAACGCGCATTCGCATAATATATTATATTATGATGCGAAAAAAAACTTTTCCCAACCCCATCATCTGTCCTTAACCCCACCTTAACGGCTACTAAACGGCTACAAGACGGCCATAAGACCCCCTCACCAATTTTCAATTCTCAATTTTCAATTGTCAATTCTCAATTTTCGTAACGGCTACTAAACGGCCACAACACCCCACAACTCCTAATTCAAAACTCCCAGCTACGCCCCGCTACGGCATTTCTTCAGTAGTATTTCAGTATATAACTGAAGAACTACTGAAGAAATATCGTTGAAGTACTGAAGAACTGCCGTACCGGCTCCGTAGGGACAGCAACCCAAATATGACCCGACGGCAACCCTCGGCCGGCAAGATTGCCTTCCAATGCCGACGGTGGATAAAAAATGCTTCGGCGTATGGAAAAATAGTCGTACCTTTGCAGCCGTTATGGACGAGGTCGAAGTATACTATGCCGACGTGCTGCTGCCGTTGCATCTACCTGGCACCTACACCTATAGGGTGCCGCGCGAGATGCGCGACGAGGTGGCTGTGGGCGTCCGCGTGGTGGTGCAGTTCGGGCAGAAACGCATGTATTCCGCCCTCGTGCGCCGTCTGCATACCGAAGCGCCCAAATGGCGCGCCAAATACATCCTCGGCGTGCTCGACGAACAGCCCCTAGTCACCGAGCGCCAGATGCTTTTCTGGGAGTGGATGGCCTCCTACTACATGTGCTACCCGGGCGACGTGATGGCGGTGGCACTCCCTGCCGGCATGAAACTGGCCAGCGAGAGCGCCGTAAGCATACACCCCGACTTCGACGGCGACCTCTCGCGGCTCTCCAACTACGAGCTGCAGGTGGTCAACCTGCTCACCGACCACCCCGTGATGCGCGTCGACGACATCAGCCGCGCACTTGGCATCCAGAAGATTATGCCCCTGATGCGCACCATGATGGAACGCGAGGTGGTGGTCATGGACGAGGAGCTGCGCGAGCGTTTCGTGCCCCGCAAATCCACCTACGTGCGCCTGGCCGACGACTACGCCACCGAGGAAGCACAGCGTCGTCTCTTCGACGAACTCGAGGCCAAGAAGCGCACCAAGCAGGTGGAGCTGATGATGCGCTTCATGACGATGTCCGGCTTCGGCAAAGAGCTGGTACCCAAGCGCGAACTGCCGCAGGGGTCGTCGCTGCAGACACTCATCAAGAACGGCGTGCTGCTCACCGAAGAGCGCGTCGAAAGCCGTCTGGCGCACGTCGACGACGACAGCATCGTGCCAGCATCGAGCATCGTGCTCAACGAAGAGCAGCAGGCGGCCTACGACACCATCGCCCACGAGAAATACCGCGAGACATCCCTGCTCTACGGCGTCACGTCGAGCGGCAAGACCGAGGTGTACATCAAGCTGATAGACGAGCAGGTGCGTGCCGGCAGGCAGGTACTCTTCCTCCTGCCCGAGATAGCGCTGACGGCGCAGATTATCAACCGTCTGCGGCGCCATTTCGGCGACAGGGTGGGCGTCTACCACTCGCGTTTCTCGGCCAGCCAGCGCGTCGAGGTGTGGCGCCGCACAGCCCTCAAGGAAGGCTCCGGCCGCTACCAGGTGCTGCTGGGTGCACGCAGCGCACTCTTCCTACCCTTCAACGACCTCGGCCTCGTCATCGTCGACGAGGAACACGACGCCTCCTACAAGCAGCAGGACCCCGCTCCGCGCTATCACGGACGCGACGCCGCCATCTACCTGGCACGCCTCTGGGGCGCCCGCACCGTGCTCGGCAGTGCCACCCCGAGCATCGAGAGCTACCACAACGCCCTCGCAGGCAAGTACGCCCTCGCCACCATCACACAGCGATACGGCGGATTCCGTCTGCCGCAGGTCGACGTGGTAGACATGAAGCAGGCTCAGCGGCAGGGCGAAGTGCACGGCCACTTCAGCGACACGCTGCTCAACGCCATCCGCGACGCCCTCGCCGCACGGCAGCAGGTTATACTGTTCCAGAACCGCAGGGGCTTCTCCCTAAGGCTCGAATGCGACGACTGCCACCACATACCGCAATGCGTGCATTGCGACGTGTCGCTCGTCTACCACAAGGCCACCAACTCGCTCCGCTGCCACTACTGCGGCTACAGCATACCCGTGCCGTCGGAATGTCCCGCCTGCCATTCGACGCACATCCGCATGGCCGGCATCGGCACCGAGCGCGTCGAGGAGGATCTTCAGATTATGTTCCCCGAAGCACGCGTGGCACGCATGGACCTCGACAGCACGCTGCAGAAAAACCAGTACATCGAGCTGCTCAACGACTTCGCCGAACGACGCATAGATATCCTCGTAGGCACCCAGATGGTCACCAAAGGCCTCGACTTCGAGCATGTCAGCGTTGTGGGCATCGTCAACGCCGACAACCTCATCAACTACCCCAACTTCCGCAGCTACGAGCGTGCCTATCAGCAGATGACGCAGGTCAGCGGCCGCGCCGGACGTCACGGCGATGCCGGACGGGTAATCATCCAGACCTACAACCCCGGGCACCAGCTGCTGCAGAAAGTGGAAGACAACGACTACGAAGGCCTCTACCACGACCAGGACAACGAGCGGCGCGTCTTCCGCTATCCGCCCTACTACCGCCTGGTGGAGATAACCCTCAAGCACCGTGACAGCGAGGTGCTCAACGCCGCCGCCGACTGGCTGGCGCTGCAGCTGCGCGGCGCCTTCGGACAGCGCGTCATGGGACCCGAATACCCGCTCGTGAGCCGCATTCGCGCGCTCTACCTCAAGATCGTCACCGTTCGCTTCGAGCGCAGCGAAGCCATCGCCGACGCCAAACGGCTGATGATGCAGATGGCCGACGACCTCACGAAGCAGGAAGGATGGGCACGCGTCGCCGTCCATTTCGACGTCGACCCCTGCTGACAAGCAAAAATATTTTTTGCCAGATATAAATATTTTCGTATCTTTGCATTCCGAAAGAGAGACAACGGTTGCAGGCTATCGCCTGTATATCATAGGGTTGGGCAAGTCTTATACGACCAGCTCCCATTGAATCCCCCAGGGTAGGAATACAGCAAGGGTGTTTGGTTGTAGCGGTGCGATATAAACAGCTTGCCCTTTTTTAGTGCTTATATGACAAACCAAGAACAGATAAAAGACCTGACTGCCCGCAAAGAGGCATTGAAGAAGTTCCTCGACATCGAGAACACGGCGGCATGGATTGCCGAAGAGGAGAAGAAGACCGAGGCGCCCGACTTCTGGAACGACCCCAAAGAGGCCCAGAAGGTGGTGAAAGGCATCAACGCCAAGAAGGTGTGGGTGACGGCATACAAAGACGTCGACGAGGCGTGTGGCGACCTTGAGGTCATGGGCGAATTCTTCGACGCCGGCGACGCCACCGAGGAAGAGCTTCTGGCCCAGATAGCTTCCACACAGAAGAAGGTCGAAGAGCTGGAGTTCAAGAACATGCTGCGCAACGAGAGCGACCGCCTCGACGCCGTGCTTTCCATCAATGCCGGCGCCGGTGGCGTGGAGGCTCAGGATTGGGCCGAGATGCTCATGCGCATGTACATACGCTATGCCGAGACGCACGGCTACAAGGTCGTCATCAGCAACAGCCTCGACGGCGACGGCGCCGGAATCAAGAGCTGTACGCTTCAGATAGAGGGCGACTTCGCATACGGATACCTGAAGAGCGAGACCGGTGTGCACCGTCTGGTGCGCGTAAGCCCCTTCAACGCGCAGGGCAAACGTATGACGAGCTTCACTTCGGTCAGCGTCACGCCCCTTATCGACGACACCATAGAGGTGGTCGTGGACATGTCGAAACTCTCCTGGGACACCTTCCGCAGCGGCGGCGCCGGCGGACAGAACGTCAACAAGGTGGAGTCGGGCGTGCGCCTGCGCTACCAGTACAAGGACCCCTACACCGGTGTCGAGGAGGAGATACTCATCGAGAACACCGAGACACGCGACCAGCCGAAGAACAAGGAGAACGCCATGCGCCTGCTGCGCTCGCAGCTCTACGACCGCGAGATGAAGCACCGCATGGAGGAGAAAGACAAAATCAAGGCCTCGCAGAAGAAGATCGAGTGGGGTTCGCAGATACGCTCCTACGTGATGGACGACCGTCGCGTGAAAGACCACCGCACCAACTACCAGACCTCAGACGTAGCCGGTGTCCTCGACGGCAAGCTCGACGAGTTCATCAAAGCCTACCTGATGCAGTTCGGCGCCGACGCCTGACCAGACTTGATACAATAATCCTCTCCAGAATATGCTGATATTCTGTAGAGGATTTTCTTATGTCCCCATGTTTTTACTCGGTGGCTTCGGCCATCACCACGCTGCCACGATAGGCGGGGCAAGTGTGGTGGGTGCAGGCGGCTGCGACGAGCGTCAGCACCACGACGGCCAATAACAATAATGCTTTCTTTTTCATATTTCCGTTCTAACGTTAATTATCGTGAATATTCCGTTAATTGCCGTAAATTAATTATTGATAATTAACGGTCATTACCGGTAATTCACGTTTCTGTTTATAATCCTATCTTTTCGTTGACTATCTTCAGTATCTCAGCTTCCTGTTTGATTGCTTCGTCT
This sequence comes from uncultured Bacteroidales bacterium, assembly GCA_900318275.1. Lineage (GTDB taxonomy): Bacteria > Bacteroidota > Bacteroidia > Bacteroidales > P3 > Colimorpha. Next base: position 14,284 of record ONJY01000013.1, on the reverse strand, counting down.
TCGATGGCTTGGGCTTTGGCGAGGATGTCGGCCTTGAAGGCTTCGTCCTTGAGCGACGAGGCGTTGATCTTAACGTTGAGGTGAGCACCCATGACGGCGCTGCGTGCGGCGAGGGAGCCCACGCCTCCGTCGGTGACGCTGTTGGGGTTGCCCCATTCCACCATAGCGCGGCAGACTTCGAAGGCTTCGAGGGAGCGCTGCATGGTGCGGAAGGGCACCTCTGTGGCGAACTTGGTGGCCTCCTGGATGGCCTCGCTGCGGGCGGCCTTCTCCTCGTCGGTTTTCTTGGGCAGGCCGAAGGCATCCATGATTTTGTTGAATGCTGCGGTGTCCTCGTCGACGAGGTGCAGGAGCTCGTCCTTCAGGGCCTGACCTTTGACGGCCACGTCGGAGAATTTCTCCCACTCGTCGTCGTAGGCAGCCTTGCCGCCTGTGAGGTTGGCCACCATGGTGCCGAGGGATGCCGCGAGGGCGCCCATGTAGGCGCTGACGCTGCCGCCGCCGGGAGCGGGGCTCTCGCTGGCGGTCTCGTCGCAGAAGCCGCGACAGGTGAGGTCGACGAGTTTTTTCTTCGAGTGGTCCTCGATGAGGTATTCGATGACTTTCTCTTTGGGGTCGAAGGGCTTGAGGTCGTCGAGGCCCATGCTCTTGATGGCCACCTTCATGATTTCCTCCTCGCTGACGCCGAGGGAGCGCTGCTGCTTGGCCAGGTAGTACTTGCCGGCGTCGATGAGGACGCTCTTCGGTATGAGGCCTACGATTTCGCATCCGGTGACGCGGAGGCCGCGGTTGGCAGCGCAGCGGCACACCTCGTCGAAGCAGAGGTGGACGGGGGCGACCTTGATGGAGGTGATATTCATGGACACCTGTGCGATGCCGTAATCTTCGATGTACCAGCCGATGGCCTTGGTGCCCTTGAGGGTGCCGGGAATCATGATGGTCTTGCCGTTCTCGTCCTTGATGGGCTTGCCGCTGGGCTTGCCACCTTCGCGTTTGGGGCGACCTTTCTCGCGCACGTCGAAGGCTATGGCGTTGGCGCGGCGGGTGCTGGTGGTGTTGAGGTTGTAGTTGATGGCCACGAGGAAGTCGCGGGCACCTACCTGTGTGGCGCCGGTGTGGGCGGTGTGGTCGTTCCAGGCGTTGGGGCCGAAGTCGGGCTTCCACTGCTCGGTACCGAGACGGGAGCTGAGGCTCTCGTACTCGCCGGTGCGGCAGTAGGCCAGGTTGCGGCGTTCGGGCAGGAAGGCGGCGTTCTCGTAGCAGTAGATGGGTATCTGCAGTTCTTCGCCGAGACGTTTGCCGAGCTTGTGGGCGTACTCGACGACCTCTTCCATGGTGATGTTGCTCACGGGGATGAGGGGGCACACGTCGGTGGCACCCTGACGCGGGTGGGCGCCGTGATGCTGGGTCATGTCTATGAGCTCGGCGGCTTTCTTCACCACCTGATAGGCGGCTTCGAGGACGGGCTCGGGCTCGCCGACGAAGGTGATGACGGTGCGGTTGGTTGTCTGGCCGGGGTCGACGTCGAGGAGCTTCACGCCATCGACCTTTTCAATCTCGGCAGTCACCTGGTTGATGATATCCATGTTGCGGCCTTCGCTGATATTAGGCACGCATTCAATGAGTTGTTTCATGATGTACTGTTTTTAGTTTGCTGCAAAGATACACTTTTTTTTATGTCTGACAAAATTATTTTAGGGTCTTTCCCTTACGAAGCCACTACGGAAACGGCATGGCAGTTCTTCAGTCAAACACTGAAATACTACTGAAGAACTGCCGTTGTGGGGCGTGATTGGGAGTTAGGAGTTTTGAGTTATGGGGTGTTGATGCCGTTTAGTAGCCGTTTAGTAGCCGTTTAGGTGGGGGTAAGAGGTGGATGTGGCGGTCGGGAGTGGGCGCGAAATGTTAAAAATAAGAAAAATTGGGGTGAGATGTTGTCATGTTGCGAAATTTTTGTATCTTTGCATTTAATTATGGCACGCCCGAATATATATAAATATATAGTTATCGCACTGGTTTGCATGTGCTTGTGCGCCGTTGCAGAGGCCCAGCAGGTGGTGCGTGTGAGTGTGGACACTGTGGCGTGTCTCCACGACACGGTGCGCATAGGCATCGGCCGCACGGCGGCGTCGGAAGTCGAGGTGAGGGATATGGAGTTGAACCTGTCGCGTGCCGAGCGAGCGTTCCTGCCCGACGGCGAGTCGTGTCCGCCCTACGGCTGCTCCTACCGCTCGCACGTGACCTTCAGCGGCTTGGACAACAGCCTCGTCATAAGGAATGTTGAGGACATCAAGTTCGTGAAGCTTAACATAGAGCACAGCTGGGTTGGCGACCTATACATCGGTGTCGTGTGCCCCAACGGCCAGAGGGCCAGCCTGATGAACTGGACAGGCAGCGGCAGCAGCGACTGTACGGATATGGTGCCGACCAATGCGCGCAGCTGGGCGAGCGGCAGCAATGTGTCTAACAGCACCGACTTCGGTGTGCCGGTTTCTGGCAGCGACTATAGCAACGAGTGCGACTCCCTCTCTTACTATAACCGTGCGGGTACGGGTTGGAACTACTGCTGGAGCAGCAGCAACACCCACGGGTACCAGTACGGTGCCGGCGACGGCCGCATCTACCGCTCGGGCAACAGCACGAATTACAGCATAGACAGCAGCCATGTGGCGCAGGGAACCCATTTCTACCGCCCCGACCAGAGCTTCAGCAACCTGGTGGGATGCCCTGTGAATGGCACGTGGTACATAGAGGTCATCGACGCATGGAGCGGCGACAACGGCTGGGTGTTCGACTGGGAGCTGTCGCTGAACGAGGCGCTGGTGCCTACGGCCGGCGTGATGACGGGCTGCACGGTGCTTGGCAACAGGGTGATGCAGCAGAACGACTCGGTGTGGAACGTGACGTCGCCACGCGGCGCGAATAACGACACGGTGATAGAGTACACGGTGCGCATCTACGGCACCGGCTCGCCGGCGGAGCGCGACACCGTGGTGCGGGTGCACTACTACAGCCAGCAGGAGACGCTGGTGGCCGACACGCTGTGCGCCGGCGCTACGGCGACGATACCGGGAGGTGGCACCACGAACAGCGACACGACGGTGGTGAGGCACCTGACGACGGTGCACGGCTGCGACAGCACGGTGACCTACACCTACAAGTTCAGGGACAAGATTGAGAACATAGACACGATATACATGTGCCCCGACGAGACGACGACGCTGTCGGGCGGCATCGTCGTGACGCACGACACCGTGCTGAGCGACACGCTGACGGCGGCCACGGGGTGCGACAGCATAGTGGCCAAGTCGTTCATCTACCGCGCGCCGATAACGTCGACCGACACGCTGCTCGTGTGCGTGGGCGACACGGTGACGGTGGGCATGCACACGATAGTGAGCGACACCACGCTGCCCGACACGCTGACGGCTGTGACGGGATGCGACAGCGTGGTGATGAAGACCGTGGTGTTCAACATCAACTACGAAGTGAACGACACGCTGGCCTATTGCCGCTACGATGGGTTTGTGTACGAGGGGGTGGATTATGGCGGTCCGGCAGAGTTCGACAGCCCGCACACGACGGTGTGGGGATGCGACAGCCTTGTACACGTGAAGATAAACATCATCGACAGCGCCTTTATGCCACGCATACTGCTGAGCGACGACGGCCAGACATGGGGCGGCGACACCGTGCTGCTTGGCTGCGAGCCTTACGGTGTGGCGGCCAAGGACACCACGCCGCTGACAGCATGGCGCCAATGGGTGCTGAGCACCGGCGACACCATCGTCGGCGACACGCTGATAGATTGCGGCTTTGACTCGGCGGGGGTGTATGGGCTGACGCTGATGTCGGTGAGCGAGAACGGCTGCAGGGACACCGTGCGGATGGACAGCACGGTGTGGATATTCCGCAACCCCGAAGCCCACTTCGAGTGGACGCCGCTGGAGCCGCCGCTGCACGACCCGCAGGTGGAGCTGCTCAACGGCTCGTGGCCGCTCGAAGACATGGAGTGGCTGTGGCAGATTTCGGGTACACAGGGCATTGACACGAGCAACGAGTTCTCGCCGTCGTACCACTGGGACAACAACGGACAGAACCCGTCGGGCGACCACGTGGTGACGCTGACGGCGCTGTGGACGCACCACGGGCCCGACACGCTGACGGCGGTGTGCCGCGACACCGTTGAGCACACCATCACGGTGGTCAACGACTGGCTGCAGTTCCCCACGCTGGTGACGCCCAACGGCGACGGCATCAACGACCGCTGGGAGGTGGTAAACCTCGTGGACATGGCCCAATACCCGATGAACGAGATATGGATCTACAACCAATGGGGCGCACGGGTGTTCCACGCGGTGAATGTGTACCGCCACGAGGACTTCTGGGACCCCAACGCCACCAACAGCCCCGACGGCACCTACTACTACCGCTTCATGGGGCGCAGCGCCTGGGGCGTGGTGAAACAGAACGGCACAATCGAGGTGATGAGGAATTGAGGGATGACGGTTGATTGACAAACATCAATGGTTATGAATATTGACGTTAGACACAAACACAGGACATTGTCGAGGTTGCTGCTTGGAGCGGCAACGGTTCTGACGATGCTGCTAACGCCCCTCGCCACACAGGCGCAGAGCAATGAGTTCCTGCGCTTCGTGCTGCCAACGGACGTCTGCGCCAACTCATACACCACAATACAATTCGGCTACAACAACAACTTCAACGTAGTGTTCGACCTGCCCATGGCGGCACAGAGTCACGCCGAGCTGGCCTTCCTGCCCGACGGGGTGTCGTGTCCGCCCTACGGATGCTCCTACCGCTCGACGCTGACCTTCAGCGATTTCATACCCGGAGCCACCGTAGCATCGGCTCAGGACATAAAGTATGTGAGGGTGAACATCGAACACTCGTATATCGGCGACCTGTACATCGGCGTCGTGTGCCCCAACGGTCAGAGGGCGAGCCTCATGAACTGGAGCGGACGTGGCAGCAGCGACTGCGACGACGAAGTGCCTGCGGGACACCGCTCGTGGAACACCAGCTACAGCAATGTTAGCGGCGGCACCTATCTCGGCGTCGCCTACGACCATTCTGATCCCTATGAAATATGCGACCGCACGAGGAGCGCCAACCAACCCGGTGTGGGTTGGAACTACTGCTGGAGCAGCAACACCACCAGCGGCTACCAGTATGCGCCGGGCGACGGACGCATCTACCGCGCGGCCAACCGGACGGGTTACAGCATAGACAGCAGCGATGTGGCCGCCAGACAGCAGTTCTACCACCCCGACCAGAACCTGTCGGCGCTCGTCGGCTGCCCACTCAACGGCACATGGTATGTGGAAGTCATCGACGCCTTCAGCCAGGACAACGGCTACGTCTTCGACTGGGAACTCTCCCTCAACCCCGAACTGCTGCCCACCAGCTGCGCCCTCGAGCGACGCGAGGTGATAAGCCCCTGCGTGCAGAGAGTCAACGACTCGACATACAGGTTCCACGCACCCAACAACATCGTCGCCGACACAGCGATACCGGTACTCTTCAGGATTATAAGCACCTGCGGCGACACCATAGACAGCACCGCCGTGATAACGGTACACCCGAAGTACAACATCACGGAATACGACACAGCATGCGACAGCTACACCCTTCACGGACAGACATATACCAGCGACAGGCAGATAACCACGCACTTCACATCGGTGGACGGCTGCGACAGCACGATGCGCTACAAGCTGCACATAAACCACTCCAAGACCGCCACCATAGCCGACACCGTCACCGAGAACCAGCTGCCCTACATCTTCGCCGGACAGACCCTTATAACGCCGCAGCAGCCGGGAGCCCCCCACCCTGCCGTCGGCGCGCTGATGATTGACTCGACCGTCGTCGCCACCACCACACAGGGATGCGACAGCACGGTGCACCTGACGGTCTTCGTGTGGTACAACGTGGCGGACACCCTCGACAGCACCCTCTGCCGCCACCAGCTGCCGCTGACGTGGAACGGCGTCACCTTCGACGATGCCGGCATGCAGAACGTCACCTTCACCAACATACATGGGGCCGACAGCATCGTCACCATGAGGCTCACGCTGCTGGAGGACACACAGGCAACGCTGGCCGACAGCGTGGTGGAGAACACCCTCCCGTGGGGCCTCGCCGGATATGAGACATTCATGGCCGACACAACGGTGGAATACCTTGTGACCAACAGCGTCGGCTGCGACAGCACCATACACTACAGCCTCCACGTATGGCTCAACACCCTCGACTCTATCGACAGCACCGTCTGCCGCCATCAGCTGCCGCTCACTTGGGGCACCCTCACCTTCAGCGACGCCGGTGTGCAGACGCTGGCGCTGACGGACATCCATGGGGCCGACAGCATCACGGTGATGTCCCTCGCCGTCAAGGAAGACAGCCGAGCCACACGCAACGACACCATCGTCGAGAACAGCCTCCCATGGGTCCTGCCGAGAGTCGACACACTCCTCTCCGACTTCGACACCACCTACACCCTGGTCAATGCCGTCGGCTGCGACAGCGTGCTGCAATACTCCCTGCATGTGTGGCGCAACACCTCGGCGCTGGCCGACTCCGTCGTCTGCCGCCACCAGCTGCCCATCGTGTGGAACGGCGTAACCTTCAACAACAGAGGTACAAATGAGGTGGTGCTCGTCAACAGCCACGGAGCCGACAGCCTCCTCGTCATGAGCCTCACGGTCATCGAGGACACCCGTAGCGACATCGCCGACACCGTCGTGGAGAACGACCTGCCGTGGGTACGCCAAGGGCTCGGGGCTTTCGACACCGTCACCGACACCCTCTTCCTCATCGCCAACAACCAAGGCTGCGACAGCACCGTCAACTACAAGCTGCACGTGTGGTACAACGTGGAAGTGAGTCACGACACCATCGTCTGCGACAACGTGTGGCCGCTCGTGTGGTACGGCCACCGGTTCGACGGCGGAGGCAACGCCGTCAGACACCTGCTCACCACCCACGGCGCCGACAGCACGCTGCATCTCCATGTGGCCGTAAACCCCGCCTACGACTACACCACACCCATCGACACCTCCACCTGCGACAACATGCCTTTCACCTACCACGGCGACAACCTCACCACCAGCGGCACATACCGCTACAACCTGCAATCGATATACGGCTGCGACAGCTCGGTCATCATAAAGCTCACCGTCTGGCCCTCCGAGCGATACACAGAGTATGACACCCTGTGCCTCACACAGATGCCCTACCTCTGGCAAGGACGCCAACTCGACTACAACGACAAAACAACGATAACCGACAGCGTCAAGTACACCACCATCCACCGTTGCGACAGCACCATCACCCTCAGCCTCAACGTCAGAGGCGTCCACCTGCAGGCCACCCCGCACATCTCACCCATGGTGGTTACACCCGATGCGCCGGAAGTCGTCTTCAGCGACAACAGCCAGGATGCGTGCAGCTCATAGCCATCAACAGCGAAGGCTGCCACGATACCGCCGACGTGCTGCTCCAGCTCGACCGTAGCCACATCACCATCCCCAACGCCTTCACCCCCTCGCGCGACGACAACAACCTCTGGTACGTCGTCACGCAAGACGTCATCGAGCTCCAGGTGTGGATATACAACCGCCAGGGGAACCTCGTCGCCACCTACGACCAGCCCGACGGCCATTGGGACGGACGCAACCTCGTCGGACAACCCTGCCCGCAAGGGTCATACGTATACAAAGCCCACTACCGCACACGCGTGCACCCCGAGCGGCTACAGAAAAAAACCGGCACAATACTACTGATACGATGAAAGACACAATACAGCAAGCCTGGGAGAACAACCAACTGCTCAAAGAACCCCGGGTAAAAGAAACCATCCTCCAAGCCATCGACATGCTCGACCGCGGCGAGCTCCGCGTCGCCCAGCGCGGCGACGACGGCATCTGGCATGTCAACCAGTGGGTCAAGCAAGCCATACTCCTCTACTTCCGCATCAGCGGCATGCAGACAATGGAAGCCGGCGTCATGGAATACCACGACAAAATACCCCTCAAGCACAACCTCGCCCAACGCGGCATCCGCGTAGTGCCACCCGCAGCAGCACGCCACGGAGCCTACATAGCCCCCGGCGCAGTACTCATGCCCTCCTACGTCAACATCGGCGCCTACGTCGACAGCGGCACCATGGTCGACACATGGGCCACCGTGGGCAGCTGCGCCCAGATAGGCAAAAACGTACACCTCAGCGGCGGCGTAGGCATCGGCGGCGTACTCGAACCTCTACAGGCCAACCCCGTCATCATCGAAGACAACTGCTTCATCGGCAGCCGCGCCATCATCGTCGAAGGTGCCATCGTCGAACACGAAGCAGTCATCGGCGCAGGCACCGTCATCACAGCCTCCACACACATCATCGACGTCACAGGCGAGCACCCCGTCACCTACAGCGGACGCATACCCGCACGCAGCGTCGTCATACCCGGCACCTACAACCGTCACTTCCCAGCAGGCGACTACGCCCTCCCCTGCGCACTCATCATCGGACAACGCAAAGAATCCACCGACCTTAAAACCTCCCTCAATGAAGCACTACGTCTTTTTTAGCCTCCTCCTCGCAGCAGCACTCTCATCCTGCGCCAAACACGACGAAATATCATTCCGCGGCACCGTCGTCAACATCGAATACTGCGCCTCGCAGGACATACAGTCAAACGCAGGCTTCTACACCGCACTCGAAACACCCGAAGCCACAGGCGCCACATTCATCTTCGGCAACGACACCTTCCAGAACGTCGTCATCCTCTACGAACCAGGCACTCGCATCCAACACGGCAACCGCATATCAGGCAAATTCTACCTCGACAACAACTACTCCCGCACCAACTGCAGCCTCCACATCCACGCCGACGACTACCTCCCACAAGGCGTCTTCACCAAAGTCAATGTTGATTAAAAAGTGAATAACTATAGCAAGCTACCCCCACCGCCCCGCCGAAAAATGTGTAATTTTGCAAAACTTTAGAAACAAAAAAAACAATAATATGAAGTTCATTGTCAACAGCCAGCAGCTACTCAAACAGCTGCAATCCCTCAGCGGTGTTCTGTCCAACAACAACACCATGCCCATCATCAACTGCTTCCACCTTCACCTCGAAGAAGGAACGCTGACCATCAAGACCACCGACCTCTCCACCACCCTCGTCGCACGTATGGAAGTGGAGACCGGCCGCATGGAAAACCCCGAGGAAGTGGCCATCCCCTCCAAGATGCTCCTCGAAATCCTCAAGAGCTTCGACGATGTGCCCGTCACCTTCAACGTCGACAACCAGAGCCACGCCATCGAGCTCAGCAGTGGAGAGGGCGAATATCACCTTGCCGGTATGGATGCCGATATGTACCCCACGATGCCCACCGCCGAAGGTACCGCCACCGTCGTCATGAGCTGCGACGCACTCGTCAACGCCATCAACAAGACCTACTTCGCCACCAGCAACGACGAGATGCACCAGCAGATGAGTGGCATCTACTGCGAGATGACCCCCGACGGCATCACCTTCGTGGCCACAGACGCCCACAAGCTCGTCCGCTACCGCCGCAAAGACGTCACCACGCCCGAGAGCACCAACTTCATCCTCCCCAAGAAGCCCATCACCATCGTCAAGAACATCCTCGCAGCACGCAAGGAAGGCGGCGACGTCACCATAGAGTACAACAACACCAACCTCTTCATCACCTTCGACAACTTCTACATCATCTGCCGTCTTGTCGATGGCCGCTACCCCAACTACGAGGCAGCCATCCCCAAGGACAACCCCAACAAGCTCATCCTCGACCGCCAGTCGTTCATCAACACCCTGCGCCGCGTCAGCATCTTCGCCAGCGAAGCCACCCGCCAGGTGCGCCTCTCCATTAGCGCCGACAAGCTCACCATCAGCGCCGAAGACCTCGAGTTCTCCAACAACGCCAAGGAGACCATCCCCTGCCAGTATGAGGGCAGCCCCATGGAAATCGGCTTCAACGCCAAATTCCTCACCGAGATGATCAGCAACCTCGACTCCGAGCAGGTCATCATGGAGATGTCACACCCCTCACGTGCAGGTATCATCTTCCCCTTCGGCGACGACACCGAAGGCAAGCAGGATGACATCCTCATGCTCGTCATGCCCGTAATGCTCGCCAACTGATGAGTAAGAAAGCATCACTCTGGGCCACCCACGGCGCCACAATCCTCGGCATCACCCTGGTACTCTTCATGCTCGGCCTCCTGCTCTGCATCGAGTACCACTCCTACCGCATCACCCACGACGCCCAGGAACGCATCACCTACAAGGTGGACCTCTCGCCCGACGTCACCGACTCGCTCGCCCTCGCCGTCAAAGGCCGCATCGAGCAGCGCGACTACATCAAGCATGTCGACTACATCTCCAGGGAGAAAGCCGCCGAGATCTTCACCGACGAGCTCGGCGAGGACTTCGTGGGCTTCATCGGCTACAACCCCCTCTACCCCTCACTCATGGTCAACTTCAACGTCTCGCTGCTGCCCGACAACAGCAACGAGGTGCTCGACCGCTTCTGCGAGGAAGTGGGGGCCGAGGAAGGCGTCACAGGCGTCGCCTACCAGGAGAACCTCGTCAACGAGGTGCGCGACGGCTTCTACAAGCTCTCGTGGTTCCTCATCGCCCTCATGCTCGTACTCGTGCTCATCACCGTCGTGCTCATCGACAGCCTCCTGCGCATAGCACTCTACGCACAGCGCGAGACAATCCACACCATGCGCATGGTGGGCGCCAACGTGAGCTTCATCAAACGCCCCTTCATCGTCCGCAGCGTCGCCTACGGCGCCCTCGGCGGCCTCATAGCGTCGCTGCTCACTTTCGCGGCAGTATGGGTGGCAGGCAACGAGTTCCAGATACCCCTCACCGACGCCAGCCACCTCCAGTGGTACCTCCTCATCGCCGTCATACTCATCGTCGTCGGCATCCTCATCTCCTACCTCTCGACGGCCATCACCGTGCGCCGCTACATAGCCAGAACCTGAACAACAAAACAGCTGAACAATAATCATTATGGAAGAAAACAACAACAACATCCAGCTCCCCTTCGGCAAAATCAACTACATCCTCATGGGTGTCGGCATCCTGATTCTCGCCCTGGGTTATATCCTTCTCGCCGGCGGCGGCAGCGACGACCCCAACGTCTTCAACCCCGCCATGTTCGACAGCCGTCGCCTCGTATGGGCCCCCATACTCATCGTCCTCGGCTTCGTCGTCGAGATAGTGGCCATCATGTACAAAAAGAAATAGCCCCAACCCACTCAAAACTCAAACCGTTGCGCAAAGCGAGAGCAGAGAAAGCTCGCTTTCTATGCCGAGCCCAAGCAACGTGAGTGAACGAAGTGAACTAACTCTTAACTCTTAACTCTTAACTCATAACTGAAACAATGGAATGGTTTGAAGCACTCATCCTTGGCATCATCCAGGGCTTGACCGAGTATCTGCCCGTCAGTTCGAGCGGCCACCTCGCCATCGGCGCCAACCTCTTCGGCCTCAGCGGCGAAGAGAACCTCACCTTCACCGTCGCCGTACATGTGGCAACAGTCCTCAGCACCATCGTCATCCTATGGCGCGAGATAGTGTGGCTCTTCACCGACCTCTTCAAGTTCAAGTGGAATGAGGGAACGAAATACATCATCAATATCCTCATCTCCATGATACCTGTGGCCATCGTCGGCCTCTTCTTCAAGGACAAGGTGGAGGCCATCTTCGGCAGCGGCCTCCTCGTCGTGGGCATCTGTCTGCTGGTCACCGCCACCCTGCTGGCCTTCTCCTACTGGGCTCGTCCGCGCCAGCGCGAGAACATCTCGCCGCTGCACGCCTTCATCATCGGTGTCGCACAGGCCCTCGCCGTCCTCCCCGGCCTCTCCCGCTCGGGCAGCACCATAGCCACAGGTCTCCTGCTGGGCAACAAGAAAGAGCGCCTCGCCCAGTTCTCGTTCCTCATGGTCATACCTCCCATCCTCGGCGAAGCACTCCTCGACGTCAAGGACATGGCCGAGATGGGCGTCAGCCAGGCAATGGCCGGCATCTCGCCCCTCGCCCTCGCCGTCGGCTTCCTCGCCGCCTTCATCAGCGGCTGCCTCGCCTGCAAGTGGATGATAAGCATCGTGAAGAAAGGCAAACTCATCTGGTTCGCCCTCTACTGCGCCGTCGTCGGCACCCTCACCATCGTCCTCCCCTACGTCCTCTGATGCCCCGATGGTCACCCTCGAGCAGCTCCAGGACGGCATCGTCCTCCCAATCGACAAACCACGCCAGTGGACTTCCTTCCAGGCCGTCAACAAGATAAAGGCCGTAGTGCGCAACACCTACGGCCTTAAAAAATTCAAGATAGGCCATGCGGGGACATTAGACCCTCTGGCCACAGGCCTCCTCCTCGTCTGCGTCGGCAAGGCCACCAAGACCATCCCCACCCTGCAGGACGGCGACAAGGTCTACACCGGCACCATGGTCTTCGGCGCCACGACGCCCTGCTACGACCTCGAGCGCCCCATAGACAACTACTACCCCTACGACCATATCACCCCCGAGCTGCTGCAGCAGACCCTGCCGCAGTTCACCGGCACCATCCTACAGGTGCCACCCATGTTCAGCGCCGTCAAGGTCGCCGGCCAACGCGCCTACCAGTACGCACGCAGCGACGACCCCACCGTCGTCATCCAGCCAAAGCCCGTCAACGTCTACAGCTTCGAGATAACAGCCTTCCGCCCAGGCGGCCCTATCGACGACGAGCCGCCACAACAGCAACCCGACAACTCCCAACTCACAACTACCAACTCACAGCTCTACAAGAACCCCCTCGGCACCGTCCCCGCCCACCTGCCGCAGGCCGACTTCCGCATCCATTGCGGCAAAGGCACCTACATACGCTCCCTCGCCCGCGACCTCGGCCTCGCCCTCGGCTCCGGCGCCTTCCTCTCGGCCCTCCGCCGCGAGCAGATAGGCACCTACTCCGTCGCCGACGCCCTCCAGCTCGACGAGGTGGAAGCCTATCTGACCAGATAAACCCAGTCAAGAAGGCTCCCGCTCACCCGAGAAAGGGTGATAGTCATGTCTTCTACCACACCCGCCGCAATGGCCCGCCGCATCGATATCCCCTCCTGCGAGGTGAAATAAAGACGCTATCTCGCGGCGTATAGTGGGACGTTCGTCAGTTGGCCTTGTTCTTTATAGGGAAGCATGGAGTACCGGATGGCAGAAAGGTCTGGTGTCTCTGACAGGAGCCCGTTTTCTGTTTGCAGCAGGTCCCATTTCTCGAGGGGTTCTATGGGCATGCATTCAAGTTATTAAAATGCAATGAGCACCTTCACCCTCGGTCGCGACGGCAAGTACTACTTCTGCTTCATCCTGCCCGAAGCCCAGGCCGACAGCCTCCCCGACACCCTCGTCCACCAAGCCCTCTCCATCGCCCAGAAAGTGGACAAAATGATCGCTGGCCGCGTAGGGAAGAAAGGCTCTAGAAAGAATAAGTAACCAAGGTCGAATGTATCAGTGTATCAGTGTATCAGTTTAAAAATGGCACCCCTAATTTCAAAATCCCCTCTTTATAATTCTTATAAATAATTAATAATTAGATATATATAAATAATAAAAGGGGTGGAAACAAGAAAATGATACCCCTCAAAAAACAACTGATACACTGATACACTGATATAAAACACACATTAAGTTCAATCTAAAGAGCAAACAAACAATGAATTACGATATCACCAAACCCCAGGCACCCAAGATGCCGAGCCTCGGAAACGGCACAGAATGCATCAAAATTCTCCTCTCACAGGCATCAAAAGACATGCACGAAGCCTTAGTTCCCATGTTCTTCCCCGTACTTGGAGCACATATGAGTGGCGCAGAGTTCCAGTATCCTGACCTCACCTGGAAGGAAACTTGCGGCTAAATGGCCAACCTCGTGGCCGATTCCGGGGGTAACAAGGGCCAATTGTCCAATCTCGTAGAGGCCATCTGTCGCGACTTCCGCGCGATAGAATTGACTTCTCCATAGGGTCTACTAGCCGTTTACTAGCCGTCTAGTAGCCGTTAAGGGGCTGCAAAAGCAGTAAAATTGGGGGAAAGCAGATTATTGCCTTTGGTAAAAGCTGCAAGACAATGCGTTATCGATAGGGTGTCTTGTACTGAAATAGGTTGACACATTTAGGAACAATAAATGTGTTAAAAGTATGAGAACAATTAAAGAAATTACTCCAAAAGAGAAACGGGATGAA
>ONJY01000042.1 GCA_900318275.1 uncultured Bacteroidales bacterium | reverse complement strand
GGACGCGACACAATCAGCATGTTGCGTATGATGACATTGGAAGCGCCATCTATCTTGAACACATAGTTGGCCGCCGTGGTGGGCGCTGCCATGAGCACCGTAGTGCTGTCTGACTCGCCAATAAAGGATATGGTGTTGGTGGTAGACGAACCGGCAACATCGCGGAGCAATAGCTGCTCGACAAAGGTCTCACCGGCGATGTTGAAGACCACCGGGCCTGCGATACCGACATAGTTCATAGTGTCAACAACCTCACCTATCGTGTGGTAGTCGGCAGTGGTATCAGAGGAGATGGTGTAACTCCTCCCGCAGAAGCTGACGATAAAGTCACGCTGAATGGTGTCGTTAGAGGATATCGTGTCACCTGTAACTTCGACAATCAACTTGACGTGATGACGGCCTGGCATAAGCGGGACATTCATAAACTGCGTGGTCAATGTATTTGCCGGAGCAATATTGTCGGTCACCACATGGTTGACATAATCACCACCGTCGATAGAGTATTTGACGGGGAAGTTGTTCAGTGAATTGGAGCCGAGATTGGATATCTTGACATCCATGGCAATGTTGCCGCACGAGTTATAGGCAATAGTATCGATACCTTCGGGCCACTCTATCTTGGCATCATAATCGGGCGAGCCAATGAGGTTGATGTTGATCTGCTGTCTCTGGCCAGGGCAGCCATAGACGGTGTGGTTAATTTTTATATTGGGGCGGTTCTTGTTCTTGCTGGTAGCGGCGCCAGAATAGCCTAGCACACCACCGGAGGGATAGTTGTCACTCACATAGTGCAGAGTTGTGTTGTTCTTGACAGTATAGTAATTCTGCAAGCCGCCGTTGGTCATTGCCTGGCCCTTGGAGAATGCGGTCTGAACGACAAGCGACGACACACCGTCCCACACGAAGATGCTGTCAAGGGGGTGTTCTATCCAGGTGTTGAGGTCGCTGGCGCGGCGGATTTTGAAGTTCTGGCGACTATAGACAAGCTGCGTACTCTTCCAATCGGTAGTGCTGCTGAAGATTGTGTCGCTGGTGAGACCGAGCGAGATAGCGAACATAGTGTCGAACACCACGGAGTCAAGCGTACTGAGGACATCGGCGAGGTAGAAAGATATGCTGTGTATCTTGCCCTCCTGCATGCCCATATTCCTCAACTCGCTGGCAGAATAGATGAACTGCTGCTTGGCAAACTTGTTCTTGTTCTGGTAGGGCGCTGGATAGGCTTTCTGACCCGACTTGCTCGTACCTGTGCCTATCTGGCCGTCAGCCCTCTGTGTGGCAAGATAACCCATCTGCAGAGTAGTATTGACATAAAGCAACGGGGTGGTATAGGTGTAACCTGTATCAAGGGCATTCCCAAGGCTGTCATACCACACAGGCATGCCTTCTTCCGGCATGTGATACAACGTCGCCGACCTGCCATATAATTCCGTCACCGGAGTCTGCATATTGGGCATACCCGGTGAATAAAGAGCTGTGGCACTGACATAGCATGTGTCGTTGATGTTCATATTGTCATTTGCGTCCTTGGTAGCGTAAATGGTCAGATTGAACACAGAGTCGTGAGGCACATTCATGTTAAGTCTCTGCAGGAAGGTATACACCGTGTCGCCACCGCCGGGGATTGGCGTAGTGAGCGTTTCACTCACCACAGAGTCGCCAATGGCATAGTTGAGCGTAAGGTTGACAGCCGGCTGCAGGCCGTAGTTGGACACTGCCACCGACACCTGCTCGTTGCCAAGGTTGCAGCCCGAGGGCAACGGCAAGGCCTGTACCGCAACATCGACAGAAGGCTGGTTCAGCATCAAGATGTGAGCCACCGCCATACCTGTGGGACAGCCATTGTCAACATAACGCAGCCACTTGCTCTCGATATCACCTATAAACATGCGGTTATTGTCGGTAGCCAGACGCCAGTCGGCCGCAGAACCGTTGAAAGCAGTACGGACAAGACCACCTGTCGCGGACGTTGACACAGTAATACCACCTCCTGACCATACATACGACGGCACATTCTGATTCGTCCATGTGGCGGCCGTCGTCTGGTTGTTCATAGCCACAGCATCTTCGGTGATGCCGTTGTGGCGGTAGATAATGGCGAGATTGGGCGATTCAGTAAGCTGCGACTGCTTTATTTCCTGGGCATATACCGTGGGGCCTGTGCCGCTATATGTGCCACCGGCAAACTGGACAACCAGGAACTCACCGGGAGCTATCTTAACATTGTTGCCGAACTTGATAAGCTTGTTGTTCATGGCCGTCGTCGTCGATATCGTGCGCAGGGTATCGCCACTCAGATAGGCCGTATCGTCACCGACGTTGGTGAGCTGCACAGCCACAGCGGTAGTGGCTTTCATCCAGCTCGGCATCGGGTTGGTCAAACCGGCGACAGTATTTGTCTTCTGCAGCTGGACCTGTGTAATACGCACTATGGGCAGCAAACGGCGCTGCTTGAAGTAAGCCACCGAGTCACGACGCAGTATACCTGTCGTTATAGAGTCGCCACGGTAATAGTAGTCGTCATCGTCAGGCGAGTTGTACCACAGCACCTGCGAACGACGTTTCGGGGCGTTGGGATTGTTATACACAGCCCATTCCGTGAGGGACGAGGTAGGTTTCACCACAGTAGCCGATGCGTAAGGCACATTCTGCGTATAGTCGGTAGCGTCGGGCTGTTGGTAACGGCTCACCACAGTAAAGGTATTGCTGTCGTTCGTACCGTTCGGGTCAGCGGCACATGTAAGCCATATCCTGAAGTTATACACGGAGTCCCACAAGCCATTGACAGGCAACTGAAGCATCCTGCCGGTGTGTATGGTGACCGTGTCGTTGGCAGGCAGAGTCTGTGTTACATTGTATGTATTCACGCTGCCGCCGTTAATCTGATACGACAGCGTCAATGTCCTGTTGCTGTTGGGCACGAAGGTCGAAGAACCGCTGTTGCGCAGACGCACCACAAGCTCCACATTCTCAGGCATGGCGCAAACATCGCCCGCAGGACTTGTCAGGGCTTCTACCTCGAAGTCATAGTTGAGCGACACAAACTCGAAGGCGCCGGGACACGGGTGCTGGGCATCACGCACGGTGTCGAACATATCGGTATTCACCGTGGGTATGGGAATACCAATGCCCTTGACAAACCTGTTGAAGGTTCTCAGATCCACCAACGAGCCATTGAGGTAACTCGGGTTGAGCGAACGCGAAGTGCTGTCCATCGGCACCACAGCGGCCCATTGTTCCATGCTGCGATACGACTGGGTTCCTCTACGGTTCAGGTTCAGACCCTCCGAGTAGTAGACATTATGCCCGATTGTATTGCTCGGCTGATTGTAAGCGGCAAAATTGAGAGCGTAGTTCACCTCGTCGAAGCACGCCACGATGTTGTTCATGAATATGCTGTTGTTCAGCGCGCCACCGCCAAAGGTGGTGCTGGCAATATTGGCACGCTGCGGAGCAGTCATCTTGACAGAGTTGTACACCACATCCATCCAGTTGCCACCAATTATGTTGAACGGCGTTGTAAGCAGGTTGGCATTACCGTCGTCAGCACACACAATCATGTTGTTCGCCACAACGGCATGGTTGGTCTGACTACCGTTCACACCACTCAAACCAAGAGCACCGGCACCATGGCTGGTGTAAATCTTATTGGCCTTGACGCTCACATTACCATAGCAGGCGTATATCAGCATCACATAGCTGCTGTTGCTCAGCACATCATACAGCTCGTTGTGCTCCACCAAAGCATTGGTAACAAACTGCACCCTCAAGCCATTGGTATATTGGTTGCTGAACAAGTTGTTCACCACCGTAGCCCCCGTGGAACGCAGGTCGGCGGCATGACCACTTATGTCCACACCGTAATTGCCACCGACAAATTCACATCCGCTGACAGTCACATTGTTGGCATAGCCGCTGTTGACCAATGCGCCTATACGCATACTGGCAACTGATGCGTCAAGGCTGTCGATGAAACGGCAGTTGTCAAACCTGTAGTCGCTGCCACCTTCGGCCATAATGACCATATTGGCCAAGGCACCTCCG
The DNA here is from genome assembly GCA_900318275.1 of uncultured Bacteroidales bacterium. Taxonomy (GTDB): domain Bacteria; phylum Bacteroidota; class Bacteroidia; order Bacteroidales; family P3; genus Colimorpha. The sequence continues at coordinate 9,324 of ONJY01000042.1, read as the reverse complement.
CGGCGCACGAAGTTAATATTCCTGAAGCGTATGTTGCTCACATTCGAGAGGTCCACAATATTCTGGGCTCCCGTCGTAGCATCGGCATACAACGTCACATTGTTGGTAGCAGGCTCGAACACTACGTAGTGCTGCGTCGTCAGACCGTCAACCTCAGGCATTACAAACGGAGGATAGCTGCCTGGGGCAAGCTTCACCACCAGCGAGTCGTTGATGCCGCAGCGGCTCAACGAGAACAGGAACTCCTCAATAGTGCTGTAGTCAGCGTTGTTTCCGCCAACGTTGCGCACTCCGTTCAACGGACCGGCACACACAATGAACGATGTGTCTGTAGGATTGTTCATGTCGCTTGCGTTGTTGTAAGGCTCATAGTCACGGTAGCGCACACTACCCGCCGTGAGGCTGTCAAGCGTCCATGCCTTCAATGTGTGGAAGCCGGGCGTGAGCGTCACACCTGTGGCCACGGTGACCGTCGTCGATGCACCCGGAGCCAGCGTACCGTTCCACGTGTAACTGCCGGTGACGCTGTCTATCATGTAGTTGATCACCGCCGAGTTAAAGGTCAGGGCGCCAAAGTTCTTCAGCTCCACATCTATGTGCGACGGCTGCGTGATTATCGGCGAGTCATAGTTCGGGAACACCAGCGACGCCACACCAGCATCGTACAGCAGCGGCTGGTTCTTCTGCTCGGCAAACACTATTGCGGGCCTGATATTCTCGACAAACGACGAAGCAGTCATCTCATCGTCGTCATACGCGTTAATCTGATAACCGGCGCTCTTGCCATAGAAGTACTTCGATTTCTTGTTGTTCGGCGAAGTAATCATCTTGATCTTCACACCCAGTGGGTCGACATTGCCGTTGTTGATGGCCTGCATCACAATGTCGCCACCAGCGTAATAAAAAGTATCCTGGAAGTTGATGACCAAGTCCGTTCCTGTAGTTGCTGCTTCTATTGCCAACGTTGAATCCCAAACAACCTCCATGTAGTCCTTTGTGAAAGGTTGCGAGTCGTCGTTGGAGACGACATACGAAGTAGGAACGTTCTTCATCCTGAACTGGAAGTTGGGACGCGTCTGGGCCGACACATTCTCCGCATAGGTGAAGCGCATCGACGTGATGGCGCCAGCCTCATAGCCGGCATCTCTCAGAAGTGCCGAGTCAAGCACCCATTCGCTGCGCGTGTCGGAATATTTGATAAACGGGAAGTTGGCACTCTGCGTTGTCCCCACAAGCACAGGCGGCGTGCTGGTCGGTACAAACTCCTTGCCACGTGTGCACCAATAAGTCACCCACGAGTCGTTGGCAACAGGATATCTGGACATATTGGCATTGGCCGTGGCGTCTCTCACCACACAATAGAAACGCATCAACGTGTCGTAGCCGTTGAAAGGTATGCGCGCGGCGAAACGCTTGTAGACGACATTGTCGCGACCTGTATAGTCGCCAACAAAAGCCATCGGCAGCCTGATGGGCGTCAGGTCGCTGCCTATCGTGTAGAACAGGTATGCAGAATCTGTGTTGATACCTTGCTGCACGTCGGTTCTGGCGTCCATCACCACTCTTGCACCGCGGCTGCTGGGGTGGGCACCGCCGTCGGGGTACAGCGCCATCTTGATCTTAGGCTCGATCATCTCGTTCTGGCTGGCGCGAATCCTCAGATTGTCAATCCACCATCCCGAGCCCGTCACGTTGCCGGTCATGGTCCTCTTCTTCAGCACAAAACGGAATATCAGTCGACGGTTCTCGGCAGGTACCGACGAGTTCAGCATATCGTCAATATCGAAGCGCTCACTCTTCCAATTGGCGTTTGTGGGGTTAGCGGGCCAATCCGAGTATGACTGTCTGTTGAAGGCACCCGTACTTCTGAACTCCACACTATACTCATCACGGTCGGTGTTATAGTTGGCGCTACCTGTCAGACGTCTGTATCGCGCATCCGACTCGTCGGCCAGCTTCACCTCTATCAAGCCTATCTGGTAGTCAGTACCACCCGATACGATATTGGCGTCGACATTGCAGATGTGGTCAAACTCAAGCGATATATAACGCAGGGTAAGGTTGTTACGGAAATCTATCGTATCCGTGACAAACATCACATCATTGTTCTTGGCTTGGACAAGCTTGATGGCACGCGCACCGCCGGCATAGAAGTCCGTCGTATAGACCATGCCTGATGACGGTGTCGCCGAGTATGTCACGGGCTCGTTTTCCTCGAACCCCTGCTCATACATGATGTTCACCTGAGCCTTGGCTCCAAAGCCCATAATGGCAAAAATAGCACCAAGAATAAAAAACCTGGTTTTCATATTACTGACTTGTTTATTTATTATCTACCAATTGTTTACAACGTTTTTCACGACAAAAACACGCCCTTTTCGGACACACTTTTGCCGATACAAATATACACAAAAAAATGGACATAAAGCCCATTTTTATATTAAAAAATACTAATTTACGCGTAACACGCTAAGAAACAAGCTACTCCACAGCCTCACGGTAGCGTTGTTCCAAAGCCTCGTACATGAACACTCCGGCGGCGACGGAAACGTTGAGCGACTGCACCTCGCCAACGATGGGCAGTTTTGCACGCACATCGCTCATCTTCAGCAGTTCAGGACTGATACCAGTCTCCTCGTTACCCATGATGAGAAGCGTCGGCTTTGCAAAGTCAACCCTGCGGTAGTGCACCGCCCCTTTCTCGGTGGCGGCGACAACCTGGAACCCATATTGTTTGGCGAGGTTCACTACCGTCTTGAGGTTCTGCTCGCGACATACAGGCAACCGCAAAAGGGCTCCGCTACTGGTCTTGACGGCGTCCTCGTTGAGTGCCGCACTTCCGTGGTCGGGCAACACGAGGGCGCTGACGCCGGTGCATTCCGCCGTCCTCGCTATGGCACCCATGTTGCGCACGTCGGTGATATGGTCGAGAAGCACAACAAGAGCCTTCTCGCCGAGGGTCTCGACGAGCTCCATAAAGCTATGGTACTTCACCGCAGCTATGACGGCCACCACCCCTTGGTGATTCCCCGTTGTCATCTTGTTGAGTTTCTCCACCGGCACATACTGGAAGGGCAGGTCGTGCTCCTTCATCAAGGCGCGCAACTCGCCGAGCAGCGAGCTGTTCAAGCCGTTCTGTATCAGCACGCGCTCCACCTGTTGTCCGCTGCCTATGGCCTCCATCACGGGCCTCAGGCCATATACTACCTGTGTCTTGTTAACTGTTGGCTTCTGTGTTCTTTCCATCCTTTATGGTGATTTTGCGGTCGGCCATCGCGGCCAGTTCCTCGTTGTGTGTCACTATGACAAATGTCTGCCCCATATCCCTGCGCAGCTCGAAGAAGAGCTCGTGCAGCTCGCGGGCATGCTGCGAGTCAAGGTTGCCGCTGGGCTCGTCGGCCAGCACCACCATGGGCTCGTTCATCAAGGCGCGTGCCACGCTGACACGCTGGCACTCGCCGCCGCTCATGGCCGCTGGCTTGTGGGTGGCGCGGTCGGAAAGCTTCAGCCGCTCGAGCAGCTCCATGGCCCTCTGCCGCGCCTCCGCTTGGGGCCGTCCGGCTATCAAGGCCGGTATCATGACGTTCTCCAAGGCGCTGAACTCAGGCAGCAGATGGTGCGCCTGGAAGACAAAGCCTATCTGCCTGTTGCGGAACGCCGCCAGCTCTTTCTCTTTCAGCCTGGTGACGTCTACGTCGCCATACCGCAGCGTACCGCTGTCGGGCCTGTCCAGCGTGCCGAGGATCTGCAGCAGGGTGGTCTTGCCGGCGCCGCTGGCACCCACGATACTCACCACCTCGCCCTGCCCTATCGTCAGGTTCACGTCGCGCAGCACATGCAGCGACCCGTAGCTCTTGTTGATATTGCTCGCTGTTATCATACCTCAATGCCGTTCAGGAACACCCGCTCCACCTTGTTCTCGCCGTAGGCGTATGGCATGTACTCGTAGCTCGCTATCGGCTTGGTGATGTAGAAGTTGGCCTTCTTGCCCACAGCTATGCTGCCCACCTCGTCGCTCACGCCCATAGCGTAGGCGGTGTTGAGGGTGGTGGCGTTCTGGGCCTCTTCAGGCGTAAGGCGGTAGCGTATACAAGCCATCGAGAGGATGAGTTGCATATTGCCCGACGGCGAAGTGCCGGGATTGTAGTCGGAGGCCATAGCCACAGGCAATCCCGCCTCAATCATCCTGCGTGCCGGCGAGAGCGGCAGGTTGAGGAAGAAGGCACAGCCGGGCAGTATGGTAGGCATCGTCTCGCTACCCTTCAGGCATTCTATCTCGGCGTCGCCCATCTGCTCCAGGTGGTCGACCGATATGGCGTTGTATTTCACGCCCACCTGCACACCGCCCGAGACAGCCATCTCGTTGGCGTGAATCTTGGGTCTCATGCCGTATTTGATGCCTGCCGTCAGTATGCGCTCGGTGTCCTCGACGGTGAAGAAACCCTGGTCGCAGAACACATCGATGAAGTCGGCCAGCCCTTCGGCCGCCACCTTCGGTATCATCTCGTTGATGACCAAGTCGACATAATCCTCCTGGTGCCCGCGATACTCCATTGGGATGCCATGGGCGCCGAGAAAGTTGGACTTGATGGTCATGGGCGAGGACTCCTTGAGGCGGCGTATGACGCGCAGCAGTTTCAGTTCACTCTCCGTCGAGAGGCCATAGCCGCTCTTTATCTCTATGGCGCCGGTACCCATGCGCATCACGTCGTCGAGGCGCTGACGGGCCATGTCGTAGAGTTCGTCCTCCGAGGCCGCCGCTGTGGCCTTTGCCGAGTTGAGGATACCTCCTCCCCTCTTGGCTATCTCCTCATAGCTGAGCCCGCGAATCTTGTCGACAAACTCATGCTCGCGCGAATTGGCATAGACGAGATGCGTGTGCGAGTCGCAGAACGTCGGGAACACCAGCCTTCCTGCGGCACGGTCTCCAATTGGCCCATCTCCTTGCCCTGCTTGCGCAGCTGCGGGGTGCTCTCCACTCCCACTAATTCCTTGATATTCTTAACAAGTGTTCGCATATATCTTTGCATTTTTATATCACAAAACAGCTGCAATCTTGCGCATCTTACTCAACCTCATTGATAGCGATTTACTGCGTTTTGCCTTGATCATATCATACTCCGACTGCATACTTATCAGCGGCATCGCATCAATATCAAGCGCTTTGCCCATCAGCAATGCATATTCCACCGTCATAGGTCTCTTGCAGTTGAGCACCTCGTTGACGACAGAATACGCTATGCCGGTAACATCCGACAGTTGCCTTTGCGTGATACCACGACACTCTATTTCGTCCTTTACAACTTCGCCAGGATGTGTCGGCACAAAAGGCATTAGGTTATTCGCTATCATCTCATCTTTTTTCCCGTCAATGTGTATCATATTTGGCTAATTATAATGGTTTGACAATTCAGTTATATTACAAATAGTGGCAATTTCCTGACCAGCCACAACTTCCTCTGTAAATTCCACTCTGTATTGGTCGTTCACCCTCACCGAAGAATAACCACGCTTATCACCTTTCAGATGCTCATAATGTAAACTGCCTATCTTAGCCAGACCTGTCACGTCTTTTTGGTTTTTCATCGTATTTATCACCTTGATATAACGCACCGCAATATCCGGCTGAAAACGGTGTTTCTTACTGGTTGTCCGTCCATTAATGTACAACTCCTGCAGATATTCCTTTTCAAAAACAACAATCATAACCGACTGCAAAGATACAAACTTTTTCCGAAATACTTCACAAAATAGCGAAGATTTTGTTTTTTATTGCTTCCTGAAACAATCTTCGCTATAACACCTCACCAATCTTCATCTCCCATACATTCTCGCCGGAAGGATTTTCAATACTAACCCTACTATTTCTTGGATAACTTCTAAACGTATTATTACCAGATTTAAGCCCTTCTCCCGTAATCCAACATAGCGGCAAAAAAACAGGCTGTTTGTTTTTGGCTTTATGCTTCAACTCTCCCCAATACCAAGCATTACTATCTTCAATAAGTTCCTTCACCTCATTTTTCGTCAAAACATAAAACCTGTACTTGATTGTTCCGTCCTCGAAAACAATATGCACAAACACCCAAGGTCCAATTATCTCTTCATCCAACTTCTTACCCAGTATATTCCCATCAGTATCCGACACAAAACCTGTACCGAATGACGGTTCACTTCCAGCACTTGTTTTCACTTGCACCAACACGGTTTTATGCGTTTTCGGATGGATACATGCTATATCTACCCCCTTGTAATTAGGGTTCTCGGAGTTCAGATTAAAAGCATCCCAACCCAATTCGGTGAGTTTTAGCAATACAGCCGTCTCTCCCAACTTAGTGACCCTTGGTATGTCACCTTGTATCCTTTCAAAATCTTCCTTTTCCATACCTATAGATTATTGTTGCGCAAAGGATGGAGTTTTTTCAATTTTCGATCTTATTTCTCCTGAAACGCCATTACGACGTAATTCATCTACAAACATAGCAACGCGCTCATTCAACGTATAGTCATCACACCACGAAAGGTCATAAAAAACACTTCCGACTACTTTGAACCCATGATGTTCAGCCATTGGAAGCGTACCATCTCCAGACAAGAGAGCATACTCACCATTCGCAATCCCGACGGCATATATCAACTCCGGGTTGTCGGCAGTTGTAACCACATCACCTGTAAATATTCCATAACCTTCATCGGTTACAAACGGAGTAGCCACACCCGCATAAATCACTCTATGGACATTGCCCAATTCCTCAAAATCATAGCCGAAAGTATCTTCTACAGCTTGCGAGTTATGTTCTTCACGATACCTTTCATCATGATCAAAAACATACAATTCATCACACCAAAAGAGGAATTGGCCGAATGGTTTAAGGCGAAAAGAGTTGTCGCATATATACCTCAGATTCAATCCCCAATCACACTTCTCCCCATACGCCATTTCATGGTAATGCTTTTCGCACAGTTCCTTCAATGATGCTTCATCGAAAGGCCTTGAAAAATCAATCTTTTCCATATAGTGTCCATTTATTTTGCAAAACTACAGAAGGCCTACGCCACAACATGACACACCGCAGGAAAATAGTGCCTCAGAAGAGCTCCTGCTGGTTGCCGTTGGTCCGGTCTCCAATTGGCCCATCTCCTTGCCCTGCTTGCGCAGCTGCGGGGTGCTCTCCACTCCCACTAATTCCTTGATATTCTTAACAAGTGTTCGCATATTATATCTTTTTATTCCCAGTATTCTATTTCGTATTCGATGATACCCATAGGGGATTTCGAATAGACAAGCACATCATGTTCATCGTAGCGATAATACTCATCGGAAGGTTCTGTGTCTGTTGGATCATCGTAGATTTTCCAATGCTCACGGCGTTCCTTGCGAGTGCCGTCGGGACGGAAGGTAATGGTTACGTCGGCCTCCATGTCCAGATCGTACATCTTTCCTGTCTGCGAGACGAGGACCCCGTTGGCATCATAGTTATAGTCGAGTGTGTCCCACGATTCATAATAATAGGTTCTGCTGGCGACAATGCGGCCCAAAGCATCATAGAAGAGCTTCCTGTCAAGGTATCCAGCTCCCTCGTCGCTGCAATACTCATGCAGCATGCGCCCTGCGGAATCATATTCGTACAAGTAACGAAGTGTGTCGATATATTCCTGCCCCCAATTAATAACATAGACACACTCCGTAAGGCCGAAACGGGGATGCACCTTGTGAGAATAGAGATGGTATTCGCTTACTTCCTCATGATACTCGCCGAAACCTTCTCTCTTGACATGCTGCACAATACCATCAGGGGCATACTCGATACTGCATCGCGACATCAATTCGCGGCGCGGAATCGGGTTAGCCGACGAACTGACCAATCGATAAATCTCTTGCAAAACCAGGCGGCCTTGGTCATCGTACACATGGCGATAGGCGGTGTCGGGACAAAAGTAGCCGTAGCGATCATAGTGCTCGGTATACTTCAGCATTCGCGCACCGGACAAAGTATCGATGGAATAAGCGCGTATCACTCTGATATGCTTGGTGGTAGGCGAAGGGAAGTAAGGCAAATCCATCAGCGGCCCCTGACCCGTAGCGGACAGAAACGTCGCAAAAAACAGCAGTATCAGCCCGGTTTTCTTCATAGTTCAGAAGAGCTCCTGCTGGTTGCCGTTGGTCTTCAGTTTGCCGAGGTGCTGGTAAGCCAAGGCGGTGGCTTCGCGGCCGCGAGGGGTGCGCATCAGGTAGCCTTCCTGGATGAGGTAGGGCTCGTAGACCTCCTCCACCGTGCCGGCATCCTCGCCGACGGCGGTGGCTATGGTGTTGACGCCCACAGGACCGCCCTTGAATTTGTCGATGATGGTGGTCAGGATGCGGATGTCCATATCGTCCAATCCGTTGCGGTCGACGTTGAGGGCCTGGAGGCCGTAGCGCGCGATGTCGAGCGTGATGGTGCCGTCGCCCTTCACCTGGGCGAAGTCGCGCACGCGGCGCAGCAGGCGGTTGGCGATACGGGGTGTGCCGCGCGAGCGGCGCGCTATCTCGATGGCGCTCTCGCTGGTGATCTTCACCTGCAGCAGCGAGGCCGACCGGTTGACAATCTTGGTAAGCGTCTCGGTGTCATAGTATTCCAGACGGCAGTTGATGCCGAAGCGGGCACGCAGCGGGGCCGTGAGCATGCCGCTGCGCGTGGTGGCGCCGATGAGGGTGAAAGGCTTCAATCCCAGCTGCACCGAGCGCGCCGCAGGACCGCTCTCAATCATGATGTCGATACGGAAGTCCTCCATAGCGCTGTAGAGGTACTCCTCGATGATGGGCGACAGGCGGTGTATCTCGTCGATGAAGAGCACGTCGTTGGCCTGCAGCGAGGTGAGCAGGCCGGCGAGGTCGCCGGGCTTGTCGAGCACAGGACCGCTGGTGGTCTTGATGCCGACCCCCAACTCGTTGGCAATGATGTTGCTGAGGGTCGTCTTGCCGAGGCCCGGAGGGCCGTAGAGGAGCACATGGTCGAGGGGCTCGCCGCGATCCTTGGCGGCGCGCACGAAGACCTTGAGGTTCTCCACCACCTGCTTTTGGCCGGCGAAGCTGTCGAACCCCGAGGGGCGCAGAGCGCGCTCTATCTCTTTCTCTTTCGCGGATATAACGTTGCTGTCGAGAGTGTCATTCATAATGCAAAGATACGAATAATCCGCGACATGACCAAACAAAATGCAAAATAATTATAAAAAGCCCGCCTCCGCCCCGCCCTTCCACCTACATTCCCCCTGCATTCCCCCCGTCCTTCCATCGGCATTTCGACCATCGTTCGACCATCGTTTAACCATCCTTCGACCATA
>ONJY01000036.1 GCA_900318275.1 uncultured Bacteroidales bacterium | reverse complement strand
AAATATACAAAATTTTCCGATACGCGCCACACTTTTTTTTCAACACCGCCCCAAAACCCCTTCTGTAACCCTGCAAGACCCGACCCCAAGCCCTACACCAACGTCGTCATCAGCCAGAAAGTGCGCGGCGTCGGCAAGAAGTTCACACGCATGGAGTTCAACAGCAGCGGCCAGTTCACAGGCCTCATCGCACAACCCCTCGACGAAAAAGACGTCCAGTAGTCAACTTGCATTAATATTTCGAAGACCTTTAGCGTCCGGTTCTCCTCCGTGGATGACCGGACGTTTTTTTTTCTTCAACACGAATTACCGTGAATTTCCATTAATTCTTTTCTCAATCAGATTGTAAAAGATCGTGAAAGAATTTTCACTTTTCGCTTTCCGAAGGTGCTGTTTTGGCAAAAAATACTCCCCAAATGGGGGAAAAGGGTGAAATTTTGTGACTATGATTTGTGTGCCAAGTAGGGGAGGAAAGTGTCGGAACGAGGGGCTGCTTGTCAATTTTGGGGCGAAAAAGAGCCGTTTGGGGGCAAAAAAGAACCGTTTTTTGATGCAAACTGAGACGGGTTGTATCAATCCACTACAAGGTCTTGGCTTTTAACGTTATAAGTTGACAAAGCGTCTCAGTCTCAGTCGTCTCAGTTGTTTTTTGAGGGTATCCATCTTTCCTGTATTTCTATTTATAATATTATATATATTTAATTATTAATTAATTATAAGAATATAAGAAGGGACCTCTGCAATATGGGGTATCCCTTTTTTTTACTGAGACAACTGAGATTGAGACGGTATTCCCTATAAGGCTTTGGTTTTAAATCCTTTGGGTGGTATTGGTGGCTGTCTCAGAGTCTCAGTTGTTATTCTAGAATGCCCAACTCGAGCGTTACAGCGTTACATCACCCAATCGATAACATGCTGTCATACAGTCCCTACCAAAGGCAATAATCCGCATTGCCCCAATTTTACTGACTTTTCAGGTCCTTAACGGCTACTAGACGGCTACTAAACGGCTAGTAGACCCTATGGGGAAGTCTTTCGTCATGAATTATCTTTTTTTTGCCGTTTTTTTGCCGTTTTTTTGCCGTTTTTTTTGCCGTTTTTTTGCCATTTTTTGCTGGCTTTGGGGCTCTTCTTGGGCTCATTTATATTGTCAAGCCGAAATGAATTGCTTGGTTATCAGGTTTTTGGTGAAAGGGTAGGGACAGTAGGACAGTTGGGACAGTTAAAATTGGTATTATACAAAACGCCCCAATAGCGATATGTCCATACTAACTATATATTATATATTTATATCTGTATAGATACAGAATTCCGTTTGTGATAGGTCTCAAAACCAACTGTCCCAACTGTCCTAACTGTCCCCCCAAAATACTTGTCATCAGGAAATCAGCGCGTTATCCTCGGAGCGTTACAGCGTTACAGCGTTACAGTTCCAAATAAGGTCACCCACAAATGGCAAAAAACGTAGTATAATCTATGTAACTAATTATATATTATATATTTATATATAGATATATAAATAAAAACCTACCTATATACACCCTCAAAACGAACTGTAACGCTGTAACGCTGTAACGCCCCGACTGTCTTTTACTGATTTTGGTTGACATTTTAATTCTCTTTCCCTGAAAATGTTGTCAGCTGTTGTACTGATAATGTTGACATTTTTCCTGACGTTGTTGACAGCAGACGCGAATACTTTTTTCTTTCACCGCGAATAATCATTAATGTCCGTAACCCCTGTAATGTGGTATGCTCCGCGACCTTGATGAACGAGCACCTTTGAGATGAAGCAATGCAGCGAATTATTTCCGTTAATTATTTTGTCGGTTAAAATAATATTCGTACTTTTGCACTTGCTTTCGATAGTTAGAAATATATACGCAAGGAATAAATGAAACACGGATTATTGTTTATCGCATTTTCGATAATGATTGTTTGTGCATCGGCACAAGTATACAATTATCCATCAGTCACCCCATCGGGGCACACATTGTACTATGATATTGCCGATGGAGAGGCGGCTGTTGCAAAGAAAAACTATAATTACCCGAACTATGGAAACACATTGGATGGCGATTTGATTATTCCAGATAGCGTGGAGTATGCTGGTGTGAAGTATCCTGTTACCTCAATCGGACATGAAGCCTTTGAATATGCAACCATGCGTTCGGTTCAGATACCCAATACGGTACGGACTATAGTAATCAGGGCATTTAGTGCCTGTGACAGCTTGACATCATTGGTTATACCAAATTCTGTAACTTCCATAGGAATGCAGGCTTTTGCCGGCAGTTTCAATATTACATCGATAGTGCTTCCAGACTCGTTGACTACTATTGATCAAGGAATCTTTGAAAATGACACATCATTGATTTCTGTTGTTGTGCCGGATGCTGTGGTATCTGTTGGTTATGGGGCTTTCTCGCAATGCTATAGCCTCCGGTCGGTCACCTTTGGCTCTTCTGTTCGTAGCATTGGCGGATTATTGTTCTGGAATTGCTATGCTCTGGATTCTTTGGTTTTCAAATCCGATGTGGCACCGAATGTGGGTTCGAATTTGTTCCCTGGAGCTCCAGACACTCTTGTAATCGATATCCCTTGCGGCTCGTATCACTCGTATTACGCTGCTTTCGGAGCTAATCACACCTATATAGTGCCCTCCGTCAATTTGTCAATGTCCGTTTCTTCGATAATTCCAGATTGGGGCGCTGCTTCCGTCATTCAGGATGCTGACCAACAGGATGTGCGATGCGACTCAAGCGCCGTCATTCAAGCCGTAGCAAATTACGGCTATCATTTTTCTGGTTGGAGCAACGGCAGCATGGCGAACCCCGATACCCTAATGATAGATAGGGACAGCGTGCTGACTGCTAGTTTCGCAAAGAATACTTATACTGTGGAGGTGCATAGTTCTGACCAGAATATTGGTTCAGTAAGTGGTGGCGGTGTGTTTGAATACCTCGACACTACTGTGCTGACAGCAACAGCGGTGGCACCGTACCATTTCGTGCGCTGGAGTGACGGGAATACACAAAATCCAAGACGTTTTGTTGTTACAGGCAATGCTGTAAGAACTGCATTCTTCGGCATTGATACATTCTGTGTAAGCCTTCTAGTTGACAGCGTAACACATGGGACATGTACAGGTTTCGGTAACTACCCCTATGGTTCTGCAGCTTCGGTGGTGGCAGTACCATATAGTGGATACCAATTCTCACATTGGAGTGATGGTTCAACATATAACCCTTATACTTTCGCTGTGGTAGATGATGTTCAACTGACAGCATTTTTCTATGCAATCGGTGCACCATATCAAGATACTCTGGTTATTCATGACACAATATATGAGGAGGTCCTTGTTCATGATACGGTGACGATAACCGACACATTGGTTTTAACGGTTACAGATACTTTGACGCTTCATGATACAATATATCTGCCGCAATATATCCATGATACCATCTATATAGGCATTGACGACGTCGTTGTCACTAACGCTAAAATTTACCTGAGTAATGGACAGGTGGTTGTGGAAGGTTCTGAGGGGTATCAGGTGACGCTTTACGATGTGAACGGTCGAATCTTGGCTACAAAACAAGATGAGTTCGCACCGTTACACTTTGACGTTCCCGTCACAGGTACCTACATGATAAAGATAGGCGCCTATCCCGCCCGCAAGGTGGTGGTGATAAGATAATGCTGAGGTAACATCATTTTTCAGTCATACAATACGGGGCAGCCAGATTTGGCCGCCCCTTTTCTTATTCCATCGCCCCGCCCTTCGAGTAATTCGCCCGAAATTAACCTGCGCAAGCTTTAGCTCCACAAGGTCGCTGACCATAGTTCGCAAAATTCGCCCAATTCGCCGTTCTCTTCCAATTTTCAATTGTCAATTCTCAATTTTCAATTTTCTAAGTTCGCCGTTCTCTTCCAATTCTCAATTGTCAATTCTCAATTGTCAATTTTCTAAGTTCGCCGTTCTCTTCCAATTTTCAATTGTCAATTTTCTAAACGGCTACAAGACGGCCATAAGATAGCATCACGCCCTTCGAGTAATTCGCCCGAAATTAACCTGCGCAAGCTTTTCGAGTAATTAGCCATAAATTGACCTGCGCAAGCTTTCGCAAAATTCGCCCAATTCGCCGTTCTCTTTCAATTTTCAATTTTCAATTTTCTAAACGGCTACAAGACCCCATCATCACCCCATCAACGTAGCTCACACAGCCAAAGGGCTGGTCACGCGCGGTGGAGAAGCACTGAGGGCTTGAGGGAGGCCGCTGGTGGAGTGACGCCTAAAAAATAATTTTGCAGATACCGGAAAAATGTGTATCTTTGTACTCTTCAATTCCGTCAAGGAAAGGTAAAAATAATTAATAATCAAAAAAATAACACTTACTATTATGCAGAAAAAAGGCAACAAGTACGGTACCCACCGCGTCATCGAGCCGAAGGGTGTTCTCCCTCAGCCCGCCAACAAGCTTGACAACAACATGGACGAAATCTGGGACAACGAGATCCTCATCGACGTCCAGACCCTGAACATCGACTCCGCCAGCTTCACGGACATCCACAACTACGCCAAGCAGCAGGCCGGCGAAGGCGCCAGCCAGGAGAAGATTATGGAAGAGGTGAAGAAGGAAATGTTCCTCAACGTCGAGCTCCAGGGCAAGCACCGCAACCGTCGCACCGGTTCCGGCGGCATGCTCCTCGGCAAGGTGGAGAAGATCGGCGACGCCCTCAAAGGCAAGATCGACCTGAAGGAAGGCGACCGCATCGCCACCCTCGTGAGCCTCTCGCTGACCCCCCTGCGCATCGACGAGATCCTCGAGATCCGCCCCGAGGTCGACCAGGTCGACATCAAGGGTAAGGCCATCCTCTTCGAGAGCGGCATCTATGCCAAGATTCCTACCGACATGCCTGAGAAGCTCGCCCTGAGCGCCCTCGACGTGGCCGGCGCCCCTGCACAGACCGCCAAGCTGTGCCAGTATGGCCAGACCGTCGTCATCCTCGGCGCCGGTGGCAAGAGCGGCATGCTCTGCTGCTACGAGGCCAAGAAACGCGTCGGCGTCACCGGCAAGGTCATCGGCATCGCCAACAGCCCCAAGAGCACCCAGCGCATCAAAGACCTCGGCTTCTGCGACATCGTGGAGTCTGCCGCCGGCATGACCCCCGTGCAGGTCTATGAGCTCGTCGAGCGCCTCACCAACGGCAAGATGGCCGACGTCACCATCAACTGCGTCAACGTCCCCGACCAGGAGATGACCGCTGTGCTCTGCACCAAGGACGACGGTATCGTCTACTTCTTCAGCATGGCCACCAGCTTCACCAAGGCCAGCCTCGGCGCCGAAGGTATCGGCAGCGACGTGAACATGATCATGGGCAACGGCTACACCAAAGGCCACGCCGAGTTCACACTCCAGGAGCTCCGCGAGAGCCCGAAGCTGCGCAAGATCTTCGAAGAGCTGTATGCCTAATCCGCTAACGCAGCAATAACATTGAGGGGTGCTTCATCGAAGCACCCCTCTCTCTTTGTCATGGTGGCATGGCAAAAAGAAAAGCCCCCTGCTTTCGCGGGGGGCTTAACTGTATTTAGGCGTTGCCCTTAGTTGCTCTTACGGTTGCCTTTGCTGGCGTTGTAGAAGATCTTGAGGGCACCGGCCTGGCGCAGCTCCTGCTTGATGTCGGAGACCATACCCATGCGCACCTGCTTGTCGGCCTTGATGGCGGTGGTCAGGAACGGACGGTCGGCTTCGGGACGGGCAGAACGCTCCAGCTCGCAGAAGGTGATGATGTCGGAGACCTCAGATATCTGGTCGTTGAGCTGGATACGGGGTTCGGTACCGTATTTGCGCTGCTGGTCGGGCAGGGGCACACCCACGTTGATATAGCTGACGAGACTCTTCTTCTCAAGCTTTGTCACTTCGCTGCCCTGCGGCGGGATGATCTTCACGTAGAGTGAACTCTCGCGCATGGTGGTGATGACCATGAAGAAGAACAGCAGCATGAAGATAATGTCACTCATGGAGCCCATGTTGAGCTCAGGTGTGGAGTTTGCTTTCTTTCCTGTAAAACGTGCCATTATTTTCCTCCTATCTTTGTGGGCTCGGCCTCAGAGATGGCCACCGGGATGGCCTGCTCTATGGCTTCGCGCTGTTGTTCGGTGATGTCGGCAAATTTCTTGCCGAAGTGAGCTGTCGATAGGTCGTCGCGCATCTCTTTGATGGCTGCCGTCAACTCGTTCTGCACCTGAAGGTACATGTCGTAGGACGTGCCGCGGTCGTTGCGCAGCGAGATGACGCCCTTGGATACGTCCACCGTTCCCAGCAAGGGAATGTCGGTGGCCACTTTCTCGGGCAGGTTGGGGAGATTGTTGGGGTTGCCGAGGAATTCCTTGGCACGGTCCTTCAAGTCCTCAATACGGCCATACTCGTTGTTGTACAGCAACCGGTCGTCTTTGTTGACCAGCACTACGAAGATATTGCGCTCACGAACATCGGGGGCTTCCGCATCCTCCGGCAGGGGAGGGGGAAGTTTGCGGGCAATACCCATATCGGTGTTGATGTTGGAGACCATCAGGAAGAAGGCCAGCAACAGGAACGAGATATCGGACATTGCGCCTGTATTGAGTCCGGGAGTCTTTCTTGCCATAGCTGTTTACTTTTTAAAAGATTTGGCAATGGCGGTGTAGACGATAGCCACTGCAGCGACAATTACAAGGATGTACACCATGTAGCAGGCTGCTCCAATGAGCTTGGAAGTGGCCTCGGTGACGTCGTGCTTCTCCATCAAGGCGGGGCTGACGTCGTTGCCTTTCGAGAGAACGAAGGCAAGCACGCAGACTACCACGATGGCGGCCACGATACCGAGGAACTTCTTCCAATAGCCCTTGTCTTCGCTGAATTTCTTGCCAAGACCGATGCAGAGGAATACCACGATGGCGATGACAGAAACGGCGATGAGGCAGAGCAGGATATAGAAGGTGGCGTCGAAGAGACCGTTGGCCTGTACAGCCGAGAGCTCTTTGACATCACCGTTGTTCATGGCGAATACTATGCTCAGCACGGTGCAGATGCCCGCGATGATAATACCCGCCCAGGTGATGAGTTTTCTTGTTGATTCTTTCATAATGGTTGTTCTTTTTTAGGTTACTACTTATTATTTACCGTCCAAAAGAGTTGACCATTATTTGTGGTACTTCACGAGGATATCCATGAAGCTGATGCTACCGTCTTCCATCTGGTCGACGAGGCTCTCGATTTTGGTAAGGATGTAGTTGTAGAATATCTGAAGGATGATAGCGGTGATGAGACCGAAGATGGTCGTCAACAGAGCAACCTTCATACCGCCAGCCACAACGGTCGGGCTGATATCACCGGCAGTCTCGATGTCATCGAAGGCCTGGACCATACCGACAACGGTGCCGAGGAAACCGAACGAAGGAGCAAGGGCGATGAACAGACCAATCCAGGTCATGTTGTTCTCAAGGCGGGCCATCTGCACGCCACCGTAGCTGGTGACAGCTTTCTCGACATTGTCGAGACCCTGGTCGATACGGTCGAGACCCTGCACGAAGATGCTGGCCACAGGACCGCGGGTGTTGGCGCAAAGCTCACGGGCACCGTTCCAGTCACCCTTCTTGGCGTTCTCCTCAATACCTTCAAGGAGCTTCTTGACGTTGGTGGTGGCCATGTTCAGGTAGAGGATGCGCTCAATGATAAGAGCCATACCGAAGATAAGGCAGAGGAGCACGGGGGTCATCCAGCCGGCACCGCCCTGGATGTACTTCTCTTTCAGCATCTGGTGGAACGACTTGGTGTCGTCAGCGGGAGCGGCGGCAACAGTTTCCTCAGCAGCGGGTTCGGCCACAACGGCATCGGCAGCAGGAGCCTCATCGGTAGCGGCTACTTGTTCGGTGGCATCAGTGGCGTTGGCGTCCTGGGCCATCACATGGTTGAAGTTGGCAAATGTCAACAGTCCTACTATTGACATCAAGGCAAATACTTTTTTCATGATGTTGTTAGTGTGTTGATTATTAATTTAATGTTTACTATTCTTACTATTTGTTTCGTTGTGCAAATATACACTTTTTTTCTTACGTGGCCAAAAAAATCATTTTTTTCTTCCGTCAAGGGTGGCCATAAGTTCACGGAGTGGCGTCTTGAGGCTTTCTTCGGCATGTATGTCGTCAAGGTACCGCTTGGCGGCGGCAAACTCTCCGGCAATGCCTTTCTCCACAGCTTGCCGCATGCCGATGGCATCGTAGATGGCCATGACGTTCTTCACCTTCTCTTCTTCATCCATGTTGTCCTTGGCGGAGAATAAGGAGGCAAGCTCTTTACGTTGGTCAGGGTTCGCAATGCCGAGTGCGAGTAATGGCAGGTACGACTTTTTGTTGTCACGTATGTCCTGGCCTGTTTTCTTCCCGAAAACAGCTGTGTCGCCATAGCCGTCCAGCAGGTCGTCCTGCAGCTGAAAAGCAAGGCCAAGGTGTATGCCGAAAGCATACAGCTTCTCAATCTCTGCAGCAGGCGCTCCGGCGTAAAGGGCGCCAATCTTCAGGGCTCCGGCAAGCAGAACGGCAGTCTTCTGGCGTATCATGTCCATGTAGTCGTCGATGCTAACGTCGCCAAGTGCAAGGTCCTCAAAGTTCATGTCTTTCTGCTGACCTTCGCATACCTCGATGGCTGTCTCGTTGAAGCATTGCAGTATCTCCTGCAGACGTGGCGACGGCTGGCGCAGGAAATAGCGCCATGCGAGGGCAAACATGGTGTCTCCACTCAGTATTGCGGCATTGTCGCCCCACTTGGTATACACCGTCGGCTTCCCGCGCCGCAACGGCGAGCGGTCCATCAGGTCGTCATGCAGCAGGGTGAAGTTGTGGAATGTCTCTATGCCGAGGGCTGCATCGCGTGTTTGCTGGACGTCGCCGCCAAAAAGGGCGTTGGCGGCCAGCAGCAGGGTGGGGCGTATGCGCTTCCCACCGAGACGCAGGGTATAGTCAATAGGCTCGTAGAGCTCGTGCGGCTCAGCAATAAACTGCTCGCTGGCGAAGATCTGCTCCACTTGTCCAAGGTAGTATTTCAGGTCGTTCATCGGTTAATTATTATGTATAAGTCCAAACATCAGTTAAACGCCAACATCCTTTTTTTATTGTGCAGACGTAATAAAACAATCTTTTTGTCGTTAAATATCACATGGATAATAACGAAAAGTACCTCTCCTTACGGCGGCAGTATCCCGTCTTCGAATATGAGGCTTATCACTATAGCGAGGAGCCCGATGGTCTTCACCTCTGGTTCGACTTCCGCATGGGCGACATAGAGTTCCACCCCACAGCAGTTGTCGAGCGGCGTCCGTTCCTCGACTTCGGCACGTACATTGACGACATAGTCTTCAATATCGGTATGGTGGAGCTGGTGAGCTACTGGAAGTGCGCCTGCCCTCCCACCGTCAAAGTGCTCTGCGGCAGCCTCTCCGACACTCAGCTGGCCTTCTGGCGCAAGCTCTACTGGCACGGCCTCGGCGAGTTCTTCTACACAAACGGCATAGATGCATCCTTCGACGATTACATGCACCTAAACGGCTACAAGACGGCAGGAGAACAGCGTGGCGCATGGCATAAGATTCAAAACACAACCAAGTACCTTGTCCCCATCGGCGGCGGCAAGGACAGCGTCGTCACCCTCGAGCTCCTGCGTCGTGCCGGTCGCGCCGTCCGTCCGCTCATCATGAACCCTCGCGGCGCCACCGTCGAGTGCGCCGCCAAAGCCGGTTTCCCCATCGACGAGGTCCTCGTCATCCGCCGCACTATCGACCCGACATTGCTCGACCTCAACGGTGAAACTGAACGCGACCGAACGGGAGCGAATGTTCACCGTTATCTTAACGGCCACACCCCCTTCAGCGCCATGCTGGCCTTCTACACGCATCTGGCCTCCGTCCTCAGCGGCATCCCCAATGTCGCCCTCAGCAACGAGAGTTCTGCTAATGAACCCACTGTTCTCGTGCGCGACCGAAGTGGAGCGAACGAGAATAAGTGGGACAGCGTCAACCACCAGTACAGCAAAAGCCTTGAGTTCGAGGACGACTTCCGCGCCTATTGCCCCAGCTTCAACTACTTCTCTTTCCTCCGCCCCCTCACCGAACTGCAGATAGCCATGCTCTTCAGCCGCTTCACGCAATACCACGACGTCTTCCGCTCCTGCAATGTCGGCAGCAAGCAGGACATCTGGTGCGGCCATTGCGCCAAGTGCCTCTTCGCCTACATCATCCTCTCTCCGTTCATCGCCCCCGAGCGCCTCAATGCCATCTTCGGCAAGTCCATGCTCGACGACACTACGCTTGAGCATGAGTTCATGCAGCTCACCGGCCATGCCGAAACCAAGCCTTTCGAATGTGTCGGCACCGTCAGCGAAGTCAACGCCGCCCTCTCTATGGCCATAGAACGCTGGTATCATGACTCCCGCCCGGCATTGTTAAAAGACTATGTCGTAGGCACCATACCTTCTGCCGACACTATCCACACCATCGCCGCTATTGGCAACCTCATCCCCGACGAACGTCAAATACTGCAGCAAGCATGTACAGAGAAGACCAACTGAGAACCCTTCTTGCAGGGAAGACGATACTCATCGCCGGCTACGGCCGTGAAGGCCGCAGCGCCGAGCACCTCATCCAGCGCCTCGTGCCCGACGCACAGTACACCATCGCCTCACAAGTCGAGAACGGAAAATGGAAAACGGAGAGCGGGGAATGGAGAACGGAATGGCCGTTCGATATGGTCATCAAAAGTCCGGGTATCCCTAATTTTCAATTCCCAACTTTCAATTTTCAATTGACAAGTCTCACAGACTTGTTCCTCCAGGTCTATGGCGACCTCACCATCGGCGTCACCGGCACCAAGGGCAAGTCCACCACCGCCAGCCTCATCCACCACCTGCTGCCCGGCAGCATCCTCGCCGGCAACATCGGCATCCCCCTCTTCGACATCCTCGACGACCTGCGTGAGGACAGCATCGTCGTCGCCGAACTCAGCTGTCATCAGTTGGAGAACATTCACCGCGCCCCTCACATCGCCGTGCTACTCAACCTCTTCCAAGAGCACCTCGACCACTATGAGAACTATCTCGGCTACAAGATGGCCAAGCTCCAGATAGCCCTCAAACAACACTCTGGCGATCATTTCTTCTACTGCACCGACAACGACGAATTGCGCGAGCTGGTTAAGAGTTATGAGTTAAGTGTTAAGAGTGAAAGGCACCCCTATTCCATTAACGACATCTCCAGCGTGGAGCGTCAGCTTCTCGACGCCTGTCCTCTGGAGGGCGAACACAACCGCAGCAACGCCCTTGTGGCCTGTCGTGTGGCCTCTCTTGTGACGCGTCAGCCACTTAAAACTTACAGCTTAAAACTTAAAACCTTCCAGGGGTTGCACCACCGCATGGAGAAGGTCGGCACCTACTGTGGCATCACATGGTACGACGACAGCATCTCCACAATCCCCGCCGCAGCCATCGCCGCCGTCAAGGCCCTCGGCCGTGTCGACACGCTCATCCTCGGCGGCTTCGACCGCGGCATCGACTACACGCCTCTCGTCGACTTCCTGCAGCAGAATCCCATAAAGAACGTCGTCTTCGTCGGCGCCGCCGGAAGAAGAATTCATTCTCAATTCTCAATTCTCAATTCTCAATTTCTCATCGAGGACGACTACATGAAGATAGTCCCCTGGTGCGCCGCGCACACGCCGCAGGGTGGGGTGGTGCTGCTTTCGCCAGCCGCCGCTTCCTACGATGCCTTCAAAAACTTCGAGCACCGCGGCGACTTCTATCGTGAACAAATACTCAAGCTAACTCCTAATTCATAACTCCTAATTCATAACTCATAACTCATAACTCATAACTCCTAACTCCTAACTGACATGCCCGACTATAAATCTATCCGCCACGCTCTCCACGAGCATCCACAAACCGCCGGCAACGAGCAGTTCGCCCACGATACCATCGTCCGCCATCTCCAAACCCTCCATCCCGACAAGGTCTACACCAACGTTGGCGGCTACGGCGTCATCGCCGTCTGGGGTAAAAACCCACAGGCTCCTACAGTAGCCTTCCGCGCCGACACCGACGCTCTGCCCATAGGCCACCGCTGCGGTCACGACGGCCACACCACCATCCTCCTGCGTCTGGCCGAACTGATCGATGAGAAATTCTCAATTCTCAATTCTCAATTCTCAATTCTTTTGCTTTGGCAGCCCGCCGAAGAAACCGGCACCGGCTCGCGCGCCGTCCTCGACAGCGGCATCCTGCAGCAGTATGACATCCGCGCCATCTATGGCCTGCACAACCTACCCAGCTACCCGCTTGGCACAGTGGTGCTCTGTCCGCATACTTTCGCCGCCGCTTCCACCGGTGTCGTCTACCGTCTCGACGGCCGCGAGACCCACGCCTCCACGCCCGAGCTTGGCGTCAACCCAGGCCTCGCCGTCAGCGAGATCATAAACATGTTCGATGCTTTTAATGGCCACGATGGCGAGTTCCGCCAAAGCACGCTGATATGCGTCCGCCTCGGGGAGCCCGCTTTCGGCACCTCCGCCGGCCACGCCGAGGTGATGTTCACCCTCCGCGCCTTCACCAACGACGCCATGGAGCGCCTGCTTGCCGACGCCAACGCCGCCGTCGACGCTATCGCCGCCCGCCGCAAGCTGACCGCCAGCCGCTCGCTCGTAGAGCCTTTCCGCGCCACGGAGAACAACCCCGTCTGCGTAAAAGCCATAGAAAAAGCGGCACATGATATGCCGCTTGATGTTGTCTATAAGGATATTCCCAACCGCTGGAGCGAAGACTTCGCCGAGTATCTGCTTGAGTTCCCAGGTGCCATGTTCGGCATCGGCAGCGGTGAGCACCAGCCCGAGCTGCACCACCCGTCCTATGACTTCCCCGACGCCCTCGTCGAGCCCGCCGCCAAGCTATTCTTCTGTCTGGCCTCTCAGCGGGCCAGCTCGTAGGTGTTCACGATTCCTGCAGCCTCTTCAAGCACCATCTTGGTGAGCTTGCCGTCCTTTGTGCGGTAGATGAGCTCCACCGACGCATAGCCGCCGCGCGGCACCTTGCCGTTGGCCTTGAGGGTTATGGTGCGCGTACCTTTGCCGTCGCTCACTTCGCTCTTGGCGTTGTTGGCTTTCGCGGCCTCTTCCCAGTTGCCGGCAAGGCAGTTGAGCAGCGTGGTGCGCTGCAGGCCTACAGACTTCACCTTGTTGGCGTCGACTTCGCCTTTCTTGCCGTTGAGGTTCATCTTCACTTTCTTGCCTTCGACGATGAAGTATTCGCCCGCAGGCTCCGTGTATGTCATCGCGAGGCTCTCCTTGCCGTCGAAGACCATGTGGCCCGACTTGCTGACGGTCTTGCCCGAAGCTTTGATCAGGCGTGTCTGTGTGAAGTCGTCGTCGTAGGTCGCCTGCTGTGCCGCCATTGTCAGCGACACCAGCATTGCGGTAATCAGAATTGTTAGATGTTTCATATATATCTGTTTGGCTCTATTAAAACTCATGACTCATAACTCATAACTCTTAACTCATAACTCATAACTCTTAACTCATAACTCTCCTCCTGTACGCCGGTATCTTCATCAGCTGCCTGAAGGCGAAGGGCTGCAGCGAGTAGGAGATCATGATTGTCGAGGCCATGCCTATCAGCGTGATGAGGCCTATCGACTGTATTGCCGGGTGGGCGGCGAAGAGGAGCGACGCCACCACGATGACCAGTATGGCGGCCGAGAAGAAGATGGCTACTTTGTGCCACGACAGCATCTCTCCGCTGCCTGTGCGCGCCTGCGCCAGCAGCCCTTCGGTGATGAAGATGCTGTAGTCCACGCCCACGCCGAAGATAAAGGTCGAGATGACGATGTTTATCAGGTTGAACTCAAGTCCGAACAGCGCCATGTAGCCCTGCACCATGAACCAGCTGACGACCATCGGCAGGAACGACAGCAGGGCGGTCACGATGTTATGGAACGACAGCAGCAGTATCACCAGCACGAAGAGCGACGATATCCAGACGGCGACGTTGAAGTCGTCGTGTATCACCTCCACCATGCTGCGGCAGTAGTAGAAGGGCTCCAGCACCATGGTCTTGGGGCTGGCGAGCACCGCCTCGGTGACGGCGTCCTTGTCCCCGGGCAGCATGGCCACGTCGGTGAACACCATGTACTGCCCGTCGGCGTTGCGCTCTATGAAGTTGCCCATCAGGTTGTCAGGCACCACGCCGCTCTCCACCAGCGATGCTTCCTCGTAGTCAGCCTCCAGCAGCCCCTCGAAGTCGGCGAACATGCCGGGGTCTACGCCGCAGGCTTTGGCGCTGCGGTGTACCGCAGTCATGGCTTCGGCCTTGCGCGCAGGAGTCCAGTAGGCGTTCCAGGCGTCGATGCGCTGCCGCTGCTCGTCGAGGCCCACGAAGAGGCGCGGCGCTACATCGCTGTAGGCGTGCACTAGGCCAGCCTCCTTGAGCGAGTCGAGCACGGGCATAAGCTGCTTGTCGGCCAGCAGCGCCTCGTCGAGGTCGGTGGACACGGTGGCATAGTACAGGTGCGTGTAGCCGTCGTTGTTCTTGGCGTTGAAGAGCGTCTCGGCCTCCACCAGGGCGTCGTTCTTGTAGTTCAGGTTGCGCAGGTCGCTGTCGAAGCCCACGCGATAGGCGAAGGCTATGCCCACCACCACTATCGCGCCCATGAGCGCCAGGAACCAGCCCTTGCGGTCGAAGGGCATGTTGTTGAGTCTCACCACGCGGCGGAACTGCGGGCTGTCGGCATCCACTCGCCGCTTGGGCATGAAGTGGGGCAGGAACACCAGGGCGTAGAAGGTGCTGCCTATCAGCGCCATCGAGGCGAAGAGCCCGAAGTCGCGCAGCAGACTGCTCTCGGTGAACAGCAGGCTGCAGAAGGCCCCCACAGTGGTGAGGCAGCCGAAGAAGACCGGCGACGCCTCGTCGCGCAGCATCTTCTCGGGGTCGCCCGTCGAGAAATGGTGTATGGTGACGTGCAGGCAGTAGCTCAGCGCCACGCCGAGCACTATGGCACTGATGCCCAAGGCCATCAGCGACATGCTGCCGTGTATCCAGTAGATGCAGGCCAGCGCGAAAGCTACACCGTAGGCTATGGGCAGCAGCTGCTTCAGCAGGAAGCCCGCGCTGCGGAAGAAGAAGCCTATCAGTATCAATATCAGCACCAGCGACACGCCGACGGTGAGCATCAGGTCGGCCCTTATCCTGCTGGCGTTGGCCACGCTCGCCAGCGGTGCGCCGTGGGCGAGGATGTGCACCTCGGGGTGCTCGGCCTCGAAGGCCGCTGCCGTCTTCTCCAGCTGCTTGGCAAAGCGGCGTGCCGTCTGCGAGTCAGACGAGGCGAAGGCTGGTGCCAGCCAGGCCAGCGCCACGCTGCTGTCGGGGCAGAAGAAGTGGCCGCCCACGAGCGTGCGCCCCGAGGCGGCGCCCTCAAGCATGCCGTCCATGATGACCTCCTTCAGGCCCAGCGGGTCGCTGGCCACCATCTGCGTGGCAGCACCTGTCTCGTCGGCCATCAGCAGCTCGCTGTTCTTCTCCATCTGTGCCAGAGCCGCCTCGGGCTCCATGGCGGCGCTGAAGGCAGCGTAGGCCGACGTGTCAACGAAGGTCGGCAGGTGCTCCAGCACGAAGTCGAGGGCTTCGAGACCCGTCTCGGCGTCGAGGCGCGCCAGTATGTTGTCTATGTATCCCGTGGCTGAGTCGTCGGCCAGCAAGCGCTCCTCCAGCTCGTCCATCAGCTCGCCGAGCTCCTCGGGCTCTAACTTTTCACCCGTGGGGGCGAGCTGTAGGACCTATGGAGCTGAAGGCCAGCTGGCTCTCCACGCTTTGCGACGGCATCAGCGAGAAGATGTCCTCCTCATACTGCACCTTGAGCCCGAAGCACAGGAATAGCGCGAACGACAGCCCCATGGCGATGTACATCAGCGCCTTGTGAGAGTGGAAGAAACGGTATATCGGTAGGAATATCCTGCTCATAAAAATCTTTCGGTCAGGCCTTTGGTCGATAATCTATAACCTATAACCCATAACCTATAACCCATAACCGATAGCCCCCATCAGCTACGGCCGGTCTTCTTCTCAAGCTTTATGTAGTTGGGGAAGGGCACCTGCGTGCCGCCGACGTTGATGCTTGGTTTCACGCGCAGGCCCACCTTCGACGAGGTGCCCTCCTTGGTGAAGCTGCTGGCGAAGCTTTTCAGCTTCTCCACGCCCTCCTTCGAGAAGAGGTTGCCAAGGTCGGTGTTGACACCCAGCGGCACGGTTGTCGTGGTGCTCGGCATGATGCTGTAACGCTGCGAGTTGACACCGCTGGCCATGTCCTTGCCCTCGATGGCCAGGATCCAGTCGAGCGCCGTCATGGCAGCCTGCTGCGTGGTGGGGTTCTTCACGTCGACGTTGACGTTCATGGCCAGCGGCACCTTCTTGGTCTGGTAGGCGGCCACGAGCTTCACCACATCGGTGGCGCTGAGCTGCCCCTGCGTCAGGTTCTTCACGTTGACGCCCGCCACGCTGACATTGTTGACGTTTTTCAGGTTGAATTCACAGTTGCGCAGGTTCGCCACACTGGCCACGTCGCTGGCCAACTGCGTGAATATGTCGCACGAACTGAACATCATAGCCCCTAAGGCTATCATCACTAAGGTTGTCTTTTTCATGCTGCAAAAATAATAAAAAAATAATGAACTACATAAAAAAGCCCTGTTTTTTTCTCCACCGCTTATCAACAGCCCCGCCA
>ONJY01000005.1 GCA_900318275.1 uncultured Bacteroidales bacterium | reverse complement strand
CGCATTTTTCTTTCTGTCGGACTGTCGGACTGTCGGATTTGGTTTTGATGAGTTGTTTTAATTATTCGCTATTTTCCCTACGAGGCCTTTGCGACCTTTTTCGTTCCACCTTCTGGGCGATGGAGAGGGCTTGGTGGACGAGGGGAGGGACAGTGGGATAAGAGTTAAGAGTTAAGAGTGATAATGGGTCAAAGTTTAGGATGGGGACACCTTAATTTCGGCGGGGAGAGTGGTCTGATTGGCACAAAAGAGGCTCAGGAATGAGGGATTAGGGGTGAGTTTCGGGAGTGCGAATGAGAGCGCTGGGGAGGGTGAAAGGTGCTGGAAGGAGGGGTGCAGAGGGTGTTTATGGCCTTATAGAGGAGGATTTGGATATATTTTGTCACGTTTCTGAAGGGTGACAGCTGGGGTGCGGAGGGGTTGGCGATGCCGTATTTTATTGGTTCTATGCCTTTTGGGTGAGATTGTATTGGGGATGGGCGTTTCAGTTTCAGTTGTTTCAATTGAAAAATGGATGGTATGTAGTTTCGCCTCTTATATCTATTATATTAATTATTAATTAGTTAAATAATATATATAGGATGTTTGAAAAACAATTGACACACATAAATCGAACTGAAACTGAAACAACTGAAACGCCCGGTCCATTGGCATCTTTGCTCCCTCTATGATTTTCCCTATGAGGCACAAGTGGTTATGGATTGTATGATGTCGACGAAGGGCGTCCGGCAGTCTCAGTCTCAGAGTCTCAGTTGTTTTTAAAGTCATCCCGCACATCCATCCTGCACCCTTCTTTTCTCATATATATATCTTATTATTAATTAGTTATAATAGTTATAAGAGAGGGGTTGCGAGTTGAATGGTGACTTTTTTTTTGCAACTGAGATTTGAGATTTGAGACTGATGGAGGGTGTTTCTTTTCTGCTGCTAACCATGTGTTTCCCGCACGCGCGAAACATTATTTTGCCAATTGAAATAATCTTCGTATCTTTGCAAATCATATAAATTATAGCACCATCGACTGATGAAGATTCCGCAATCGGACATATTGACCACAAATCGACTTGGAAGGGTTTTCACGAATACGACGGCAACCTACAAGTTCTTTTGGCTTGTGTCTATCTTGCAGATACATGCAAAGAGTGACAATTCGCGAATCAATGTGTGGGATATCGTAATAAGGATGGTTGCGAATGCGTGGTATCCTATCCATTATTTCCGTTTATCGTTTGGCAAGGGCGATTCGTTGTTTAGTATAGTGATTGAGCTGCAACGGATAACACAGATTCCTATTGATGCAAATAATGATACAGTAATAAACGAGCTGACGAGTCGATTGGAAGAAGGACAAATTAAAAGACAATTATACATCTTAACCAGAAACGTCCCTTATCGTTTTCTCTCCCCATGGATAAGCTATTCGAGCGATGATGAAGTGGTCAAGCGTTCGCAAACACTAGAAAATGAATGCCTGTACTCTTTGCATAAAGAGAGAAACGACTTCTATATCAAACTGAATCCTGCTTGGAACAATTATCTTCATAATCATTACAATCTTTTGGTTGACTTCGCCTACTGGAACTTAACCCTCTTTTTGCAAACAAGGAATCCAAACGTGCCAGCCATTCCCAATAAACTGATTCGTCCAGAGGCGAGAACTCAACTGACCAAACAGCATAATTACTGGGATATGGTAATGAACATTGGTGGCCCGATACATTGCATTTATACCAATGTTGAATTGCATCCAGGAGACTATGATCTTGACCACTTCATTCCCTGGAGTTTCGTATCACACGACTTACTTTGGAACCTGGTTCCGTCTGATGGTAGCATAAACTCCTCAAAGAGCAATAAACTACCAGATTTGAACGTCTATCTGCCGAAATTTGCCGACTTACAACATCACTCCATTCAACTCTTACTCAATGCCAACAAGAAGCCGAGTGCAATTGATGATTTTATCTCTCTTGGCTATACGGCAAATGAGCTAGCGAGTATGGACGATATACATTTTCGGGAGCTCTACATGAGGACATTTAATCCCATAAATCAGATTGCGCTTAATATGGGATTTGAAACCTGGAAATACTAAAATACACATCATTTCCCATACCCTGCCAAAAATATTTTGGCAGATTGAATTATTCTTCGTATTTTTGCAATCGCTTACGCGCGATGTAAGCCTTGCAAGAAAAGCATTGCTAATAATGTCCTTGTATTAAAAATCGCCAATTTTTAGCTAGGGGACCGAGCATTTTGCTTTCGCTTGTTGCGTATGCTATTTCCACAAATGCATACCTCCAGGCGTGAGATATGTTCCATGGAAGAACCGATCGGTTTTCCGTTCCTAGCAAAGGTGTTTGGCGATACCTTAATACAAAACGGACATGAGCACATAAGTCTCATGCCTTTCTTATTGTTTAACCTGTCCGTGGGAGGCTTGCGGAATGGAAATGACTGACGAAAAGAGTGACTAAATACTGCTTCTCGGGACACGAATCTTTCCCTTGCAAGACCATGTGGTTGAAGAAAGGGTACGATTTTGTTTGCGCCGGACGCGATTTCAATAGCCCAGATGCTGTTGTCGACCTTGGTGTTGGCAAGAATATGGTGGCTTCCATACGATACTGGCTCAAATCTTTTGGTCTCTACGATGGTACTACAACCACCCCACTGGCCAATTATCTGTTCGATGACAAGGAAGGGAAAGACATCTACCTCGAAGATATTGCTTCTCTGCAACTACTACATTTTATCCTTGTGCATCGCGGCGAAGCAACCCTTTATCCCATGCTTTTCTGTGGCCTCCAACGCGAGCGTTCCTCTTTCGACCGCGAGCAGGCATTGTCGTATGTGGCCCTACGTATGGCCGAAGATGGTAAGCAAAAGATTTTCAATGCCAATACGGTGAAGAAGGATATTGCCGTATTGTTGCAGAACTATGCTCTTCCCCGCAAACCCGTTTCCAACGAGGACTTCTCTTCGTTGATGATAGATCTGGACTTGATTCGTCAGAGCAGCGAGGTTAAAGACTACTATTTCAACTACGGAGGCAAACGACAGTTGGTGCAGGAGGTGTTCCTCTATGCATTGCTGACAATACAGGAGGAAAGTGGCGACCGTTCGTTACCCTTTGAGACCGTACAGGATAGCATCGGATTGGTATTCTGCATGAACGAGATGGAAACCGTCAATATGTTGCGCACCCTGAGCGAGTCCTATCCTGATGTACTCTCATACAGCGATGTAGCTGGTATCCGTCAAATCCAGTTTACTGGTAATGCTGAACGAATGAATGTTTTAGACGACTACTATGACACCCACGATTAACTTATCGGCAAATATAGAAAACGGCTTTGCGGCTGGCACGCAATACATCGTTACCCCCAATGCCCGACAGAGCATTGCCACCATCCTTAATGACTATCAGTCGGGCATCCACTCCTTCACCATCATTGGCTCCTATGGCACAGGCAAGTCGAGCTTCTTGCTTGCTCTGGAGTCGGATATGAAAAAATGTAACAAAAAGTCATTTTTATTGAATCCCACCAACCTATCCACAGCAAAAGGATACAATATCGTAAATGTGGTGGGTGATTACGAGGAGCTGTCCCTATTGTTGAAACGTGCGCTTGGAGTGGGAGAAAGCAGAAACAGCGTTGTCGATGAACTAAAACATTACTACAGCGAATGTCAGAAGAGAGGTGAGTTTATGGTTTTAGTGATCGATGAATTTGGCAAAATACTTGAACACGCGGCAAAAAACAATCCAGAGAAAGAACTGTATATTTTACAGAAGATTGCCGAATTTGCCAACTCTTCTAACAAGCAAGTGCTGCTGCTAACCACATTGCATCAAAACTTTAGCGCATATGCCAAAGGTCTATCCAGGGAACAGGTGAATGAATGGACGAAGGTAAAAGGCCGCTTCAAGGAGATTACTTTCGTTGAACCCATAGAACAAATACTTCAACTGGCAACAAAGCAATATGGGAAGACTCATAAAGAGACCTATCCCAACATTGCTACAATACACAAGTTGGCCATTGACACCCGATTCATTTCCTCCGACTTCCCTATTGAAACTGCACAACAAATCTATCCATTAGATCCATTCTCTGCTTTTGTGACTGCAGCAGCCATTCGCAGGTATGGCCAAAACGAACGTTCGTTATTCACATTTCTCGCGTCAAAAGGCAGCGGTTCTTTGGGCGCTTTCACTCCTGAAGACAATCTCACGTATAACCTCGCGCTAGTTTACGACTACATCGTCTATAACTTCCAATCGTATATTCGTGATGCCAATGCTGACACAATGAGTTGGAGCGCAATGCAAGTGGCTGTTGAACGAGTGGAGGGTCACGATTGGAGCGACCATCAGCAAATGCTTTCTGCAATCAATCTGGTAAAAGCGATAGGATTACTCAATTTGTTTGGTGTTGCCGGATTCCAACTAAACGAAAATCAATTGGCTTTGTATGCCGAACAGGCGATGCATCTCGACAACGCAGATGAGGTAATACGATTGCTCAAAGACAAGAAGATTGTCCGTTTTGCTGCCTATAAAGAACGGCTGGTACTCTTTGAGGGTACTGATGTGGACCTTGAATCCGAGATAAGGGAGGCTTCGCTTATAGTACCCAAGCCAGTTGCGTTTGTGGATGAATTGAGCGTATTCTTTAACAAGCGCATTTCTCCAGTAAAGGCTCATTTTTACCAGAAAGGCACACCGCGATTCTTCGACTACAAAGTTCTGGATGCACCGCTAAACATTACACCATCGGGCGATACGGATGGGTATATCGAACTAATATTTTCCACAAACAAGAATGCTCTCGCAGATTTAAAAAGGGCTAGTGAGGAATCCGACAATGCGTTAATCTTCGCTTTCTTCAAGAATACCGAGGAGATTGTTGACCACCTCTACAACATCAAGAAGTATGGATATCTCCTTGAACGCGTATTGGATAAGAACGACCGTGTTGCAGTCAACGAAATCAAGCGTTTGAAGGAGTATGAAGAAAACCTGCTGAACAAGGCCATCAGCGACAATCTATTCTCGTACAAGGACCGTGTTGTATGGATATTCAAAGGCAAAGTGCAAAAGGTGGAGTCGCATCGCGATTTCAACCGACTGCTTTCCAAAGTCTGCGATATAGTTTATCCGATGACTCCGGTGATGAACAACGAGCTTTGCAACAAGCATAAGTTGAGTGGCACCATCTCTGCTGCACGGAAGAACTATCTTGTACGACTGGTAGAACACAGCGAGGAAAAAGATATGGGATTCCCCAAGGACAAATTCCCTCCCGAGAAGACAATCTATTTCTCGCTATTGAAGCATACGGGCTTGCATCAGAATGGAGAATTTTCCGATGCGCCCACCAATGAGGGTTTCATGTCGGTGTGGAATGCTTGTGAGGATTTCCTGACAACGACAGAGAATCGTCCCCGTAAGATTTCGGAACTAATCAAGATTCTCTCCAATCAACCCTACAAACTCAAACAGGGGCTTCTCGACTTCTGGATTCCCACATATCTCTTTATCCGTCGTCAAGAATATGCGCTTTACAACACATCAAATGGCTCGTTCATCCCGAATGTGAACATGGAATTCTTCGACTTGTTGCAGAAGCATCCATCAGAGTATGAAGTGAAAAAGTTTGCCGTAGATGGGGTGAAGCTCGGTTTCTTTAACCAGTACCGCAAATTTGTCAACCTTGGTGATGAATTCACAATTACCAGCAGCAGTTTTATCGAGACGATTAAGCCTTTTTTGAACTTCTATCTCAGACTTAACGATTATACAAAGCATACACGAAAACTTGACCACGAATCTACGTTGAAATTCCGTGATGTACTTGCAAAAGCCAAAGATCCAGAAAAGGCATTCTTTGAAGATCTCCCCGAAGCATTAGGGTTCGACAAGGTGAAGCTGAAACAAGAGGAGTTCGTCAACGAATACGGCAACATTATACAACGAGCCATCAGGGAATTACGCAACTGCTACACACAATTGATTGACCGTTTGGAGCAGCATGTGGTCTACGGATTAGGTCTTCAATCGTATGAGTATGGCGAATATATTGTGGAAATCAGAGAACGACTGGCCAATATCAAGACTCATTTATTGACCGAGAAACAGCGTGAGTTCTATCAGCATGCAACCACCGAGTATGACAATCGGGTACAATGGTATCAATCCATATGCTATACCGTATTGGAGCAACGTTTGGATACACTTCGAGACGAACAGGAGGAGAAACTAGCAGAAGACCTCGTGCACATGTTCCGCGAATGTGAGAAATATGCAGATATTTCGCGAATGGTTGGCGATGACGATAATGGCGATGCCTATTCCTTCGACCTCGTGACCAACAAGGGAACTAATGTGCGTACATCCACCTATCTCCTTCCTGAAAAAGACAAGAAGAAAGCCACTAAGTTGCAAAAGGACATAGAGAATCTACTGACTGGCGATAATAATTTGGATGTGTGCATCCTGCTGGAACTGCTTAACAAGAAGATTACAAAATGAAGATTCGGCACATACTGGGAATATCTGGAGGCAAAGACAGCGCGGCTCTCGCAATCTACCTTAAACAACGCTATCCAGAATTGAAGATTGAGTACTACAACTCTGATACAGGGTGCGAATTGGAAGAGACCGAATTGCTGATTGACCGCCTCGAAGCCTACTTGGGTAAGATTGTACGTTTGCGGGCAGCAAAAGACAGTCCTGAACCAACGCCGTTCCATCATTTTCTGAAAGCTGCCGGAGGATTCCTTCCATCGCCACAAGCACGCT
Organism: uncultured Bacteroidales bacterium; assembly: GCA_900318275.1. GTDB lineage: Bacteria > Bacteroidota > Bacteroidia > Bacteroidales > P3 > Colimorpha. Next base: position 89,855 of record ONJY01000005.1, on the reverse strand, counting down.
GGTGTACACAGAAAATGAAGCTTCAGGAGTTTGAACGGTATGTAGGCGACGATGTGGCCATATCTTATGTGGGCATCCGTGGTGACGAAGACAGAGACGGTTACATTTCGTCTAAACCCAATATTCAAGCCATCTTCCCATTCCGTAAGAATATCTGGAGCCTCGATGTAATTAATAAAATTCTCGGAAACGATAATCTTGAACAGCTGATTAGCACATACGACAAACTATGTCCACAGGGATTGATGCGTGACGAGATTATGGAAACGGTGCGTAAGCCCATCACCAAACAGTATTACTACTCCAAGAAACTGAATGCCTTGCTCGACTACGATGTGAAGTTGTTCAACCATGTAGTGTTTGAATATCTGAAAACGACCGACTATCCCGTAGGTAAACTGGATGACTTCCCTCTGTTGGACAATACTGACGTGCTGGTTAAGGATGATATCTTCCGCCTGCTGCGTGAGAGTGGTGTGGGTGTGCCGGCATATTATGAGGAAATCCCCTTTGAAGTGGATGGGAAACAAGGTACCTATTGTAGGAGTCGTTCGGGATGCTATTTCTGTTTCTTCCAGCAAAAGATTGAGTGGATATGGCTTTACGAACAGCACCCCGACCTTTACCAAAAAGCGATGGAGTTTGAGAAAGACGGATACACTTGGAACCAGAATGAAAGCCTTGAAGAGATGTGCCGTCCGGAACGTGTGCGACAGATAAAACTCGACATCATCAAACGACAGGAAGAAAGCCGAAAACAAAACAAAGGAACAACCCTAGCTGAAATACTGGGCGATGAAATAATGTGTTCAAATTGCTTCATATAATTAAACCATGCTATACGAGGTAGATTGGGCTGAAGACGGCACTTACCGATATGGTGATTATTATTCACCAGAGAAGTTTTTCAACGATTGCTTGGAGAATAGCAATGAGTTTGACCTTCAGCTTGGATACTTCAGTTCTGCTACGATTAGCGTATTGTCAGAAGGATTCGCTTCATTTATTTCAAGAGGAGGAAGAATGCGCCTGATTATCAATCACATTGTTTCACAAGAGGACAAGGATGCCATTAGCAAGGGTGTGTATGGTGGTGTGATTGACTGTTTTGACCTATCCAACTTTGAAATATTACGTCAAACATTTGACGAATACCAACAACAATTCTTTGAGTGCTTAGCATTTCTTATCAACAATAAACGCATTGACATCCGAATTATTCGGCCACAAAACAAAAAAGGAATAGCACATATAAAATCTGGACAGTTCCGAGATGATGACAGTACAACCTCCTTTACCGGCTCGGCAAACTTTACCATTAGCGGATTGTTCAATAATATTGAAGAGATAAAGATTGATCGAAGCGATTCTGTAGACAGAATGGTTCAAAAGCGGATTGCCAATCAGCGTGAAGAGTTTGATGCTATTATGTCTCATAGAAAGCGTAATATTGAATATCTTTCTCCCGATAAACTCGTTTCTGCCATCAAATCCAATTATGGAGACAAAGATATTGAGGAGCTTCTGAATGCTGAACAACAATTGCGGAAACTAAAGAAACAAAGGAAACAAAAGGAGCAAGAATCAGAAGCGCTTTCTGTTAGTGAGGACACGTTTGTCGAAGAGCCTCATTTCCCATATCCATCAGGGCCTCGCGACTACCAAAAGGAGGCTTTTGATAATTGGAAGAAAAATCAACAAGGACTTTTTGCTATGGCCACGGGTACTGGCAAAACCTTAACGGCCCTCAATTGCTTGCTTGAAATATATAAACAAAAAGGGTATTATAAGGCTTTGATTCTGGTGCCAACAATTACCCTTGTTGAGCAGTGGGAGTCGGAATGCCGGAAGTTTGGGTTTGTGAGGATTGTGAAGATAAGTTCAAATAATCCTTCTTGGCGAGAAGAGATAAGGAGGATACATTTCGATGAGCGGCAATGTTTTGATGATAAAAACGTCTCGTATATCATTATTGCGACATATTGTTCATTTGTGCGGAAGAACGTGTTTGACATATTGAATGACTTCTCTCGCAACAAGATGTTGCTGATTGCAGACGAGGCTCATAATATGGGGGCTCCCGGTATTCTGAGAAGACTTGGTGACATCAAATATCTACGGAGGATAGGATTATCAGCCACACCAGAAAGACAATTTGATGAGCAAACAAACAGACGACTAGAACATTTCTTTGGTGTAAATGGGAAATACACCTACGAGTACCCTATGGAGAAAGCAATAAAGAACGGCGTTCTTTGTCGTTACTATTACTATCCTCACATTGTACAACTAACTGACGAAGAGATGAAGCAATATGCAGAATTGTCAACAAAAATCTCTCGTTATTTCAACTTTAATAGTGGAACATTTGAGAAAACGGACGATGTGCTGACAGCATTACTGCTTGCTCGCAAAAGAATTATTCATAAGGCGGACAACAAATTACCGATTTTCAGAAATATAATCAAAAAACGTTTTGACGAACACGGCACACTAAAATACACTCTTGTTTACGTACCAGAGGGAAGTATCCCCAATGATATGGATGCAGACATCTTCGACAAACACGAGACATTAAGCGACGATAAGGATTCTATACACCTGATTGACCTTTACACTCAAGTGGTATGCGATGTCGACAAATATGTAACAGTAAGAAAATTCACCGGAGATACTAAAGACAGAGATTCTGTTTTAGACAATTTCGCAGCAGGACGACTTCAGGTACTCACATCAATGAAGTGTTTGGATGAAGGTGTGGATGTTCCACGAAGTGAGCTAGCAATTTTTTGTGCAAGTACTGGAAATCCACGACAATTTATACAAAGACGTGGCCGCGTACTCAGAACACACAAAGATAAAAAATACTCATATATCCATGATTTAGTTGTGGTGCCGAAAGTAATGCCTGGAACTCAAAGCTACCGGATGGAGCAGTCATTATTAGCTGGGGAGCTGAAACGAGTATATGATTTCTCATCTATGTCTGAGAACCCATCACAAGCTCAGATAGAATTATTAGATGTGATGAATTATTACGGATTAAACTTATTTGATAATACACACATAACCAATGACACAGAAAGATAAGATGTTGCAGTTAGTGCTCAACAATGAGCAGCTAATGAAGCAGTATGGCTATTCAGCCGAGCAGCTGGAAGGCCTTGATTTGCAAGAGGCTTTACGGAGTGATAATGCTGTTATTGCAAGTGTCGCTCGTATCATTCGTGAACTTGACGGTTCAATTGATGCCTCAAAACAAAAAGAAGTTTACAAAAAAGTATTTACTTATCTGAATAACAACCTATTCCTATGATAATAAAGAATATCTCTATCGACAACTTCCGTAGTTACTACGGAAACAACAGTATGGATGTTGGAGAAGGCCTAACTCTAATTATCGGAGCCAATGGTGATGGTAAAACCACACTCTTTGAGGCTTTGGAATGGCTATTTGACACTGTTGACAGTAAACCAAAGGTAGATACTAAGTATATCTCAAAAAAGAAAATTGCCGAATTGATGCCGGGTGATTCTGCAATGGTCAAAGTATCGATGACGTATGAGTGTGAGCGTAGTGAAAAAATAGTTGAGAAGTCTTTCAAATTCACAAAATCTCCTGATAATTCGGTGTCGACATCCAACTATTTGCATTGTATCTATGTGCAAAATGGAAGTGAAAAAGATGTTCGTGAAGGTGATGCTGCAAAGAGGTTGTTTGATATTGATTTCTCTGCCTCGATTAGGAAGTACTGTTTGTTTAAAGGTGAACAGGAGTTGAACATATTCAACAAAGAGGAAGCAATGAGCTATCTTGTGGAAACATTCAGCAAGATTCGTGATTTTGATCCCTATATTGACTTTATAGACAAAGCTCAGAAATGGGCACAAGACGCACACGACAATGCAATAAAAGCTGACAAGAAAAACAGTAAAGAAGCTGAACGACTGAGAAACTTAATCAAGAATGAGTCTGATTTTATTCGAGACAAAAGTGAAGAACTAAAAAACACTCAAAAAGAGGCTGTAAACTTTACAACCCTCCTTGACGAACTGGAGAAAAACAAAGAATCTTCTGAGTTGTTAAACTCTACGAATTCGAGGATTGAGACCTTGAAAGAGAAAATAGATAAAGCCTATCGAAATATTTCAGAGAACTACACATTCCGCTTATTGGACGAAATGTGGTTATTGATGGGTTTTGAGCCAATTGCCAGAGAATATGGGGACCTCGTGGCTACACTTGACAAGGAGCAGCGTCGAATGGAACGCGAGTTCCAGCGCGAACAAGGTGCAAAAAAACTTGCAGGCAAAATGCAGGAAGAGATTAACCAGGGTTTTGTTCCTCTTGCATTAAACATCCCCGATGAGAACACGATGCGCGAAATGCTTCATGATGAAGTGTGTAAAGTATGCGGTACACCTGCGCCCAAAGGGTCGAAGCCATATAACACCATGAAAAAACATCTTGAAGATTACCTAGCATCTCTCAAAGATACCTCTAACGACGAGGAAGACGAGGAAGAAACCCTCTTCAAACGTGAGTTTATAAGAGAGCTTGTGAATCGTTACACGGTGTTAAATAATGGAATGTCTTGGTTGTCTCGCTTACCGAATATCATAAAGTCGGAGATAGAAAAGAACCGCAGCAACCATGAAATAGCAGACGGTTTGCAGGCAAAACTAGAACAGGAAGAGGAACAGAAACGCAAAATTTTGGCGCAAACAGATGGATTAACTGAAGAGCAACTTATTTCAGCATTCAACAATATTTCAGAATGGTGGAAGCAAAAAAATAGTGCCGAAAACCGATCTGACTTTTTAAAACGTCAGATTGACGAGCATCAAAGAAAGAAAGAGGAATATCAAGAAGAATATAGCCAAATTTCAGAAGAATCTGCAGCAGCCACCTATGGCCGTACAAGTAATGCAATGCGGCGAATAGCTGAGGCTTTCTTTTTTGCAAAGGTTCGTAACAAACGAGAGTTCTTATCGCAACTTGAAGACACTACTAATAAATATCTAGAACGTCTCAATCGTGGTGATTTCAGAGGACAAACACATATTGTGGAAAAAGCTGATGAAAGTGCAGAACTGATGTTGATTGATACTGACGGTACACGTATCTATAACCCTAATACCGCTCTTAAGACAACAATGTATATGTCCCTTCTTTTTGCTGTAGCAGAGTTGACTACGGTGAAACACGAAGATGACTATCCATTAATATTTGATGCACCTACGTCATCGTTTACTGCTGCTAAGGAAAGCGACTTCTTTGGAGTGATTGGAGAAATCAACAAGCAAACCATTATCGTGACCAAAAGTTTCCTCATCGAAAACGCTGATGGTTCTTCATCAATCGATGTGAAACGGCTCAAAGCAATTAAGGGAAAAAAGTATCGGATAGAAAAGAAACGCCCGTTCGACGAGAAAAACCTGGCCACAATTGAAACAAGAATCGAACCCATAAACTAAGGAGGATGAGTTATGGCAATAAAGAATAGTAAATTTGATAGTGAACGCTTTGTATCATTGTTCGAATTGTGGGGGCGAAAGAACCCATCATACGAGAAACACTATGAAGATGAAGTGATAAAGCCGTTGACTGATTTTGGCAAGGGAACAAATGAAGCATCTGAGTCGAAAGCGAAAGTCCTTGGTGCAGGTTACGAGGTTCTTATTATGGCATTTTTTATAGGTTTATATTCCAACAAAAAAATGCCGTTAAACGAAGATCTTGATATTAAAGACTTAGGGCAACCGCTTCAGTTCTGGGGTAATTTGGATTCGAAAAAGGGCAGGAAAGCATATCCGCGCCTAAGAGAGTATATGTTCATCGCTCTTGTGGCAAAAACACCGGAGATAAACTGGTACGAACTCGACAAAGGCCGTTGGACTCCGAATGAAACGGTAAACGCTCTGATGATGACAATGGAAGAATACATCAACTACGGCCTGTCGGTGATAAAAGATAAAATGGACGATGACGAAACCTACTTCATGAACCAAGATTCTTTCCTCAACATCTTCCAAGAACTAGTTTTCTCTAAAAAGAAAAAAAACGACGACAAACTGGAACCTCTGGATTAAAGCCAAATCTTCCCAGCAAAAATAACTGGGTTTGGTGAATTATTTTACAATATAACGTGAAACGGGGCCGTCTTATTTGGCGGTCCTTTTTGCTGCACAATATTTTACGTCTTTCTCCGTTATATAGATGGAAATGTAAATCTTGAACAATTGATTGCGTGAACTGAGGTCGGCGGTATGGTTAAGGGTTAAGGGTTCACGGTTAAGGGTTGTCGGCAGAGCCGACGCCACAGCAAAGGGGTCAAATAGAATGCGTAAATGTGTAAATGCGGGAATGCAATATAACAATATAAATGTGTGTGGTGTGCCGTCGGCTTGGCCGACAATGCGTGTGCCGAAGGCTGCGAGCCGAAGGCCATGAGTACCTTGAAAATAGATATAATGCAGCGAATAACACCTTTGAAATTAATTAATGAAGTGAGTCAATGTGTAAATGTGTAAGTGAAAATTGGAAAGATAATATTTGAATATGAGCAACGATAATGACGGATATTTGAACTTTGACGAGTATATACGTCAAGGGGAGCCGGCACAACGTGAAAGAGCGGAGGCTTGGAGCGTTGCCATCGGCTTGCAGGCAGTGGATGGGCTACAGGTGTCGGACTATCTCCTTGAACTTGCCCGCAGGAACATTGAAGGAAAGATTTCCATCGATGAAGTGATTGAACTGCTAAAAGAACGCGATGCAAAGAAGTCGCGCTTGAAAGAATATTTATCCTATACCAGAATCGAAGCTGTTGACCCGATTGAGAGTAAAATGGGCCGGCCAATTTAACAAAAGGAGATGCGTGATTGTTTAAACTGAAGTCGGCGACCATGCGGAGCCAATATTTGAATGCGTATGGTGTGCCGTCGGCTTGGCCGACAATGTGTAAGTGAATGATAGAATGTGTTAATGTGGGGATACGAGAATGTGGGATGCAATAATAAAACGAATAATGACATTATATATATGACAAAGAAGCAAGAAATACAGCTGTTTGAAGAAAAGAAGGTTCGCACCGTATGGGATGACGAGCAAGAGAAATGGTACTTTTCGATAGTAGATGTATGCGGGGTGTTGACAGATAGCCCTAATCCTCGTAACTATTGGAAAGTCTTGAAGCATAGACTTCTAAAGGAAGGAAATGAAACGGTTACAAATTGTAACCAGTTGAAATTAAAATCCGAAGATGACAAAATGCGACTGACAGATGTGGCTGATACCGAGCAGCTTTTCCGTCTGATTCAATCCATCCCTTCTCCCAAAGCAGAACCTTTCAAGCTATGGATGGCACAGGTGGCAGCGCAGCGTCTCGACCAAATGCAAGACCCTGAATTGAACTTCGAACAGGCCTATGCCGACTATCGCCGACTGGGTTATTCCGACAAGTGGATCAATCAGCGGTTGAAGAGTATCGAGGTGCGCAAGGAATTGACAGACGAATGGAATCGTGCCGGAGTGACGGAAAACCAACAGTATGCCTCGCTGACAGATATCATCACTCAGGCTTGGAGCGGAAAGACCACACGGCAGTACAAGCAATTCAAAGGCCTGAAGAAAGAGAACTTGCGTGACAATATGACGAACATCGAGCTTGCTTTGAATATTTTGGCAGAAGCATCGGCAACAGAAATCAGCAAAGCCCAGAATCCAAAAGGATTCAAACAAAGTGCTATTGTGGCGCGCAAGGGCGGACAGATTGCCGGTGATGCCCGCATAAAACTGGAGGCCCAAACGGGTCGATCTGTCATATCTTCGAAGAAGGCCAGCGACTATCTGCTCCAAGAAAACACGGACGACAAAAACAACAAGTAACCCAGCTCCGTATATGCACCGCACAAGTACCGTGCAAGCTCGTCTATAATAAACCCAAGTCCAGATACCCCGACCGCCCCAACCATCCAAGGCAGAAGTACCTGTTGACGGTAAAGGGCGTGGCTCTATATAATGAATTAATAAAAGGAGGGATGTAATTTAGCATCAAAAAACATGACTTTTCTGGAATCAATTCCCAAAAAGTCATAACTTTTTTGGAGTTGATTCCAAAAAAGTTGTATATTTGCACCGTATTAAATTATAATATGAAGAAAACAACGCTTATGGAAGAAATAACGAAAATTGATCGCAAATGATGAGGGACATCAAAGGATATAATGCGTTGGTTACCGGCGGCACGTCGGGCATGGGATGGGAATTCTGCCAACAGCTGGCCGCGATGGGATGCAATGTGCTGATGGTGTCCATCCAACAAGAGCAACTCGAGACTCTCCCACAGAGGCTTGCAGAGCAGTATGATGTGCGGTCGTGGGGCTTTTATCAGGACCTTTCTCAAGAAGATGCAGCCGACAAGATATGGAGCTACTGCCAGAATCAGCATCTTGAGATTGATATTCTGGTCAACAATGCCGGTATGTATTTCTTCCACGAGATTGACGAAGCGACACATAACAGGGCCCTCGCAATGCTGCGTCTGCATGTGTTCACTCCCTCACGTATGACGATGCTTTTCGGCGAAGCCATGAAAGCACGCCACAGAGGGTATATCGTCAATATGTCGTCGATGACGGCCAACCTGCCAGCGCCGGGAATCACCGTCTATGCGGCTACGAAAGCCTACTTGAAGAGTTTCTCCCAGTCGATGTATTTCGAGCTTGCACCCTACGGTGTCGGCGTCACCACCGTGCTGCCAGCGGCTGTGGCCACACCACTCTACCAGATGAAGCCCCGATTAATGAAGATAGGGGTGGCCGTAGGACTTATCCGCACACCACAATGGCTTGTAAAGCGGGCTCTACGTGGTATGCTGCGCCGTCGTCGTGTGGTGAAGCCCGGCGTGATGAATTACATACTGCCGATGCTGATAAAACTGCTGCCCAACGGACTTGAGCAGAAGATTTGGAACAAATTGAATGTAAAGAAATAACTATGGAATACATCACGGAGAAAAACAGGATATATGTCGTGGAAAACGGCGTGGAGGTGGGGGAGGTGACTTTTGCCGAGCGCGACGGCGTGTATGTCATCAACCACACGTATGTCGACGACCGCCTGCGTGGGCAGGGCATCGCCTCGGAGCTGGTGCGGAGGGCTGTGGAGGAGATAGAGCGTCGGGGCGGCCGCGTGGAGGCCACATGCTCGTATGCTGCCCTGTGGCTGGCGCGCAACAGGGGTTGCGAGCTGACGAGTCCGCTGAGTTGTGAGATAGGCTAAAACCAGCCGGTGAGTCCCAGGAGGAGTGCCGAGACGACGTAACGGGCCAGCTTGCCCACGAACATCAGCAGAAGCGTCCACCAGGGGTTCATGCGCATAAGGCCCATAGCGATGGCTATGAGGTCGCCTACGACGGGCATCCAGGTGAGCAGCGCCGCCCCGAGGCCATAGCGCTTGATGCGGTCGTGGACGCGCATCAGCTTCTCGCGTTTGACCCTGAACCAACGCTCCAGCCATTCCCACTTGCAGAGCCATCCCATGAGGAAGCTTATCATGCCGCCGGCGGTGTTGCCGAGGGCTGCCACCAGGACGATGACCCACAGCTTATAGTCGAGGAGCATGGCTCCAGCCACCAGCGCTTCGGAGGAGAAGGGCACGACGGTGGCTGCGAGCATGCAACCCAGGAAGAGGCCGAAGAGGCCCAGCTTTTCGAGCATCACTTACGCACTATGACGCTGCCGCTGCCTTGGTGGGTGGCGAGGATAAGCACCTCGGCGACCTGCACATGGGCGGGGGCGTTGGCGGCGTAGACGGCCACATCGGCGATGTCGTCGCCGGTGAGGGGCTTGATGCCCTTGTAGACGTTGGCGGCGCGCTCGGTGTCGCCGTGGAAGCGGGTGTTGCTGAAGTTGGTCTCCACGAGGCCGGGCTTGAGGTTGGTGACACGTATGGCTGTGCCGGCGACATCGAGGCGGAGACCGTCGGTGATGGTCTTGACGGCGGCTTTGGTGGCGCAGTAGACGTTGCCGTTGGCATAGGCTGCGTCGCCAGCGACGGAGCCGATATTGATGATATGTCCGCTGTCGCGCTTCACCATGCCTGGCACCACGAGGCGCGTCATGGTGAGCAAGCCCTTGATGTTGGTGTCGACCATAGTGTCCCAGTCGTCGTATGAGCCCTCGTATTCGGGTTCGAGGCCGAGGGCGAGGCCGGCGTTGTTGACGAGCACGTCGATGGCTTTCCATTCGGCGGGCAAGGTCTCGATGCACTCGGTGGCCTTGGCGCGGTCGCGCACGTCGAAGACGAGCGTCAGCACATCGGTGCCTTTGGCGGCGAGCTCCTTGCGGACCTCTTCGAGGCGTTGTGCGTTGCGTCCGGTGAGGATGAGACGGTCGCCGTTGGCGGCGAATTTGCGGGCGCATCCGAGGCCTATGCCGCTCGTGGCGCCGGTTATCAATACTGTCTTGTTCATCTGTTGCAATGTTTTGTTTCTGCCTTAGATAACGTAAGAATGCAGGCATTTATTATACGGCGCACATAATAATAACACGAAGTATCACGTTATTACGTATAAGCATGCCGACCCTGCACATAGACGACATAAAGGCCATTGCCCGACGGGCGCACGACGAAGCTGCCGAGCGCGAGAGGCTCTTTGCGGCCATGCGCGGCGACGACCGCGAGGAGGCTGTGCATGCGGCATGGGCGCTGACGCACCTGCCGAAGGGCGACAACGACCATATAGCGCGGCACCGCGAAGCCTTGACGGCGCTGGCGACGACGACGGCGGACACCTCGCTGCGCCGCATCACCCTCGCGCTGCTCGAGCGCATCGACTGGGAGCTGCAAGACAGCGACGACGCGCCCGAGAGCTATGTGGCCCTGCTGAACTTCAGCATGGAGCACATGATGATGGCCGACGAGCCTTACGGCGTGCGGGCGTTATGCATGAAGCTCGCCTACACGCTGAGTCTCCCCTACCCCGAGCTGCTCGAGGAGCTGCGTCGCAGCCTAACGATGATAGAACCCGCGGAGCTGAGCGCCGGCGTGCGCCACACGCGCAACAAGATACTGGGGAAATTGAAAATTGAGAATTGAAAATTGAGAATTGACAATTGAGAATTGAGAATTGAGATGAAACTGGAGGAGCAGCTTTTTGCATTGCATGACAGGCGGTACCGCGAGTTCCACAAAGGATTGGTGCCGGGGATGCCGGAAGACTATATCATCGGTGTGCGCATGCCCGCCTTGCGGCGGCTGGCCAAGGAGGTCGACAAGGATGAGTTACTCTCCACCCTGCCCCACCGCTACTATGAGGAGAACCAGCTGCACGCCATCATCCTCAGCGGCATGAAAGACTATGACCGCTGCCTGGCGGAGGTGGAGCGCTTCCTGCCATACGTCGACAACTGGGCCACCTGCGACGGCCTTCGTCCGCGATGCTTCGCTCAACAAGCTCGCGGGGCACACCATGCAAAACACACCGACGAACTGCTGCCGCACGTCAGACGCTGGCTCAAGAGCAAGCACGAATACACCGTGCGCTTCGGCATAGGGATGCTGGAAGCGTATTATCTCGACGAAGCCTTCAGCAAAGAGCATTTGCAATGGGTGGCGGCCATCAGCCGCGAAGAGTACTACATACGCATGATGCAGGCCTGGTATTTCGCCACAGCGCTGGCCAAGCAATGGGAGGCCGCGCTGCCGATCATACCAACGCTACCCGAGTGGGTGCGCCGCAAAGCCATACAGAAAGCCTGCGAGAGCTTCCGCGTCAGCGACGAACACAAAGCCATTATAAGGACACTAAAATAGAGACAATGAAACAATACAACTTCGACGAAATCATTGACCGCAAAGGCACCGACTGTTTCAAATGGGATGCCCTGCAGATGATGTACGGTCGCGCAGACCTGACGCCCATGTGGGTGGCGGACATGGACTTCCGCTCGCCGGACTTCGTGATGGAGGCCATCGGCAGACGCTGCGACCACGAGGTGCTGGGATACACCATGCCCTCGGAGGGCTACTGGAGGGCTGTCACCGCGTGGCTACAGAAGCGCTACTGCATACATACCACCAAGGAAAACCTGCATTTCATTCCGGGCATTGTGGCCGGCATCGCCTATGCCCTGCTGGCGTTGACGGAGCCCGGCGACAAGATACTGGTGACGACACCCGTCTACCCACCATTCCTCAACCTGCCGAAGAACAGCGGCCGCGAGCTGGTGTGCTCGCCGCTACACATCACCAACGGCCGTTTTGCCATCGACTTTGACGACTTTGAGCGCAGGATTGAGGGCTGCAAGGTCTTCATCATGAGCAATCCTCACAACCCTGCCGGCACGGTGTGGGGCGAGGAAGTGCTGCGGCGGGTGGCCGACATCTGCGAGCGGCACAATGTCATCGTCATCAGCGACGAGATACATGCCGACCTCACGCTCACGGGCCACAAGCATGTGAGCTACAGCACCGTCAGCGAAGCCGCACAGAGGCACAGCCTCACCTTCATGGCACCCAGCAAGACCTTCAACATCGCGGGCTTGGGCAGCTCGGTGTGCTATGTCGCCGACGGCGACTTGCGCAAACGTTTCTTCGGCTGGCTCAACGCGCTGGAGGTCGCCAACGGCAACATCTTCGCCTTCACCGCCGCCGAGGCCGCCTTCGCCGAGGGCGAGGGATGGCTGCGGCAGATGCTCGACTACCTGCAAGGCAATGTGCAAGCCCTCGACGAGTTCCTGAAGACGAGGATGCCCAAGGTGAAAGCCGTGCTGCCGGAAGCCTCGTACCTCGCATGGCTCGACTTCGGCGCCTACGGCATGACGCACGAACAACTAAAGGACAAGCTCATCAATGAAGCGAGAGTGGCCTTGAATGACGGAACCACCTTTGGAGGTGACGCCTACCGATGCTGTTTCCGCCTCAACCTCGGCTGTCCGCGAGCGGTGCTGCTCGACGTGCTCGAACGGATAGCAGACGCCGTAAGATAAAGGTGGGTTCTATAAATTTATAGAACCCACCTAAAAAGAAAAGCCCCTGCCGACGCAGAGGCTTTTTTTGTTTACAGAGTTTTTTATTTCTCGGGCTGCTTGGCAGCGGGCTTGGCACCTGCCGGCGTGGCGATGCTGGCGCGCATGTCGGTGTCGGCCTGTATGTTCTTCATGCGGTAGTAATCCATGATGCCGAGATTGCCGCTGCGGAAAGCTTCGGCCATAGCCAACGGCACTTCGGCCTCGGCCTCGATGACTTTGGCGCGTGCCTCCTGAGCCTTGGCCTTCATCTCCTGCTCCTGGGCGACAGCCATAGCGCGACGCTCCTCGGCCTTGGCCTGGGCGATATTCTTGTCGGCGTTGGCCTGATCCATCTGCAGCTGGGCGCCGATGTTCTTACCCACGTCGATGTCGGCGATGTCGATGGAGAGGATCTCGAAGGCGGTGCCGCTATCAAGACCCTTGGTGAGGACGAGTTTGGAGATGCTGTCGGGGTTCTCGAGCACCTGCTTGTGGCTGGTGGCCGAACCGATAGAGGTCACGATACCTTCGCCGACACGGGCGAGGATGGTCTCTTCGCCGGCGCCACCGACAAGCTGTTTGATGTTGGTGCGCACGGTGACGCGAGCCTTGGCGATGAGCTGGATGCCGTCTTTGGCGACAGCGGCCACAGGAGGCGTGTCGATAACTTTGGGGTTCACAGACGTCTGCACAGCCTTGAGCACGTCGCGTCCGGCTAGGTCAATAGCTGTGGCGGTCTTGAAGTCGAGGTTCATGTTAGCCTTGTCGGCGCTGATGAGGGCGTTGACGACGCTGCCCACATGGCCACCGGCCAGGTAGTGGGCCTCAAGGTCGTTCTGTTTCAGCTTCAGGCCTGCCTTGCTGGCGGAAATCATGTTACCTACGATGACCGTGGGCGGCACTTTGCGGAAGCGCATGAAGATGAGCTGCACGAGCGACACATAGACGCCGGAGACGAGTGCCTGGAACCATATGCCCACCGGCACGAAATAAAGGAAGAGTATGAGTGCTACGACACATACGACGATAATGATAACAGTACCCATAATGATGTGTTTTTAATTTATTGGTTTTCCTTGAAGCGGTCGTCGCTGATCTCAACGACGTCGATACGGTAGCCCTCGATATCCACAACCTCTATGGGGCGGTCGGGGTCGATGAACTTGTTGACGGCATGCACCTCCATCTGCTGTCCGTCGATGAGAGCCTTGCCTGTGGGCGCCAGGCGCGAGATGGTGGTGCCGCGACTGCCAACCTTGACGGCAGACTCGATCTCGTTGACGCGGCTCGCCACCTCTTCGTTGAGGCTGAAGCGTTGCCATGTGCGCTTGCGCATGAAGAGCACCAGTGTGAGCACACACAGCGCTATGGCGCAAAGCAGCACAATGGTGCCTGTGGTGGTGCCGAAGAGTGCGTAGGTCTGCCACACGCCGAAGCCGATGAGCAGCACGCCGAAGGCACCGGCGATGCCGCCAGGCAGCACGACGATCTCCATAGCGAGCAGCAGCACGCCAAGGATCAGCACGATGATGAGAAGTGTTGTATTCATAGTCTATTCCTGTATTTCTGTCGTCAGTTGTTTGTCGAGCAGGGCGCTGTGCATGGGCAGCAGGTCGCTGTAGGCGCCATGCTTGACGGCGCACTTCCCGTGACAATGCACAATGATGGCACATTGCTCGGCCTGTTCCTCGGTGTGGCGGCAGATATCCACCAATGCCTTGATGACATAGTCGAACGAGTGCACATCGTCGTTATAGAGCACCAAGGTGCAGCCGCTGTCCTCCAGCGTATCCACGTCCTCGTGTGTCTCGGGGCTTACGTATTGTTTCTGCTCGTTCATGATTCAATAAGTGCTACGGCCTGAGCCGATATGCCCTCCATGCGACCCTCGAAGCCAAGGTGTTCTGTGGTGGTGGCCTTGACGGACACCTGCCCCACCTCTATGCCCAGAGCGTCGGCTATGTTCTGCCTCATCTGCTGTATGTAGGGTGCCAGCTTGGGGCGTTGAGCCGCAACGGTGCTGTCGATATTCCCCACGTGGTAGCCGTGCTCCTTGAGCAAGCCACCAACATGCGTCAGCAACTTGAGGCTACTGATGCCTTTGTACTGAGGGTCTGTGTCGGGAAAATGCTTGCCGATGTCACCAAGTGCTGCAGCGCCGAGCAGGGCGTCGCAGATGGCGTGCAGCAACACGTCGGCATCGCTATGTCCCACCAATCCGTGTGTGTGAGGCACCAATACACCGCCCAGCCACAGGGGCAAGCCCTCGGCAAGCTGGTGTACGTCATATCCTGTGCCTATGCGCATAGTTCAGTTCTTTTCGGGCAACATCTCTATCATCAGACCTATGCGAATGGTGTGCGCCAAGGGGTTGGTAGAGATCTTGGTGGTGGGTATGAGGTACGAGAGGTCGAACTTGAAGATACTGTAGCGCAATCCGACACCGACGGTGGCATACTGGCGGCCGCCCTTGTTCTCGTGCTCGAAGAAGTAACCGGCACGGGCGGCGAAGGTCTCGGCATACCAATACTCGATACCGCCGGAGAGCTGTATCTCCTGCATCTCCTCGCGGAAACCGCCGGGGGCGTCGGCGAAGCTCTGGAAAGCACCGGCGATGACGCCGATGTTGTTGTACTCGGTGAGGTTCTTGGCGTAGCGCGTCTCGTAGGTGACGCCGTCACGCGTATAGGGGCGTGTGGGCACCAGAAGCTTGTTGGCGTCCAGCAGCACGCTTATCTTGTTGTACTCGTCTATGCGGTTGGTGTAGCGACCGCCGATGCGGAGGTTCGACGGCAGGAACTCCTTCTTGGTGTCGTCGTCCTCGTAGGAGAGCTTGGCGCCGAGGTTGGAGATATGCATACCGAGGGCGAAATCCTGCGACTTGTCTATCTCACCCTGATAGTAGAGGCCGATGTCGGCTGCCAGCGAGTTGGCGGCATGCGTCGAGGTGTGCTCGCCGCTGCTGCTGATGACGGCGCCGTTGGTGAGGTCGCTGCGTATGAAGCGGCCGCTGGCACCCAGCGACAGCTGGTCGGTGATCTTCAGCGCATAGGTCAGGTCAAAGGCGAACTCGTTGGGATGTATCGTCTGCAGCGTCTGGCCGTCCTCGTCGGTGTTGTCGATGTCGCCGAGCGTAAAATACGTGAGGCTTGCTCCTGCGGTGCTGTTGCTGTTGATGCGGTAGTAGCCACTAAGGAAGAACAGGTTCATATCGCCGACCTTAAGGTTGCGCAGCCAAGGGGTATAGGTAAGTCCCACGCCCATATTGCCGTCGACGAAGGCCAGCTTGGCGTTGTTCCAATGGGACGAGTAGAGGTCGGGCGTCGAGGCGGCACCCACATCGCCCATACCGCTGCTCACAGCGTCGGGGGCGATGAGCAGTATCGGCATACCGGTGGATATGTAGTTCTTGTTGTTGATGTTCTGTCCTGTCCAGTTGGTGCTGGAGCCGCTCTGTGCCACAGCGGCGGCGGCAAACGAGATAAGTAAGGCCGTTATTGCCAGTCTTTTCATGTTTTCTTTCGTTTATATCCGTTAATAACGCTTATCGTATACTTTTATTGTGTCACTGCACTATAACTTTTCTTGTCGACTGGTGCGTCTCGCCGTCGGCTGTGGTGACGAGCATGCGTGCCAGATACATGCCCGGACTCACCTGTGAGAGGTCCCAGCGCACGGGACCTACCACATAGCTGCCCTCGCTGACTGTAGGCTCGATGCTGAGCATCAGGCCACCCTGCGGCGAGTAGACCTGCAGCACCGCCGACGTTATGCTGGCGCTGTTGTTGGTCTCGTAGCGGAACACAGCATAGTCCGTCGCCGGGTTCGGTGCCACTGTGAGCGCTTCGAAGCTGGCAGTGTCGGCTCCGCGCACCCTGAAGGTGACGGTGGCGGTGTTCGAGAAGCCCCAGATGTTCCACGCCTTGAGTGTCAGCGTGTGTGTGCCGGGGGCTATGCCGCTCAGCGGATAGCGCACGGTGCCGCGCCGCGAATCGGCGATGTCGGCATCGTAGAAGTTGTTGAGCACCACCAGCGTGCCTGCGTTGTTGTCTATCGTCGCCGTGATATCGTGTCCCAGACCTGAGCCAAAGGCATTGATACCCACCGAGTCGAAGAGGTGGGCCACAAGCATCGGGTTCTCGTCGGTGATGCCGCCGCTACGGAAGTTCTCGTCGCCAAGGTACAGCTCTATCTCGGGCCGTGTCTCGCGGATGACGACCTCCTCGTTGAGGCCGCCGAAGTAGAGACGGCGGTAGCTGCCTGACGCATGCTCGTAGCCGCTCACGGCATAGTGACTCAGCTTGCCGGGGGCATACTGGTAGGCCACGTCGCGCGGCACGATGAAGGTATACTCGAAGCGGCCTCCGCTTACAGGCACAGCGCCGCGGAAGAGCACATCTTTCTGCTGCAAGAAGGCCACCTCGGTGCCGGGATTGTCGTTGGCGAGGGTCTTGCTCTGCGTCTCACGGTCGTAGACCACAGGGTATACCATGCCGTCGAAGTCTTCGACCAGCTGTCCGTCCACATCGTGCACCTCGCCGCGCACCGTGACTTGCGACAGCACGGTGGCGGTGTCGCAGGACAACGTGTCGACATCGTGGCCGTCGATATTGGTCACCGTCACCACGTTGCGCGGAACGCTGAGGTGCAGCGCCGGGTCGCCCAGCAGACCTATGCACGGCGACACCGCTGTGCGGTTCTTGGCCATGCGCAAGGCGTCGCCGACGGTGTTGGCGGTATCAAGAGAAAAGAGAATGACGTCGGTGTTGAAACGCTCCACATGGCTTATAGGCCTCGTAGCACTCACCACACCTATGGCGCCACCCGTGGCGAGCATGAATGCCTCGGCGCCGCTCTCCTCCTCTATAAGGTCGTGGAAGCCGTAGGAGCATGTGCTTGTCACCAGCAGCGGCCAACGGCCGTCGTTGGTGTAGCCCGCTATGTCGCTCGGCTCTATGTAGCGCTCGGTGCCTATGTAGTGCACCGATCCGTGGCCTATGTAGTTGAGCAGCAGACATCCGTTGCCGATGCGTTTGGTGAGGGCGTTCTTCAGCTCGGGGTAGAAGGAACCTATGGCGTTGTTCTGCTGATGGTAGGCGTCGGCATAGAGGCGGTCGACGTTTATCGTCGGGTATTGGGCGTCGATTTTCTTGGCCGTAATCTCAGAGGAATGCACGAAGAGCGTGTCGCCCGGGCGCGACGGGTCGGCGTCGTCGGCGAGCAGCGCCACGAAATTGCGCCAACTGCCCTGGGCAGCGGCGTTGCCGAGATCGGCACGCATCATGTATCGTTCTATCTTGTCAACCAGATGCGACGCCTCGGCCTCGCTCTTGGCGGGCAGGCGTCCCACACTGACATCGAGACTCTCGTTGGAGGTCCCTCTCTCGTTGCTGTCGAGGTAACCCATTATGTCGTCGCTACAATAGGACACACCGTCGTTGTCAAACGAGTAAGCCGTTTCGTATGTCGTCACCATCGGCAGGTTGTGGCCTGTAATATTGCGCGGGTCGAATGTAGCCTTGCCGAAGAGGAGCAGGTAGCGCGGTGCCTTTTCGGGGTGCTGGCTGCGGAGGTGGCGCAGCAGCGAACGTATGGCCATGGGGTCCTGCTTGCCCGACGAGAACTCGTTGTACACCTGCCTGTCGGTGACCACGAGGGTCTCCAGACCGTCCATGACGGCGTGCAGCGAGGCCACCCGCTGTGCCTGCGCCAGGAAGCGCGGGTGCGTCACCACGACGAACTCGGCAGCCGCGGCACCATGCAGGTTCTGATGAGCCACAGCATCAACGGCATCGGGCGACAGGAACGACGAGCCGCCGAAAGCCACATACTGGCGCGCCACGATGGTGGAGTCGGTCCAGCGGCCGGAGCCCAGCGTCATCTCGCGCTCGGCGCCAGGAGTCGTCACCTCCCACACCCTCAATGCGTTGCCTCCGCCACTGTAGCGGAATGCCGCCGTCGAACCCAGATGGCTGCTGTTGCGCACTATGGTCTGGCCGCTGCCCAAGGCTATGGGCACCAGACCCGTCATCTCGATATAGTCGAGGTATCCCTCGCCGGTATTCTCGCCGGGGTGGTATGTAAGCGAAAATGTGAGGCTCTGCGCCGTGCCACTGACGGTCTCCAACACTGTGGTGTAGACGCCAGCGCTGGAGATATAATGTGTACGGTCGTAGCCTGTAGTGTGCATGTTGAAGCTCCCCGTCGCGGCACTCTTGTTGGCCAAGGCGTAGCGCAGTTTGATGTCTCTTGCCACAGCCGGCAGCGAGAGGGTGAACGAGCGCATGGTGGTGGTCACGGAGAATTTCTCTCCCAGCCACACCTGTCCGGTGTTGAAGAGGTTGACGCGGTCGTTGTTGACCATCGCCACGGCGGTATAGGTGTCCGTCACCGTGTCGGCCTCCACCGCCGGGGCCAATGCCACACGCCGCGGCTCGGCGGCAGTGGTGGTGAGGAAGTAGTAGTTCTCTGAAGCATAGGCATGGCGGCACATCTCCCAGCGGCGGTCGGCGGTGCTGTAGCGCCACACGTCGGTGCCCTCGCCGAAGAAGAGCAGCCAGTCGCCGCTGCCGAAGCGTCCGTCACCGTCGGCGTCGTGTACCTCGATGGCCAGCGGCCGCAGGTCGCCTGTGGAGGTCTCGCTGTTCTTGAGGCTCAGCATGTCGCCGCCGGCGCCATAGAGTCCGATGCGCGCCACGTCGGAACCCTGGAGCCCCGGCACATCGGCGACGGTGACACGGTATAAGCCCGTGGTGCGCACCGTCAGCCTCCACCAGTCGCCACTGGCGAGCACCGACGAACCCTGACCCATGGCCGTTGTGGCGAGGCACAAGGCCATGCAGACTATGCCTATCACTTTTTTCACGCTACACATAACGCCACTTTTAATAATTTATTGTATATTTGCACCGCAAATTTTATGCCACCAGCAGCATGAACATCGAACTGTCAGGCCATTACACCTATCCACGCATAGTGAAATCGGTGCTCCCGAGCATCGCCATGGTGCTCATCACCTCGGTCTACAGCATCGTCGACGGCTTTTTCATAGCCAACTTCGCCGGCAAGAGCGGCTTTGCCGCCATCAACCTCATGTGGCCCGCCCTGATGATCATGGGCTCGCTGGGCTTGATGGTGGGCAGCGGCGGCGGCGCCCTGGTGGCCAAGGTCAAAGGCGAAGGCTACACCGAGAAGGCCAACCGCATCTTCACCATGCTCGTGCGCTTCACCGGCCAAGTCGGCCTGGTGCTGGGGGCACTCTTTGCCGTCTTCACCCCCGCCATAGCCCGATGGCTGGGCGCCGACGAGGGCATGATGCACGAATGCGTGGTATACAGCCGCATCTGCATGATAGGCCTGCCGGGATTCGTGCTTCAGATGGCCTTCCAGTCGTTCTACATGGCTGCCGAACGGCCACAGCTGGGCACCGTGATGTCGGTGGTGAGCGGCGTGATCAACATCGTCCTCGACGCCCTCCTCGTGTGGATTCTCGGCTGGGGCGTGACGGGCGCCGCCATAGCCACAGCCCTGGCGCAGCTCGTCGGAGGCCTCTTCCCCGTGATATACTTCAGTTCCCGCCGCTTCAACCGCGGCAGCCTGCGCATGATGCGCCACACACGCGTCATCTGGCCCTATATCGGCAAAGCCTGTTCCAACGGTCTCTCCGAATACGTGGGCAACATAGCCATGAACATCGTCAGCATCTGCTACAACCTGCAGCTCATGCGCCACCTCGGCGAGGACGGCGTCGCCGCCTACGGCGTGGTCATGTACATAGCCTTCGTCTATGCCGCCGTCTTCATAGGCTACAACATCGC
This sequence comes from uncultured Bacteroidales bacterium, assembly GCA_900318275.1. GTDB lineage: Bacteria > Bacteroidota > Bacteroidia > Bacteroidales > P3 > Colimorpha. Next base: position 69,021 of record ONJY01000005.1, on the reverse strand, counting down.
CATCACACCCATCATAGGCTACCACTACGGCGCCCGTGACCTCGGCGAACAGCGCTCGCTCTTCCGCAAGTCGCTGGTGGTGATAGGCTTGACGGGCGTTGTCATGACCCTCCTCTCCGAATTCTTCAGCAGCGGCCTTGCGCAGCTCTTCGTAGGCTACGACGCCTCGCTCACCGAGCTAACCACCAAGGCCATACGCGTCTACATGCTCTGCTTCGTCATCTGCGGATGGAGCATGTTCGCCTCGGCCCTCTTCACCGCAATGCAAAACGGCGTGGTAAGCGCCGTAGCCGCCTTCGCGCGGTCGCTGGTCTTCGAGCTCGCCGCCGTCTGGGTGCTGCCGGCGCTCTTCGGCATCGACGGTATATGGTGGTCCGTCAACGTCGCCGAAACCCTCACCCTCATCCTCTGCGCCATCCTCGTCTGGCGCTACGCCCCGCAGCTCCTCGGCCGCCACCAATAACATCCTTCGCCACCCGCTTTCTCCCTCGGAGTCCCTACGAAGCCGGTACGGCATTTCTTCAGTAGCTCTTCAGTGGTCCATTGTAGAACTACTGAAAACGATGGTCGAACGATGGTCGAAATGCCGTAGGGACTTCGTAGGGGGAGCATCGAAAATGAAGATGATTTTTTTTTCATCGCCACACAATATTTTTACATGTTTGGTGTTTTTCTTGTGCATTGGCCCCGTAGTTCAGCTGAATAGAACGTCGGATTCCGGTTCCGAAAGTCGTGGGTTTGAATCCCGCCGGGGTCACTAACCATGAAAAAGTCTACCCATCCTTTGTTGCAATTGCTGGTGATGCTGGCAATGGCTTTGGGGATGTTGCTCATTTCGAGCATCATCACCACCCCCATGATGCTTATTGACGCCACGTCGCGCCCAATGATACTCATCGCACAGTCGCTCACACAGCTGCTGACGTTCCTAGTGCCCGTGGTGCTGATGACGGTAATCTACTACCGCACCAGCATGCGCGAATACCTACGGCTCAACTTCTCGGGCCGCCATTGGTACTACGCCCTTGCCGGAGTTGTGGCGACGCTGCTCATAATCCCCGCCAACGACTGGCTAACCACGTGGAACGACAGCTGGAACCTGGGGCGCATAGGGGAGTTGCTGCGCAGGCTGCAGGATGCAACCGAGGGAGTCGTGGAGAGCATGATGTCGACAGACACCGTGTGGGGCCTGCTGGGCAACCTGCTGGTGGTGGCGCTGATTCCCGCCGTGTGCGAGGAGGTGTTTTTCCGTGCCGGCATACAGAACCTGCTGCAGAAGTGGGTGAAGAACCCTCACCTGGCCATCTGGCTTACTGCCATTATCTTCAGCCTCGGCCACGGCGAGGTGTTCTCGTTCGTTCCGCGTTTCGTGCTGGGCGCATTACTCGGATACTTATATGTATATGGGGGCTCGCTGCTGCCCAACATGATGGCGCATTTCGTCAACAACGCCATCTTGGTGGTGCTCTACTGGCTTATGGCACGCGGAGTTGTAGACATCGACCCCGAGGCGCCGCTACAGGTTGACTGGGCTCTCACGGCGCTGTGCACGCTGGCCGCGATAGCGGTGCTGGCGGCAACCTTTTACAGGAAAAAAGACGAAACATTAAAAGGTTAAAAATTAGCCGTTAAAGATAGGATTGTGGTGCCTTGCGAGGGGTGGATTACTGGTGATTGTACAAAAAAGTTATTAGCCCAACTTATTGATAACCAGCAATAAAATATATTTACAATTGTTAAAACAAAAAAAAATATTCTCCGATTAAAAAAAAAGTGCTACTTTTGCATTCCAATTTTGGTTGAAAAACAAATTATTAATAACAAAAATCATTACGCAAAATGACAAAGGCAGAAATCGTAGCTGAAATAGCTCAGAAAACCGGTATCGAGAAAGTCGCCATCCAGGCCACCGTCGAGGAGTTCATGACCGTTATCAAAGAGAGCCTTTCCGAGGGCGAGAATGTGTACCTGCGTGGCTTCGGCAGCTTCATCGTGAAGAAACGCGCTGAGAAGACTGGCCGCAACATCAGCAAGAACACCACCATCATCATCCCGGCTCACAACATCCCCGCTTTCAAGCCCGCCAAGACTTTCATGCAGGATGTCAAGAAGAAAGTGAAATAAGTAAAAAACTTTAGACAATGCCTAACGGAAAGAAACATAAACGCCACAAAATGTCTACGCACAAGCGTAAAAAACGCCTGCGCAAGAACAGACATAAGAAGAAATAAGGACTGACGGGGCAGCGCCTCGCAGCGGTGGCGCCGGCATGGCGACACCGGTATTTCTTCCGACAAACAAAACTAAAACAAATTACACACCACCCCTAAAAAGGCTGGTATGTAGTTTGTTTTTATGTATATCCAACATCAAACAACACTGACACATTGGATAAAGACCTCATAGTATCGCGCACACCCGAAGGGGTGCAGATAGCCCTGCTCGAGGACAAGCGCCTCGTGGAGCTGCACCGCGAACAACCCGGCGGCCAGTATGCCGTGGGAGACATCTACTTCGGCAAAGTGCGCAAAATAATGCAAGGCCTCAACGCCGCCTTCATAGATGTGGGGGGCGACAAGGAAGGTTTCATGCACTACCTCGACCTCGGCCCCGACTACAACTCTGTGGACAAATACCTACGCCTGGCCATGAACGGCGACAAAGGGGCGCAGACCCTCGCCAACTTCAAGATAGAGCCCACCTTGGCCAAAGTCGGCAACTTCGACAACACCCTCAAGGTGGGACAGCCCATCCTTGTGCAGGTGACCAAGGAGCCTATCTCCACCAAAGGTCCCAAGGTGACGGGCGACATAAGCATCGCCGGGCACTACCTAGTACTTACCCCCTTCAGCAACAAGATCTCCATATCGCAGAAAATCAAGGGCTCGGAGGAGCGCAACCGGCTGCGCCGCTTGATGCAGAGCATCAGGCCGCAGAACTTTGGCGTCATAGTGCGCACGGTGGCCGAAGGCAAGAGCGTGGCCGAGCTGGACGCCGACCTGCGCCAGCTCATGGAGAACTGGAAGGAGATGACAGAGAAGCTCAAACACGTCAACGCCCCCTGCAAGGTGCATGCCGAACTCGACACCACGACAGCCCTGCTGCGCGACATACTGAGTGACGACTTCAACTCGGTGCAGGTGGACGACCAGGTGCTGTACGACGAGGCACGCCGCTTCGTCAGCGTCATGTCGCCCGGCAAGGAAGACATCGTCAAACTGTACAAGATGGACACCCCCATTTTTGAGCAGTTCGGTGTGCAGCGCGACATACGCAAGGCTTTCGGCCGCATAGTGACGATACGCTCCGGCGTGTACCTCTATGTGGAGCACACCGAGGCCATGCATGTCATCGACGTGAACAGCGGCAACCACATCAAGGCCGGCAGCGGCCAGGAGGACACTGCGCTGCAGGTGAACATAGAGAGCGGCCTGGAGATAGCCCGCCAGATGCGTCTACGCGACATGGGTGGCATCATCATCATCGACTTCGTCGACATGGACAAGGCCGAGAACCGCAAGAAGCTCTTCGACGTGATGACCGAGGCCATGAAACCCGACAAAGCACGTCACACCATACTGCCACTGAGCAAGTTCGGTCTGATGCAGATAACCCGACAGAGGGTGCGCCCGGCCGTGGAGGTCGACGTGCAGGAGAAGTGCCCCATGTGCGACGGCACAGGACACATCAAGCAGAGTCTTGTGGTGGTTGACGAGATTGAGTCGAACCTCAAATACCTCACCACCTCACAGAACGAGCACCGCTACACCATAGTGACGCATCCCTACATTAACGCCTACCTCATGCGCGGCGGACTGCGGAGTTTCCGCTGGCGCTGGATGCGACGCCACCACGTGTGGCTGACACTGAAGCAGTCGGAGCAATACGGTCTGCTGGAATACCACTTCTTCAACGCTCACGGCGATGAGATACAGATGTGACATGGAGAGAGGTGAAAGGACAAGAATGAGAGGCATTTGGCACGTAGTGGCACTACTGGCGCTGGCATTTTTCTTTCTCCTCTCCCCTGCCGCCACACAAGGGCAGGTACGCCACAGAGGCATAGATGTGTCGAAGTTCCAGGGCAACATCAACTGGAAGAAGGTGGCCAAGGACTCAACGATACGTTTCGTGTACATACGCAGCACGGAAGGCACCTCGATACAGGACCCCTACTACCGCAGCAACATCAAGAATGCACGCAAGGCAGGCCTGCTGGCCGGCAGCTACCATGTGTACAGTAGCAAGACCACTGCCTACCAGCAGATGGCCAACATGCGCAAGATGGTGAAGAAGAGCGAGCAGGACCTGGCGCCAGTGCTCGACATAGAGGGGCACCATTCGGGGCGCCTCAACATGGAGCGTGTAGACAAGCTGCTGGAGCTCATGCAGAAAGAATACGGCGTGAGACCTGTGATATACACTTCGGAGAAGGTGTACAAGCTGCATTTCTCGGGCAAGAAATACTCCAAGTACCATATATTCATAGCCAACTACCGCGGCTACCCGACGACACGATTCACCCTGTGGCAGTATACCGAGACAGGCCACTGTCCGGGCATTAGCGGCTACGTGGACTTTATCCGTATACATCGCAACCACAGCCTCAGCGACATCAAGATGCCCAAACCCAAGAAGAAGTCAGACACCGCAAAGGCCGACACCACGTCGAAGCAATAGCCGGCCTGCTCTCCACCGCCATATATCACAGAACATGAGGCCGTTGTTTAACGGCCTCTACTTGTTTTGTACATATTTCCGCAGGGGCTAATAAAAATAATTTTACTATATAAAAAAAATGTCGTATCTTTGCAGTCCGAATTATAGTGTAAAACAATAAACCAAACAATATAATAACAATGCAGAAAAGTAAAGTAGGACTTGATTTTAACGAGGTTGAGCATGCACGTTCTGTGGCCCGCAACATCGCCGGGCAGGTACAGGATTTCGTTGAGGACTACACCACCGTGGCCGTGGAGCGCACCCTCTGCCGCTTCCTCGGCATCGACGGCGTGGACAAAAACGATGTGCCCATGCCCAACGTGGTGGTGGAAGAACTGAAGAGCAAAGGCGTGCTCGGCCAGGGTGTGATGTTCTATATGGGCAACGCCATGGTGGAGACCGGCAAGAACCCGCAGGAGATTGCCGAGGCCATCAGCGAAGGCAAGCTCGACATCACCCAGATGCCTGTGCACACGAAAGCCGAGATCGACAAGGCCTTGGAGCCCGTCATCAACAAGACCATTGAGAAAGTGCGAGGCAACCGTCTGCGCCGCGAGAAATACATAGAGACCATCGGCGAGGGCAGCAAGCCCTATCTGTACATCATCGTCGCCACCGGCAACATCTACGAGGATGTGGTGCAGGCCCAGGCCGGTGCCCGCCAGGGTGCCGACATCATCGCCGTCATCCGTACCACAGGCCAGTCACTGCTTGACTACGTGCCTTATGGCGCTACGACAGAAGGCTTCGGCGGCACCTTCGCCACGCAGGAGAACTTCCGCATCATGCGCAAAGCGCTTGACGAGGTCGGCGAGGAAGTGGGCCGCTACATACGCCTCTGCAACTACTGCTCGGGCCTATGCATGCCGGAGATTGCTGCCATGGGCGCCCTCGAAGGCCTCGACGTGATGCTCAACGATGCACTCTACGGCATCCTGTTCCGCGACATCAACATGCAGCGTACGCTGATTGACCAGTATTTCAGCCGCATCATCAATGGTTTCGCAGGTGTCATCATCAACACTGGCGAGGATAACTACCTCACCACCGCCGACGCATACGAAGAGGCCCACACCGTACTGGCATCAGACTTCATCAACGAACAGCTGGCCTTCATGGCCGGTCTGCCCAGCGAACAGCAAGGTCTCGGCCACGCCTTTGAGATGGACCCCATGCTTGAGAACGGCTTCCTCTACGAGTTGGCACAAGCTCAGATGCTGCGCGAGATATTCCCCAACGCACCGCTGAAGTACATGCCTCCCACCAAGTTCATGACCGGCAACATCTTCCGTGGCCACATACAGGACGCTCTGTTCAACGTCATCGGCCAGTGGACCCACCAGGGACTGCAGCTGCTAGGTATGCCCACGGAGGCCATCCACACCCCCTTCATGAGCGACCGTTACCTGAGTATCGAGAACGCCAAGTATATCTTCAACAACATGAAGGATATCGGCGAAGAGGTGGAGTTCAAGGACGGCGGTATCATCAAAAGCCGTGCCCAGAAAGTGTTGCACGACGCCACCAAGTTGCTTGAAGCCATGGAGAGCGAAGGACTCTTCACCGCACTTGAGAAGGGAATCTTCGCCAACGTGAAGCGTCCGAAGAACGGCGGCAAGGGACTTGACGGTGTGACCCTCAAGGGCGAGCACTATTTTAACCCGTTTGTTGAATTAATGAAAGGAAAGAAATAATATGAGCGAAGGATTGTATTCGATGGAGGCAAAGGATTACGACAAAACCCTTGACCTCACCAAGATAAAGCCCTACGGCGACACGATGAACGACGGAAAGGTGCAGCTGAGCTTCACCCTGCCGGTGCCTGCCGGCGCCGAGGCCGAAGAGGCTGCCAAGCAGCTGCTGAAGAAGATGGGCTTCGAGAACCCCCTGGTAGTCTACCAGAAGGAACTGACTGAAGGTTTCTGCTTCATGAACTGCTACGGCTCGCTGACACACACGGTGGACTACACCAGCATCCATGTGCCCAAGGTGGAGAGTACCACAATGGACATGCACGAATGCGACGAGTATATCCGAGAACATATTGGCCGCAAGATTGTCATCGTCGGTGCCTCGACGGGTACTGACGCCCACACCGTGGGTATTGACGCCATCATGAACATGAAAGGGTACGCCGGCCACTACGGCCTAGAGCGCTACGACATGATTGACGCCTACAACCTCGGCAGCCAGGTGCCCAACGAGGAGTTCATTGCCAAAGGCATTGAGCTTCACGCTGACGCTCTCATCGTGAGTCAGACGGTCACCCAGAAAGACGTACACATCAAGAACCTCACTGAGCTCGTAGAGATGCTTGAGGCCGAAGGACTACGCGACAAGGTGATACTTATATGCGGCGGTCCTCGTATCAGCCACGAGCTGGCCAAGGAGCTCGGCTACGACGCCGGCTTTGGTCCCAACACCTATGCCGACGACGAGGCCTCGTACATAGCCCAGGAGATGGTGGCCAGAGGATGGAAGTAAACAAAAACTAAAAAACTATAACAATGGAAAAAGAACAGATTAAACCCTTTATCGCCAAACGCGCTGCCCAGGAGCTGCACGACGGCGATGTCGTCAACCTTGGTATCGGTCTGCCGACCCTGATTCCTAACTTCCTGCCCGATGGCGTACACGTCATCCTGCAGAGTGAGAACGGTATGATTGGCATGGGCCCCACCCCCGAAGAAGGTAAGGAAGACCCGTGGTTCATCAACGCCGGCGGTGGCTTCGTGACCCCCGTCAAGGGTGCCTGCACCTTTGACAGCGCCACTTCCTTCGGCATCATCCGTGGTGGACATGTTGATGTCAGCGTCCTCGGCGCCATGCAGGTGGACGAGGAAGGCGACTTGGCCAACTGGATGATCCCCGGCAAGAAAACCCCCGGCATGGGCGGCGCCATGGACCTCCTGGTTGGTGCCAAGAAGGTTATCCTCGCTATGGAGCACACAGCCAAAGGCAACCCCAAGATTCTGAAGAAGTGCACCCTGCCGCTCACCGCCAAGGGTCAGGTGAACATGATTATCACCGAGATGGGTGTCATGGAGATAACCCCCAAGGGCATCGTCCTGACAGAGATCAACCCCGAGTTCACCGTCGAGCAGATTCAGGCTGCCACCGAGGCCACCCTTATCGTGAGCCCCGACCTCAAGCCGATGAATGCATAATGCACAAATGATAATTATGAAAAAGATTGTCATCGTCGCTGTATCGCTGCTGTGCCTTTGTGGCACAGCAGCTGCACAGCGGCACATTGAATACAAGTGGCGTGGTTTCTATGCCATAGTAGACGCCTCCTACGTCATGAACTTCAACCGCACCCCCAGCGCCGCCCGCGATGCAATAGCCGACACTCTGTCGGGCTTCGGTCTTGGCTTCTCCGGAGGCTTCCAGTTCCGCAAGGAAGCCGGCGTAGGCCTTGGTGTCACCTATCTGTATGACCCCACGGGTGCTTTCACACAGATGCCTATCTTCGTGGAGTTACGCAGCCACTTCATGCGCTCACGCCTCACACCTTTCGCCGTCCTTCAGCTGGGCTATACCCTACCCCTTGGAGCATCGAGCCCCACCACTAAGATAGAGACTGGCGGCATCTACTTCGGTGCTCAGGCCGGTGGCCGTTTTGCCATAGACCGTGGCTTTGCCATAGGCCTGCATGTTGGCTACAAACTGCTGAACATGGCCGAGGTGTCGCGCTTCGACGCAAACCACAATGCCCTTCTTGCCGATGTGCGCACTCTGCACGTCTTTGAAGGTGGCCTGACGCTACACTTTTAGTTAGACAGTGCCATGCGTCGGCTTGTAGCGTTGCTCTTTATTCTCCTGTCGCCGCCATTTGCAGCAGTGGCACAGCTGCCGACATCCCCTCGGGCCAACATGGTGGCCTACGACGATGACGGCACAATAGAGAAACTTGCCTACCGCGAGTCACCCTATTTCCTGGAGCTTACTGGCAGCTGGAAGCAACGGCGTACCGACACATCTATCATCTACACGCGCCAGATAGAAGCAGACCGCGTCTGGAAAGACTATCTTGTCCTGCTCAACGTGCGCTGTGGCCGTGCCTGCCGCGTGTACGTCAACAACAAAGAGGTTGGCTATGCCGACGACTCGCGCCACTGGAACGAGTTTCTGCTCAACAAGCACCTCAAGTACGGCAAATTCAACACCCTCGCCATCGAGGCCATCAAGCATCCGCAAGGAGCCCTGCTTGAAGACACAGCCATAGCCGTAGGGCTCAACGGCGAGCCATATATCCTCTTCAAGACCGATCCCTGTGTGGCCGACATGGCTCTGGCTGCCGACTTCGACGCTTTCACCTCTACCGGCACCCTCAGCGTCGACACCCGCATCTTCAACAGCCGATGCCGCGGCCGCTACTACGTAGAGGTAGAGCTGTGGACGCCGCAAGGCCGACAGCTTGACCGCATGGGCCGCTGGGTGGTCTTCGACAAGAACAGCGAAGAGTCCGCCGAAATCAGCCGTTCATGGTCCAACATCGAGCCGTGGAGCGCCGAAAGTCCATCGCTATACACCGTCATAGTGCGCCTCCGTAACGAAAACATGGAGGAGGAAGAGATGGTCGGCGCACGTATCGGCTTCCGCCGAGTGGAGATAAAGGAAGGACTGCTGACAGTCAACGGCAAAGCCATCACAATCAAAGGCATCACCTACGGCATTGAGCATACAGAGGGATATGCCTCGCGCGAGCAGATGCGGCAAGACATCATCGCCATGAAGCGCACCAACATCAACGCTGTGCGCACCTCACGCTTCTCGCCCATGGACCCCTTCTTCTACGAGCTTTGTGACAGCTACGGTCTCTATGTTGTGGCCGACGCCAACCTCATGCCTGCCTCATCGCAGCACCAGGCCGTGGCCACCGACCAAGACTACGCCCCACTCTTTGAGCGACGTGTAGAGAACCTCTATGGCAAATACAAGAACCACACCAGCATCATAGCATGGTGTCTCGGCAACACCCGCGACAACGGCGTCTGCATGGCCGCTGCCTACCGCCGCCTCAAGGCCATAGAGAAGAACCGGCCCGTCATCTTCCCCGGGGCCGACTTCGCCGACGTTACCGACATCGTGGCCCCAAGCTTGCCCACACCCACTGCCATGCGCCAGACCCTGACCAAAAGCAGCGAGCGTCCGTTCCTGATGCTCCCTTCGGCCAACGCCGAGACCTTCGCCACTCTTGCCGACCTATGGCAGCTTACATTATCGCAACGACAGCTACAAGGCGGCTTTGTCGACATCTGGCCGCTGGGCAGCACCCCACGTGCCGACATCAAGCAGCTATACAGCCCATTCTCAATCAGCCCGTCAAAGGTGACACGCGACGAAGGCGAGTTCCTTGTGCACAATAACAACGACTTCACATCTTTCGGGGCCTACTCCCTCGAATACACCATATACACCAACCTGCGCTCCAACATCGTCGCCGGCGACCTACCCGTGGCTATGGGCGGCGGCGAGAGCGACAAGGTGAGCATGCGCATACCTAACCTTGACCTGCAGCCCGGCGAAGAACTATTCGTCCGCTTCGATGTCAACCGCCGCGCAGGCAACCGGCAGTCATGGATAGGCAACAGCAAGGCCGACCGTGCCGTCGGCTCGGTAGTCTTCCCGCTGCAGTCCCACAGCGCACCGCTCCGCCAACTTGACACCGCAGGCACCCGTCTCACCGTGAACGGCAGCGGCACCGACACCGTCATGGCGACAACACTCCGCGGGACTCCCCTGAAGTTACGCTTCACTGCCCCCGATGGCGTCCTGCTTCTCACCGACACCCTCGGCAACACACTGGCTGCCCCCACCGTGGTCTTCGACGGTCACAGTGAATGGCAGACATCGACACTCGCCGTGGCAAGCCGCCAACCCGACAGCCGCACGCTATGCATCGACGCCCTGCGGCAATACCGTTCGCTGACCGGCACACCCATGTGCGACGTGCGGCTCTCATACACCATACACGCCACCGGCGACATCGTGGCCGAATGCCATGTGTCACCCACCGACCGTGTGCGAGGCACCCTCACACCCGTGTTCATCGTCAACCCCTCGTGCAGCAGCGGCGACACCATGCAGTGGTTCGGTACCGACCGCGAGACCGCACTGCACCGCTCAGCGGGTATCATCGGCGTCAACCGCCAACCCGTCACAGCCTTCAAAGGCAGCCGCAACGACGTGCGCTGGTGTGCCATAGGTACCGACCACGGCCTCTTCTGCCAACTGCCGGGTACACTCGCCCGCCTCACCCTTGCCAACGGCACATTGAGCCTTGCACCGCAGAAACCCACGCAGCACATAAGCCTGCGCCTCGGCACCTACGACACCGGCCGCCAACCCGAAGACTGCCACGCCGTGACCTGCCCGGCCATAACCTCTGGCATCCTCGAGCCACCTACAATCTCTGCCTCAGAAGCACGCTTCTCGCAACCCCTCACCGTCACAATCACATCGCCAGACGTGGTGCCCGACAAGCCTGCCGACAAGGCGAAACCCACACGCAAAGGCAAGACACAGGACCCCGCAGCCCCCGTCATACGCTACACCCTCGACGGCAGCGAGCCCACCGAGACATCGCCGATATACACCGCTCCCATCACGATAACCACCACCACGGTGGTCAAAGCACGCGTCTTCAGCGACGGTATGCCGCCATCGTTCACAGCCACGCGCAAGTTCAACTACGACTATATTATCAAGACGGCCTTCTCACGCCATGCGAACACGCCCTACAACGCAGGCACCGACACCATACTCTACGACGGCGAACACGCCTCGGTAGACGACCTTGCACGTGGATGGCTCGGCTTCTCGGGCAAGGCCCCGGCCATCACCGTCACACTCGCCAAAGCCGTCGACATAGACTACATAACCCTGCGCTACGCCCATGCCCCGACAGTGTGGGCCTTCGCGCCGCGCAACGTCACCGTCACCTTCTCGACCGACGGCACCACGTGGGGCGACACCGTCACCTTCGCCCTCCCCTTCGACCCCGCCGCGCAGGAGAACGACACCGACCAACTCATCGAGCTCCGCATACCGGTCGACCGCAGCGGAGTAGGCTTCATCCGCATAGAGCCCGAGGACATCGGCCGCATACCGGCATGGCACCGCGCCAAAGGTCTCAAACCGTGGCTCATGATGGACGAGATAGAAATCAGCGAAAGACTATGAAACCAACCAGAATCATAATTGCGGCAGCCATGTTGCTGCTCACCTCGTGTGAAGTGGAATTCTCCCCCAACGCCGAATGGAAAGAAATACCTGTGGTATACTGTCTCCTCGACCAGGACGATGACACCACGTGGGCACGCGTCGAGCGCTGCTACCTCGGCGAAGGCAGCATATACAGCTACAGCGGCAACACCGACTCCATCAACTATCCGGCAGGATCCATCGAGGTGCAGCTCGTGAAACTGTACAACGGCGAAGAGCAGGCGGTATACACCTTCCAGACCACCACCATCGACCGCCAAAGCGGCGACTTCGCCAGCAGTGGCCAGCCGATATACTACCTCGCCGGACAATCACACTTCGACGAAAACTGCACCTACGACATACGTGTACGCCGCACCTCGGACGGCACAGTCATAGCCCGCAACAAACAGCCCATATCACTCATAATCAAAGATCCTGAAGCAAAGGTCTTCACACGTCCCAGCTACACATACAACCAGATACTCAACCGATACACAGGCACCATCTTCCAGTTCAAGGAAGCCAACAACACCTGCACCATGGAGTGGCCTGCACTCAAAAACGCCCGTCTCTACCAACCTATTGTACGCTTCTACTACTCCGTCGGGGGCGACACCACGCACATCGACATCCGCACACCATCCGTAATGGCGCGCGACAAATACGACCGCTACACCCTATCCTACCCCGCCTCAAGCTTTCTCTCCAACATAAAGGCGCAACTCAAAGACGACCAACGCCCAAAGAGACTCGTTCCGCAAGTGGAGCTTTACCTGACAGCCTGCAGTGAAGACTTCAACGCCTACATGTCGAACATCGCCGCCGCCGGCAACCTCGACCAGAGCCGCGAACTGTACTCCAACATCGAAGGTGGCCGTGGCGTCTTCGCTGCCCGTCGCACAAAGCTCAATCGCTGGTTCCCGGCCGACAGTTCCATCCTCCCCACTCCCCCGGGCCTCGCCTACCAACTCAAGCAACTGCAAATAGGTTTCTAACAGGCAGTTAGCACAATTATAAGACTATAACACGCTGTGTTGCAGCCTTTTTTAGTGAACCCATTCGGCCCCTCCTCGGCCTTCCTTCGGCCGTCGATGCCCCGGATGCGATACCACGGCCGTAGAAAAACCGCAGGGGGTGCGAAGGCGGTCCGATTAGACTCTGAGACAGTGCATTTTTCGCTAATATGTGTTAACATATAAAAAAATATGCTCCGATTTAAGAAAAATGTGTAACTTTGCAGAACGGTTTGAAATATAAACAAATTAAAAATCAATAAAATAAACCAATCAGATGAACATTACAAGAGAGAAATTGAGCGATTTGGAACTCCGTATCAAGGTTGATATTGAGGAAAAAGACTACAACGAAAACGTAACTAAGGAGCTCAAAGACTACCAGAAGAAGGCCACCGTCCCCGGTTTCCGCAAAGGCATGGCCCCCATGGGTCTCATCCAGCGCATGTACAAAGCCGCCATCGTCGGCGACGCCGTGCAAAACACCCTGAATACAAGCCTCTTCAAGTACATCGACGACGAGAAACTGCACATCCTCGGCATGCCCATGAGCGACGACGAGAAAACCGGCGCCATAGACTTCGGCAAACAGCAGGACTTCACCTTCTACTTCAACGTCGCCCTCGCCCCCGAGTTCGACATCGACTGGAGCAAGGTTGATGTGAAATACAACCAGATAAAGGTCACCGCCAAAGACGTGGAGGCCGAGATAAACAACGCCGTCAACCGCTACGGCAAGTTCGAGACCCCCGAGACCGTCGGCAAAGGCGACATCATGTACGGCAAAGTCGTCGAGCTTGACAAGAAAGGCGCTGTCAAGGAAGGTGGCGTAAGCACCTTCGTGAGCCTCAACCTGCTCAACATCAAAGACGAGGAACTACTGCCCCTCTTCGAAGGCAAGAAAGCCGAGGACAAGATAGTCTTCAACATGGCAAAAGCCTTCCCCGTGGCCGACATCGAGCGAGCCCTGCACATGGACAACGCCACCGCCAAGAAGTTCAAGGCCGACGTGGAGATGACACTCAGCGGCATCTCGCGCATCATCCCCCACGAAATCAACAACGAACTCTTCGAGAAGATATTCCCCGGCCAGAAGATCAAAGACGCCGACGCCTTCAGCAAAGCCATGAAGAAAGAGATCGAAAAGGCCAACGGCGAACAGAGCGACTACCTCTTCGTCAACCAGGTGCGCAAAGCCCTTCTCGACCAGTTCACCGCACCCCTACCCGAGGACTTCCTGAAACGCTGGTTCGCAAGCCGTGGTGAGAAAGATATGACCCCCGAAAGCATCGAGTCCGACTGGCAGGAGAAATACGTCCCCTCACTCAAGTGGGAGCTCATCGAGGCTAAGCTCGAGGAGATACAGCCCGTGGAGCCCACCAGCAACCAGATAGTGGACTACATCAAAGACATACTGCGCCGCAACGACCAGAAGGTTGATGGCGAGACCAAGGAGAAGGCAGAGGAGCGCCTAGAGCAGGCCGCCCGCAGCATCGCCGCCGACCGCCAGAATACCCGCCAGATTGTGGACCGTCTCTATGCCGACAACCTGGCCAAGATCTTCAAGGACCAAGTGAAACCCGAGGTCGAGAAGGTCTCTGCCAAAGAATTTGGCGAGCGCGCAAAAGCTTAAGACAAACAAACTGTTATGATATGAAGAAGATAGCATTGACGCTGCTGCTTGCCCTATGCTGCTTGGGTGCCAAAGCCCAGCCGGTGGTGATGCCGGGCTCACTCTATGCCTCAATCAATGCCGGCGGCTTCGCCTACAAGCATATCAGCGGCATGAACATGGGCGCCCCATCGTTCGGTGTGGAGATTGGCAGCTGGATAATGAAGCCGCTGGCCTTCCAGCTGGCTTACGAAGGGGCTATGGCTCCGAGCTTCTACCAAAGCGAGACGGGCGGCAATGCGCTCTTCTCCTTCCTCAGCGCGGAGTTCAAGTGGGACTTCAACGCCACCTTCTTCCACGTCTACAACAAGACTATCCAGTACCCGCTGCCGGTCTACCCGATGATAGGTCTCGGCCTGTTGATGCGCAACCAAATCAGCGTCAACGGCGTTACACATTCTACAGATAACGAGTTCCACGCCATGCTCGGTCTGCAGTTCCCCGTAAGGCTCACCGACAGACTCAGCGCCAAGCTCGACTATAAATGCTTCTTCATGCCGCAGGGCTTTGATGGCTCGGTCGGCGACAACTACATGCACATGCTTGGCCTGGGCCTTATGTGGCGCGCCACAGACGATCCCTACCACCGCAAAACCGCCTTCGAGGCCCGCAACACCAGCGAAGACTGGTTCGTTGGCTACGGTGTCGGTGCCCTCTTCAACTCGTTCGAGTTCGAGGCATTCTTAGGCGACAACGCGAAGAGCAAACTGTGGAACGTCACTGGCGATATGATGGTGGGCCGCAACTACAGCGACATCTGGACCATCCGCTTCGAGCTGTCGGGCTTCTTCGCACGCCACCGCTACAACGCTGAGAAGCAGCAGGCAGGCAACTGGTACCCCTTCAACATGCTGCACACCGACTTCATGGTCAATCTGGCCCACCTCTTCAGCTTCAAGCGCGGCGACCGCCTCAGCA
Source organism: uncultured Bacteroidales bacterium (assembly GCA_900318275.1). Classification (GTDB taxonomy): domain Bacteria; phylum Bacteroidota; class Bacteroidia; order Bacteroidales; family P3; genus Colimorpha. The sequence goes on along the minus strand of ONJY01000005.1, from coordinate 53,484 downwards.
TCCTGCCTTACCTTGGCGCCGGTCCCGTATGGACCTACAAGCACCCGCGTTTCGACGTCGGTGCCGACTTCGGTCTGATGGCCCGCTACTACATAGACAACGCCGGCGACGTCTTCTTCGATGCCAAATACATGATGGTGCCGCCGCGTGTCGCCGGAGGCTACGGTCCTTCTGGCAACATCCTCGGTGTCGGCTACCTGACGCTGACGGTCGGCTACATACACAACTTCGGTCACTCCACGGTGCGCTACCGCATGCCTGTGAACCATTGCACCGATTAATGCTCATTTAATATCGACGTTATGAAGAAAATAATCATATCATTACTGCTGATAGCCGCCTGTTTCACCGGACGTGCCCAGATAGGCACAGACTTCGGCGTCAACATGTTCATGAACATGGGCGGCGGTGTGAGCATGTATCAATATGCCGACAACCCGCTACATACGGGATTTTCCGGCGGCATCAGTGTGGGCAAATGGATACTCAGCCCCCTGGCGGCACGCATCACCCTCGACTTCCAGACGCTGTCGAAGACTGAAGACCTTGACGCCAACGCCGCTTTTGCCTCCACCGGCGTAGAGTTCCTGTGGGATTTCACATCCACCTTCATGCGCATCCGCAACTGGCGCATCAACGTCTACCCCATGATAGGCCTCGGCGTGTTCCTGCGTACGGCGCATGTCATTGACGGCCATACCTACGGTACCGACCGTGAAGTGCACGGCCTCCTTGGCCTCCATGTGCCTGTGCGCATCAGCGGTGGCTGGAGCGCCTTTGCACAGTACAAGTGCTATTTCCTGCCCACTTACGGTTATCTGGAGAGCGAGGTCGCCACTATGCACTCAATCACCGGCGGCTTCACCTACAACTTCACGGAGACACCGTTCCACCGCCGCACAGAGCACGAGTCGCGCGGCACTGATGAGGACTGGTTCGCAGGCTTTGGCCTCGGCGCCAACTATTCGTCGTTCGACCTCTTCACCAACCCCCACCACGGCGGGCTCTCCATGCTCGGCGTGGCGCCGGAGATAATGTTCGGCCGCAACTTCAGCAACTTCTGGACCATCCGCTTCGAGGCCACCGGCCTGACGGCACATGAGATATACGACACCGTGCTCGGCGAGCCTGGCAAAGGCTACACCTTCACCATGGTGCATGCCGACCTGATGACCAACCTCAGTCACCTCTTCGACTTCAAGCGCGGCGCCTACTGGAGCATCATGCCCTACCTCGGCGCCGGTGCCATCTGGCGCTACGACAACGTCAGGTTCGACATGGCCGCCGACTTCGGTCTGTTCCTCCGCCGCTATATCAGCCGCGAGGGCGACCTCTTCGTGGACCTCAAGTACATCATGATGGCTCCCCGCATAGGTGGCAGCGCCGGCCCTTCAGGCAGCATTTACGGTGTCGGTCTGCCGACGGTGACGGTCGGCTACATACACAACTTCGGCCAGTCGTCAACGCGTTACCGCCAGCCTTACAACTGCGCCGACTAAGACAGACAAAAAGAAGCGATGCCACACCGGCACCGCTTCTTTTTTTTTATCGTCGTCCCTGCTCAGTACTGTTCCTTCTCGTTGGGGAAATCGCCGCTCTTCACATCCTGTATGTAGTGGCGTATGGCGTTGGCGATATCCTCGCCGATGTTGCCGTAGGTGCGCAGGTAGCGCGGCTGGAACTGGCGTGTGATGCCCAGCATGTCCTGCAGCACGAGCACCTGTCCGTCGGTGTGCTGGCCAGCGCCGATACCGATAGTGGGTATCTTCAGCTCCGCCGAGACCTCGCCGGCGAGCTTGGCCGGAATCTTCTCAAGCACTATGGCGAAGCAGCCCGTTTCCTGCAGCAGCATGGCGTCCTTCTTCAGGCGGTCGGCCTCCTCCTGCTCTGTGGCACGCACGGCGTACGTGCCAAATTTGTTGATGCTCTGCGGCGTCAGTCCGAGGTGCCCCATCACGGGGATACCTGCCGAAAGGATGCGCTGTATGCTCTCCAGAATTTCCTCGCCACCCTCCATCTTAATGGCGTCGGCGCCGGTCTCCTTCATGATGCGGATGGCGCTGGCCAATGCCTGCTTGGAGTTGCCCTGGTAGGTGCCGAAAGGCATATCCACCACCACAAGGGCGCGCTTGATGGCACGCACCACGCTGGTGGCGTAGACGATCATCTCGTCGAGTGTGATGGGGAGGGTCGTTTTATGGCCTTCCATGACGTTGGCGGCGCTGTCGCCCACCAGCACCACGTCTATCTTGGTGCTTTCGAGCAGCGATGCCATGGAGTAGTCGTAGGCAGTGAGCATGGCAATCTTCTCACCATGCAGTTTCATGTTCTGCAATACGCGCGTAGTGACCTTGGTCACGTCAGTCTGTAAATAAGCCATTGTATTAGTCAATTATCTCTTCAGGATTGATTTTCTTGTCATTGAAAGCATCCGGCAGCTCTTCCTCCTCTTGCTCGGGCACTATGCGGAACATCTGCATGAGGGGTTTCTTCAGCTCATACTGGCCACCCTTGACCACCCGGTAGGCCACCCAGTAGCGGTCGCCGACCTTGAAAGCGGCGGCCTCGGTGGGGCCGTCAACGCTGTAGAAGTACTTGCCCAGCTCACCCTCCTGTATGCGTTTGCCTACATAGATGGTGTCAAACTGCGTCACATTTATTGGTGCCTGCAGCGTCAGCTCCGCCCGTCCGGAGAGCTTGCGTGTGGGCAGCTGCTTGTATTCCACCCCGCGCGAACCCTTCACCTTGGCGAAGAACTTGAGCTTGGCAGCCACCTGCTCCGGTGTGGCGGGTATGCGCACAAAGATGCTGTCCTTCTGCGGCTGCGTGCAACTGTCCATCGCCTGCGCCCAGTTGCTCTTGACGACAATATAACCGGCCTGCACTATAATCTGTTTGCGGTGAGGCACAAGGCTGTATTGCTCAACCACTTTGCGGTAGTCGAGATGATCCTCGACGACTATCTCAAGCCCCGATGGGCAGGTGTCCTTGGTGTTGTCCACGGCGCGCACCGACCCTTTGGCCAGCGACAGCGAGGCGTAGTAGCCGCGTACGATGCTGTCCTCGGCGGGCACATAGCAGCCGCGGGCCGAGCCCACACACTCATCAGGGTCGTTGCGGAAGGTGACGAGCACGCAGTTCTGCAGCACTATGCTCTTGTTGAGCAGGCGGCGGCTCTCCGGTAGCTCGGCGGCGTTGTACACAGCCGTCGTCACCGGCACCTCGAAGCGCAGCGTCTCCACGGTGTCGCCCTTGCACGAGCAATGGATATTGTTGTGAGCCACACGCACAGGGAACAGCTGCCCGCCACGCATGGCGAAGTAGCGGTACACGCCGTCGACGCGCTCCTTGCCGAGAGCCTCGTTGCCGTCGCCGTAAGCCTCGACGGCCATGGTGTAGTACATCGGGTTGTCGATGTCGAAAGCAATGCGGTAGGCCGAGTCAAGCAGGTCGAGGTCACCCACGCTGTAGGTCGGCGCGCTGCCCTCATAGCACAGCAGCAGGTAGAACACCTCGGGGTTGTGCAACGCCTTCTGCATGTTGCGCACAGGCCCCTTGGCAGGCACATAGAGCCCCGTCTGCGCCACCGCACAAGGTGCTGCAAACAGAGCCACAAGCACCACAACAAGCGCCACAACCCTACATCTCAACAACTTAACCATACCTACAGACATATCAATGCCTTGATAATTAAGATGCAAATGTACACAAAAAAAACAATATAGAGCAAAAAAGCTCAAAAAAAGGGGGCGTCAACCCCTCTTCCCCACCTCTCCGACAGGGAGTTGGTACGGCCGTTCGACCATCGTCCTTCAGTAGTTCTTCTGTGCTATACTGAAGAAATGCCGTACCGGGTCCGTAGGGGCACCATACCGATTGCGCCTCCGGACAAAAGATTTTTTGTCGCGAATAAGATTTATTTTGTATCTTTGCAGTTTTGGAAACCATACTTGGAATAAGTAACAATCAAAAAACAAACAACATGGAGAAACTGATAATCACCGCCGCCATCTGCGGCGCAGAAGTAACGAAAGAGCAGAACCCCAATGTGCCTTACACCGTTGAGGAGATAGTGCGCGAGGCAAAGAGCGCCGTCGACGCCGGTGCCGCCATCGTGCACCTGCACGTGCGCGAGGACGACGGCACGCCGACCCAGAGCCACGTGCGCTTCCAGGAGTGCACCGAGGCCATCCTGAAGGCTTGCCCCAACGTGATACTGATACCGAGCACCGGCGGCGCCGTGGGCATGACCCCCGACGAGCGTCTTGACTCGACCAACACCACCCCAGTGCCCGAGATGGCCACCCTCGACTGCGGCACCTGCAACTTCGGCGACGACATCTTCGACAACTCCATGCCCACCATGCGCGCCTTCGGCAAACGCATGATCGAGAATGGTATCAAACCCGAGTACGAGTGCTTCGAGATGGGTCACCTCGACACCATCCTCACCATGGCCCGCAAAGGCGAGGTACCCGGTGCCCCCATGCAGTTCAACTTCGTACTCGGCGTTCCCGGCTGCACCCCCGCCACCGTCGACAACCTGTGCTGGCTGGTGAACAAGATTCCCGCCGGCAGCACCTGGACCGCCACCGGCATCGGCCGCCACGCCTTCACGCTGGCAGCCCCCGCTATCGTCATGGGCGGCAATGTACGCGTGGGCTTCGAGGACAACCTGTATCTGGAGCGCGGCGTGCTGGCCAAGAGCAACGGCGAGTTGGTGGACAAGGTGGTCCGCATGGCCAAACTGCTGGGCCGCCAGGTGGCCACCAGCGACGAGGCCCGTGAAATCCTCAGCCTCAAGAAAAGATAAAAGCACCGACACAGAATGAAAAAGGTATTGACTATAGCTATGGCAGCTCTGATGAGCATGGCCGCCATGGCTCAGAATGACAGCAAATTCAGCACCGACCGCCTGCAGAAACTGACCTCGCGCGCCGAGATGCAGAAGCATCAGCGCCAGCGCCAGGCTCCGAAACCAGACGCCGCCAAGTTCATGCACGATGGCACCGCAACCCTGCAGATGTCCGCAGTGAAGAGCACCAAGGCGGCAGGCGACACCGTGTGGGCGTCGCAGATGCCTGCCGACCGCTGGTTCCCGGGCGAATGGGAAGAGGTGCAGGCCATCGTCGTCACCTGGCCCTACACCTACTACCCCGCAGGCCACGTCGGCGACGAAGACTACCAAGCCGACATATACATACCCGGATACGGCGCACAATACCAGTGGAACAACAGCACCAACCGCTGGGCCTACATTGGCTGGGGCCCCGTGGTGGGTGTGCCCGACACGGTGGACTATGAAGGCATGATTGACTACATAAACTGGGTTATCACAAACTACCCGAGTTATGCCGCCACATACCAAAGCTATTTGGAATACTACCAGGGTCTGTGGGACTTCCGCAACGTGTTCGTCAACCTCATCGACGCCATACAGCATGGCGCGCAGGTTTGGATCACAGTGCCGAGCCTGTCTGACTCCACGCTCATCAAAGACGTGATGACCGCCGAGGGCAAGCCGCTGACCAACTACCGTTTCATCGAGAACTACACCAACGCCTTCTGGTACCGCGACTGCGGCCCCATCTGCTTCTACTATGGCCCGCAGGACAGCATAGCCATGCTGAACTTCGAGTACAACGGACGCGCCTGCGACGACCTGTTGCCCGACTCCATCAGCAGCCAGATGGGCATACCGAACTACACAACGGGCATCAAGTGGGAAGGCGGCAACTGCCTGGTGGACGGCGTGGGCAGGCTCTTCACAAGCGACGCCACCTATGACGAGAACGCCGACACCGTTGGACAGGTCTACTTTACCGGCGACGTCAACAACCCCATAGGCTACCGCTACAAGACCCCGCTGTCGCATGCCGCCGTGCTCGACTCCATGAACCGCATGATTGGCAGCACGAGCATCCTGCCACGCTTCCGCTACGACGGCGGCACTGGCCACATCGACCTCTATGCCGACATGATTGACGAGAACCAGTTCGTCTTCTCCAAGTTCCCGACGAACTACAGCAGCTGGTACGACTACGGTGTGGCAGCACGCAACATCGACAGCCTGACGAGCTGGCAGAGTTTCGCCAACGTCAACTACACCGCAGCCTATATTCCCTTCCCGCGCAAGGACGACGGCAGTTACTTCGTCAGCCAGGAAGAATACAACGGCACATCGTCGACAATGGGCTACACCCGCAGCTACAGCAACCACACACTCATCAACAACATCATCGTGCAGCCCTGCTTCTCGGAAGTGGTGAACTGGCAGCCAACAGCTGCTTGGGACCTTGCATACATGGACAGCCTGCGTGCCGCCTACCCCGGCTATACCATCTACCCCATCGACATACGCAGCTTCGACGGCTACGGTGGAGCCATACACTGCATTACCAAGCAGATACCCGCCGAGAGCCCCATACGCATACTGCACAGCCCTACGGTTGGCAGCCTGCTGACCACAAGCGCCATGCCTACCGCCATCAGCGCATACATCACCAACAACACAGGCATAGCACAGGCCCAGGTGAAGTATCGTTTCAACGGCGGCGAATGGCAGACGGTGACCATGACCGCCGGTGCCGACAGCACGTACAGCGCAGAGATACCATATGACGCCAACGCCATGGTGGAATACTACATCACAGCCTCAAGCAACGGCGGCAAAACCATCACCAAACCCTTCACTGCCGGCAATGGTGCCTACTTCATCTACTCCTATGGCACTCTTGGCATAGCCAACGCCGACAATGCCGAGGAGAATTTCGGGCAGTTCTTCCCCAACCCCGCCACCGAAAAGGCCGACATGGTCATCGACTTGCCGGGCGGCAAGAACTACAGCGTGAGCATCTACGACCTCAGCGGCCGCGAGGTGCACCGCAGCAGCCTGCAGGCTCAGGGCACGATAGTGTACAGCATCAACGCTGCCCGTATGGCCAGCGGCCAGTACACCGTGGTGTTCACCAACGGCAGCGAGCGCGTGGCACGCAAGTTAATTGTGAAGTAACTCTTTGTAGAGCTCCAGCATCTGCTGGGCAAGGACTTCGGGGGAGAATCTGATGCGCCAGGTTCTCCCCTTCTTTATGCACTCCTGACGGAAAGCATCGTCGTCGAGCAGGTGCAGCAGGTGTGCGGCCACGACGGCGTGGTCGTCTGGGGTGGCATAGAGGGCGGCATCGCCACCGGCCTCGGGCATGGAGGATACGTTGGACGTCACCACCGGGCAGTCACAGCAGAGGCTCTCGAGCACAGGTATGCCGAAGCCCTCAAAGCGCGACATGTAGACCGACGCCACAGCACCCGCGTAGAGTGCAGGGAAGTCGGCAAAAGCGACACCGCTGAGCAGACGCACACGGCGGCCGTCGGCGGCAACAGCGACGCGGCGACCATAGGCTCCGCGGGGACGGCCGACGATGATGAGAGCCACGTCGTCGGGCAAATGCTTCATGGCTTCGATGGCGCAGAACTGGTTCTTGCGCTCTTCCACAGTGCCTATGCTGACGATGTAGCGCCTAGGCAGACCATACTTCTCTCGCACGGCGTCCACCTGGGCGTCGTTGACGGGCTGCCAGAACTGCGGCTCGCACGACTGGTAGAGGACGCGTATCTTCTCTTCGGGCACATGCATGAGGTCTATGAGGTCGCGCTTGGTCTGTTCGCTGATGGCCAGCACGATGTCGGCCACACGGCAAGCGTGACGCTGCTTGATGCGGTGCACGATACGGTCGAAGAGGGAGAAATAATGCGGATAGCGGTGCACGATGAGGTCATGCATGGTGACCACCTTACGCACGTCAGCTGGCAGGAAGAGCGGCAGCTCGTGGCTGAGGCCGTGGTAGAGCTGTACGTCGGCGAGGTGGACATGCTGGGCTGGTGCCAGCGAGCGCCAGAGGTTGGGCATGCAGCGCCAGAGACCCTGCGGCATCCGCACCTCGGCCTGCGGCACATCGTCGAAATAATTGGCGAAAGCGGGGTCGGTACGAGGAGTGTAGAGCATGGCTCGCGTGCCTTTATCGCGCGCGGCACGCAACACTCCGGCGATGACGCCGCGGCTGTAGTTGCCTAATCCTGTGCGGTTGCAGAAGGCACGTTTGGCATCGTATCCTATGACCATATCAGACATTTCAGGATGCAAAAATACAACTTTTTCCGCAATAATGGAAAAAAATGTGTACCTTTGCACCCCGAAAGACTACTGGACATGGACAAGATAACAGCGGTAATCATCACACAGGACGAGGAACGCAACATAGGACGTTGCCTTGAGTCGTTGCGCGGAGTGGCCGACGAGGTGGTGGTGGTAGACAGCGGCTCCACCGACAAGACGGAGGAGATATGCCGCACCGCGGACGTGCGTTTCGAGCATCACAACTGGGCTGGCTATTCGGGACAGAAGAACTATGCCAACAGCCTAGCCTCACATCCGTGGCTGCTGAGCATAGACGCCGACGAGGCTCTGTCGCCCGAACTGCGCACACGTCTGCAACACATGAAGGAGGAAGGCTTCGACGAAGATACCGCGTACTCGTTCAACCGTCTGGCCAACTACTGCGGCCGCTGGATTCACCACAGCGGTTGGTACCCGGACAGGTGCGTGAGACTTTGGCATGTCGGTGTCGCCACGTGGGACGGCCTCGTGCATGAGGAACTACGGTACTCCAAGGAGGTCAAGCATACCGTAGTTGAAGGCGACATGTGGCACTACTCATACTATAGCGTTGACGAGCATGCGCGCCGCACAGTGAAATACGCTACCATGGCTGGCGAAAAAGCCTACGGACAAGGACGGCGTTACCACGGTGGAATCGGCATGAAGGTGGCGTGGACATTCCTGCGCAACTACATCTTCCGACTGGGCTTCCTGGATGGCCGCACAGGCTATGTGGTATGCAAGATGTCGGCGTTCTACACGCTGATAAAATATGCTAAACTAAGGGAATTAAGTGAAAATACTCATTGACCTCAGCATATTACGGCACCCTTGGTGCGGACTGGGCCAGATAGCCATGGGCTATGGGAAGTGGTATGCCACGCACCCAGAGACAATAGTCGGTGGCTGTGAGGTCACGCTGCTGGTGCCAAAGGCTTTTGTCGGCGCTTTCGGCAAGAAGGTGCGTTACCTTGAAGCCCGCGACATATACCGCTTGCTGCCATGCCTTATGCCACACTATGACTTGTGGCACTCCATACATCAGATGTCGCCGTTCAGGCCATGCAGCCATTCTACGCGCCGCATACTCACCATACACGACGTTAATTTCATCTACGAGAAGCAGGGTGCCAAGCGACAGAAGTACATACGGCGTCTGCAACGCGAATGCGACAGTGCCGACGAGCTGTGCTTCATCTCACGCTTTGCGCAGAAAGATACAGCCCAATATATAAACATCGGCGGCAAGCCACAGCATGTCATCTATAACGGCGTGGCCACTCTGACAGAGGGGCAGCAGGAGCCTGTTGAGCAAGCCTTGGACGGCAGGCCATTCATGCTCAGCATCGGTGTGCTCAAGGCTAAGAAGAACCTGCACGCTCTGTTACCGATGATGGACCTGCTGCCCGAATACCGCCTCATCATAGCCGGTGACGACAGCGACGCTTATGCGCAGCAGCTACGCGAACAGTTGCCACAGCACCCCAACGTGAGCATTGTCGGCACCGTCAGCGACGAGCAGCGACGATGGCTCTACGCCCATTGCACAGCCCTGTTGTTCCCCTCGCTGTCCGAGGGTTTCGGCTTGCCGGTAATAGAAGCCATGCAGTGGGGAAAACCAGTGTTCTGCTCCAACCGTACCAGCCTGCCTGAGATAGGCTCCACCCACGCCTTCTACTTCACGGACTTCGAGCCAGAAAACATGGCTGGCGTGGTCAGACAAGGTCTTGCCGCCTTCGATGCAGCAGCGGCTGGCGCGGAGCAAAAATATGCTGCCGCATACAGCTACGAGAGCCACATGCGGCAGTATTGGTCTATCTATACAACTAAATAATCAGCGTCTCATTCCTGCCAGTGTCTGGTAGAGCTCGAAATACTGCTCCACCATGCGGTCAGTGAGTTCATACGGGGTCTTGCCTCCTATGATGACTATCTTCTCGGCCGTGACACCCATTGCCACCAAGTCGTCCTTCACCTTCTGGCTCACAGCCACAATAACATCGGCGGCACTGAAAGAATACTCCATACGCTTCTTCCATGTCAGCGAGTCCATAATCGACGTGCGGTGGTGCTCATTCGCTCCATAGCAGGTGATAACGGTCTTGATGTCACGGTCTATATGGTATGGCAGTTCCTCGTTGAGGCCATGGAATATCTTAACTTTCTCAAGCTTCAGCCATGGGTTGAGCCTATAACGTAGCCACAGCGACGGCATGAGGCGCGACAAACCGAAGGGCACGAATGTGCCGACATTGGAGAAACTGCTGAAATATGAACGGTAGTCCTTCTTGATGCGTGAAGCAAAAAGCAGTGCACGGTAGCTGTTGATACGCCCCGTGGCAAGACGCTCAATCAGATTTCGGCCGAATTCACCTATCTCGTGACTGTTGCGCAGTACATTATTAGCCTCGTATCCTACTAACATTGTTATCTATCTTATTGATATGACGATATGTTACTCTGTTAATAAACAATCTTAGTTCATGTGCAAAGATACGCAAAAAAATCGTATCTTTGCAAAAAAATTAACAACAATATTATGCCAGAACGACAACCCGACATAAAATCGATATTCTCTGCCCTCAATACCGAGCAGAAAGCGGTACTCTACAGCCGCGCCGCCGAACTCTTCAGCGACAACAAACGTGCACTCTTCGACCGCCTTGCGCCACTGCGCACACGCCATATCAGCGTGGTACTTGAAGACATATACCAGAGCCACAACGCCGCCGCCGTATTGCGCTCGTGCGACTGTTTCGGTGTACAAGACGTGCATGTTGTAGAGGCCAACAACCCCTTCAATCCTGCCGGCGATGTCGCCGTGGGCTCTTCCAAGTGGGTCGACTACTACCGCTATAACAGCATTGGCGACGTATACAAACACCTCCGCACCAAAGGCTACCGCATCGTCGCCACACTGCCGCACGAGAACGACACCATGATTGGCGACATCGACATCAGCCAGCCAACGGCACTGGTCTTCGGCACCGAGCTCACAGGTCTGACACAGGAAGCCATCGACGGTGCCGACGCCTATGTCAAGATACCCATGTACGGCTTCACCGAAAGCTTCAACATCAGCGTCTGCGCCGCCCTCTCGCTCTTCTCGCTCACCGAGCGCATGCGCCGTGACCCGTCGCTCCACTGGCAACTCTCCGACGACGACCTCCTCGACCTCAAGCTCCATTGGGCTATGCAGGCTATCCGCGACGGCGAAAAAGTGGTGCAAAATCTCATGCAGAATATGTAATATAAAATATTTTCGTATATTTGCATCCTGAAGAAAACAACCGTACTAACATATTAATATACACAATATGAAAAAGATACTCGCTTTCGCAGCAGCACTTATGCTCTTTCAGGGAGCACTCTTTGCACAGAACATGAAGCCTGTGCCCGAAAAAGACGTCAAGGTGAACTATGTTAAAGACTTCCAACGCCAAGTGAAAGACGCCACCAATGTTGAGTGGTACCAGGTTGACGAAAACGCCTTCAAGGTCATCTACCTCGATGCCGAGAAGAGCCGCCAGGCCATGGTCTTCAGCAACAAAGGCACAGAGACGCACTACTACATCGACAAAGAGTACTACCCCGCCGCCGTGCGCGACAGCGTCAGCCACCTCTTCAAAGGCTACGACATCACCGACGTGTGGGTGCGCAAGATGCGCGGAAAGATGACCTACCAGGCCCGCATAGCCCTCAAGAAAGGCTTCCTCTGGTGGAAGAAAGAAGTCGACGTCAAGACCATCAACTGGGAGGTGGACGGCAACTACATCGGCGAATAAGCGACAACTCCTGTAAATAAGAGAGGCCCCACGTTCAGCGTGGGGCCTCTGCTTATTTGTGTGTTAGAAACTCTTGGTAAACATACCGACAAGTTCATTGCCTGTTTCCTCCCAACCAGATATGCGGTATACGCTATCTCTGTATTCTCCGGTGACATACATTATAGCATTTGTCGCCGATGTGGTTACACTATCTACAGTGAACTGCATCTTAAAACGCGGAAAGTTGCCTGTACCACGAGCCTTAAAGACCGGTCCCACGGTATTCCAATTGCTGGTATAGTTGTAATTCCAAACGCAGGTATGGTCGTCTGACACTTGCAACGGCCATCCGCTTCCAAGAGTGCCGGAAAACACCCAGTCTCCTACAACAAGGTCATCCGGCAAACCTGAGAGGACCTCCGTCACTGTTTTGACAACTGTTCCCGTCATATTCTTTTCTGTGTACCATTCTTGACTGCTGCCGTTATAGCGCTTGGCTCCTCCGCTTATATCCATGCTCTTCTCGTTGATGGCGTTAATAGTAAACTCAATCTTGAAATAGTTTCCTGCATTGGCGACAAACTGATTGTCTGTGAGAGTCCAGTTGTAGGTCTTCCCATCGAATGTAACCGTATGGTCGCCCTTAATCACCAACTCATTGCCAGTCAACGCATGGGTACTTTTGTAACCCCATGTTCCAATAATACTGGATTCAGTGATGGCTGGTGTGGCTGTGCCCCCGGCAGAGCCACCGCCATTAGCTTCCGGTTCGGTGTTGTCCTTGCCACAAGAAACAGCAAGCAGGGTTGTCGCTGCAAGCAGCAATGTCATTGTTTTGATGCTTTTGAACATTTTGTTTGTTTGTTTTTTATTCTCCCGTCCGTACCGCAACAGGCAATCAATAACAAAAGCGTGGCACTGTATGTTCCTCTCGCTGATGAAGGTCCTAGGAAAACCATAATAAACAAAGATGGATTGACAGTCCACGCCATACGCGCGAACCATTATACCGACCCTGTTTATTGCTGTTGAAAGTTTCCTAGGTTCTCATCAGCAGATCGAGCATAACGCTTCATGATTCCTTCTCCGAAATCAAGTGCAAAAGTACATAAAAAAAACAGACTGGCAAAATAAATTTTTTTCCAGTCTGGTAAAACACTGGCTGCTTTGTGGATTATTCGGCGTCGCGGCCGTGGCAGTTTTTGTATTTCTTTCCGCTTCCGCAGGGGCATGGGTCGTTGCGGCCGACTTTCTTCTCCACGTGCACCGGCATCACTTTCTGGGGCTGCTGGCGGCTGTTGTCGATGGCCTGCTGTTGCTGCTGGGCGGCACGGTCAAACTGGTTGTCGCGTCCGGCGCGCAGTCCGCGCTGCGGAGCTTGCGGCTGACGCGCCTCGCGCACCTGACTCTCGTCCGGCAACGGCAGAGAGGCACGGCTCAGGAAGCTGGTGATCTCGCGGTTGATATTCAGCAGCATCTGCTCGAAGAGCTTGAAACTCTCAAACTTATATATAAGCAACGGGTCTTTCTGCTCGTAGGCTGCGTTCTGCACGCTCTGGCGCAGGTCGTCGAGCTGGCGCAGGTGCTCTTTCCATAAGTCGTCGATGATAGCCAGAGTGATACCCTTCTCGATGCTCAGCTGCAGCTCACGGCCGTGGGTATCGTAGGCCTTCTTCACAGGCACCACAACGTTGAGCACTTTCTTGCCGTCGGAGATGGGGAAGGCGACATTTATGTAACGCGTGTTCTCGGCGATGTTCTTGATGAATGGCCAGGCGTTTTCGCAAAGTTTCTGCATGCGCTCCTTGTAGGCCGTGAAGCACTGGTCGTAGAGCAGCTGTATGGCGTCCTTGCGGTGCAGAGAAAGGAATTCCTTCTCGCTCATCGGCACCTCGTGGGCGAAGACCTTGATGACTTCAAGCTTGAAGTCATCCCAGTCGCTGCCTTCGGTATAGAGCAGCTCGCAGGTGTCGAAGAACATGTTGCTGATGTCTATCGACAGACGGTCGCCGTAGAGGGCATTGCGACGCTTGTTGTAGATGACGGTACGCTGGTTGTTCATCACGTCGTCATACTCCAGCAGGCGCTTACGCATGCCGAAGTTGTTCTCCTCGACCTTCTTCTGGGCGCGCTCAATCTGCTTGGTAATCATGGAGTGCTGTATCACCTCGCCTTCCTGCAGACCCATGCGGTCCATGACCGAGGCTATGCGTTCGCTGCCGAAGAGGCGCATCAGGTCGTCCTCGAGCGAGACGAAGAAGAGGCTCGAACCCGGATCGCCCTGACGACCGGCACGACCGCGAAGCTGACGGTCAACGCGACGGCTCTCATGACGCTCGGTGCCTATGATGGCCAAACCGCCGCGCTCCTTCACGTCGCCCTTGAGCTTTATATCCGTACCACGACCAGCCATGTTGGTGGCTATGGTCACGCGTCCCGGCTCACCGGCCTGCGCCACAATGTCGGCCTCCTTCTGGTGAAGCTTGGCATTCAGCACATTATGCGGTATCTTCTTCATCTTGAGCATCTTCGAGAGCAACTCGGATGTCTCCACACTCGTGGTACCCACCAGCACAGGCCTACCCTCGCCTATCAGGCGCTCCACCTCGTCGATGACAGCCTTGAACTTCTCGCGCTTGGTCTTGTAGATCATGTCGTCCATGTCGTTGCGCGCCACAGGCTTGTTGGTGGGTATCTCCACCACGTCGAGCTTGTAGATGTTCCAGAACTCGCCGGCCTCGGTCGAGGCTGTACCCGTCATGCCGGCCAACTTCTTGTACATGCGGAAGTAGTTCTGCAACGTGATGGTGGCGTAGGTCTGCGTGGCAGCCTCCACCTTGGCGTTTTCCTTGGCCTCGACAGCCTGATGCAGACCGTCGCTCCAACGGCGGCCCTCCATGATACGGCCCGTCTGCTCGTCGACAATCTTCACCTGGTTGTCCTCGGTGAGGATGTAGTCAACATCGCGCACGAACAGCGTGTAGGCCTTCAGCAGCTGGTCAACGGTGTGCACGCGCTCGCTCTGCACGGCGAAGTCAGAGTATATCTTGTCCTTGGCCTCGGCCTTCTGCTCGGGCGTCAGGCTGGCGTTGTTCTCCACCTCGGCGATGGCCGACCCTATGTCGGGCAGCTGGTAGAAGTTGGGGTCCTCACCCAGCGAGGTGAGGTATTCCATGCCCTTGTCGGTGAGCTCCACCTGGCGGTTCTTCTCGTCGATGACGAAGAAGAGCTCATCGTCGATGATGTGCATGTACTTGTTCTGCTCCTGCATGTAGAAGTTCTCCGTCTTGAGCAGGATGCTCTTGATACCGCTCTCGGAGAGGTACTTGATGAGGGCGTTGTTCTTGGGCAGGCCGCGATAGGCGCGGAGCAGCTGCTTGGCGCACTCGTCCTCGGGCTTGGGGTCGGGGTTGGCGGCTATACCTTTCTTGGCCTCGGCCAGTATGTTGGTCACCAGCTGGCGCTGGGCGTTGTAGAGTTTCTCAATGGTGGGCTTGAAGCGGTAGAACTCCTGCTCATCGTCATCCTTGCCCGTAGGGCCGCTGATGATGAGAGGCGTACGGGCGTCGTCGATGAGCACCGAGTCCACCTCGTCGACGATGGCGTAGTTGTGGCCGCGCTGCACCAGCTCCTCGGGGTTGCGGCTCATGTTGTCGCGCAGGTAGTCAAAGCCGAACTCATTGTTCGTGCCGTAAGTGATGTCGCTGTTGTAGGCGCGCTTGCGCTCGTCGCTGTGGGGCTCCCACTTGTCGATGCAGTCGACGCTGAGGCCGTGGAACTCGAAGAGCATGCCCATCCACTCGGAGTCACGCTTGGCCAGGTAGTCGTTCACCGTGACCACATGCACACCCTTTCCGGGCAAGGCGTTGAGGTAGACGGGCAACGTGGCCACCAGCGTCTTACCCTCGCCCGTGGCCATCTCGGCAATCTTGCCGCTGTGCAGCACCACGCCGCCGATGATCTGCACGTCGTAGTGCACCATGTCCCAAGTGATCTCGTTGCCGCCGGCCATCCAATGGTTCTGGTACACGGCCTTGTCGCCCTCGATGGTTATCGAGGCGTGCGTAGCCGCCAGGTCGCGGTCGTGGTCGGTGGCGGTGACCGTCACCGTCTCGTTCTGCGCAAAGCGGCGCGCGGTCTCCTTCACCACGGCGAAAGCCTCGGGCAGTATCTCGTCGAGCACCTTCTGCGTCTTGTCGTAGCTCTGCTTCTCCAGCTCATCGATACGCTTGTAGAGCTGTTCCTTCTCGTCCACCGGCATGTCGTACTCGGCGTCGATGCGGTCGCGCATCTGCTTCAGCTCGTTCTCCTCAGCCTCTATGGTCTTGGCTATACGCTCCTTAAACTCAACGGTCTTGGCACGCAGGCCGTCGTTGTCGAGGGCCTGTATGGCGGGATAGGCGGCAAGGGTGGCGTCGAGGAACGGTTTCACCGTCTTCAGGTCGCGCTGACTCTTGTCTCCGAAAATCTTGGTCAAAAAATTTGCCATATTCTAAATTTCTATTTTGTTTCCAATATAATAACACACAGCATCTTGCGGCGCACGACGCACCACACGACGCACCGCAAAGATACAAAAAATCCTGCACATGCGTAATCTATTTTCAACAAAAAGCGTGCCAAAAGCCAACCGACAACCTTCCGCACCTCGTCATATCATGTTTTAATGCCATCTTTATCCACCGACGCCACCATTTCCTTCCGTAGTAGGAACGTCACTTCAACCATCCTTCGACCATCCTTCGACCATATTTCTTCAGTACAGAACTGAAGAACGATAGTTAAACGATGGTCGAAGGATGGTCGAAATGGCGTGGGAATGGCGTGGGAATGGCGCGGGTGCTGAGGGGCGGAAGCAGGATGGAAGCGGGGAGGATTATGGCGGGATTTTGGTGGGAATTAGGCGGGATTTAGGCGGGAATAAGAAAAATACTGAAAAATATAATTATATATATAGAAATATTTATTACCTTTGCATTGGCGTAAAAAAGCGCCGACCACCAACAACGAACTGAAAAACAACTAACTATGAAGAATATCACCTTTGGTGAGATAGAGAAAATGCTCTTTGGCGGTGCCAAGATGCAGGTGAGCAAGGAACAATTGGCAGGCATGGAGCGATGCTACGAGTTCCTGAAGGAGTTCGCCGCCGAGAAGGTCATCTACGGCATCAACACGGGTTTCGGCCCGATGGCGCAATGGCGCGTGGACGACCGCTACCTGAGCGATTTGCAATACAACATCATCCGCAGCCACTCCACGGGTGCCGGCGAACCGCTGGGCGACCTGTATGTGAAGGGGGCAATGATAGCGCGCCTGACGAACCTGCTGCAGGGGCGCAGCGGCGTGCATCCGAGCGTGGCGCTGTTGCTGCAGGAGTTCATCAACCGAGGCATCCATCCCTACATCCCCGAGCACGGCTCGGTGGGCGCGAGCGGCGACCTGGTGCAGCTGGCGCACATAGCGCTGACGCTCATCGGCGAGGGCAAGGTGCACTATCGCGGCGAGTGGCGCGAGACGAAGGATGTGATGCGCGAGTGCGGCCTTGAGCCGTTGAAGATGTACATCCGCGAGGGCTTGAGCATCACCAACGGCACGTCGGTGATGACGGGCATCTCGGCCGTGAACCAGCACTATGCCGAGCGGCTGCTCGAGCTGAGCCTGCTGACGGCGGTGTGGATGAACGAGGTGGCGGCAAGCTACGACGACTGGATGGCCGACGAGCTGAACAGCGTGCGCCGCCACGAGGGGCAGCGCTACACGGCGCAGCGCATGCGCGAGCTGGCCAAAGGCAGCCAATGCCTGAGCAAACGCGAGCACCACCTCTACAGCGAGGAGCAGAAGGGTAAGAGCTATTTCGAGCACAAGGTGCAGGCCTACTACTCGCTGCGCTGCACGCCGCAGATACTGGGTCCGGTGTGGGAGACGCTGCAGAACAGCCGCCGCGTGATAGAGGAGGAGTTCAACTCGGCCAGCGACAACCCGATAGTGGATCCCGACAGCAAGAACGTGTATCACGGCGGCAACTTCCACGGCGACTACATATCGCTGGAGGCCGACAAGGTGAAGATAGCCGTCACGCGTCTGGCGCAGACAGCCGAGCGGCAGATGAACTACCTGTTCCACGACCGCATCAACGGCATCCTGCCGCCGTTCCTGAACATGGGCACCCTGGGCCTGAACTACGGCATGCAGGCCTGCCAGTTCACGGCGACGAGCACCACAGCCGAGTGCCAGACGCTGTCGATGCCCAACTATGTGCACACCATTCCCAACAACAACGACAACCAGGACATCGTGAGCATGGGCACCAACAGCGCCCTGCTGTGCCGCAAGGTGATAGACAACGCCTACCAGGTGATGGCCATCCACATGATAGCCCTTCGCCAGGCGACGGACATACTGAAGAAGGCCGACAAGCTGAGCCCCGCCACACGGGCCATGTACGACAAGGTGAACGCCATAGTGCCGGCCTTCGTCGACGACACGCCGTTCTATGACGAGATTGCCAAGGTGGAGGAGATGCTGAGAAGTTAAAACATTAGACATGAACGGCGAATTACACGAATTAAACAAATTGTCGGGATTGGGATTATCGTCGAATTACTCTAATTCAATGGTCGACAATGTCTACAATTCGAGTAATTCGCCCAGCAATTGACCTGCGCAGCTTCGTTAAATTCGCAAAATTAGCCGTAAAAAGAACAGAACAAGATATGGAATACGCACTTGTTACGGGAGGTTCCCGAGGGATAGGCAGGGCTGTGGCCATGCGGCTCGCTGCCGGCGGGATGCCCGTAATCATCAACTATAAGAGCAACACCGCAGCGGCCGAGGAGACGAAGGCCGCCATCGAGGCCGCCGGCGGAGTGTGCGAGCTGCTGCCCTTCGACACCGCCGACCCCAAGGCCATAGAGGCCGCCATGGAGCAATGGGAGGCTCAGCACACGGACGACTACATAGCCGTGCTGGTGAACAACGCCGGCATCAGGCAGGACAACATCATGGTGTTCATGACCGACGAGCAATGGCACTCGGTGCTCGACACCACGCTCAACGGCTTCTTCTACCTGACGCGCCGTGTGGTGAAGGGCATGATGACCAAGCGCTATGGCAGGATTGTCAACGTAGTGTCGCTGAGCGGCATCAAGGGCATGCCTGGCCAGACGAACTACAGCGCTGCCAAGGCGGCTGTGATAGGCGCCACCAAGGCGCTGGCGCAGGAGGTGGCACCCCGCAAGGTTACGGTGAACGCTGTGGCGCCGGGATTCGTGGCCACCGACATGACCAAGGACCTCGACGAAGGAGAGCTGAAGAAGCTGATACCCGCAGGACGCTTCGGCAAGCCCGAAGAGGTGGCCGCACTCGTGGCCTTCCTCGCCTCGAAGGAGGCCGCCTACATCACCGGCGAGGTGGTGAACATCAACGGAGGGCTGTACACTTGAGTTATGAGTTAAGAGTTAAGAGTTATGAGTCAAGAGTCAAGAGTTATGAGACGAGTAGTAATTACAGGAATAGGAATCTGGTCGTGTCTCGGCAAGAATGTCGACGAGGTGCGCCAGTCGCTATATGAGGGCCGCTCGGGCATAGGCATCGACGAGGCCCGCAAGGAATACGGCTACCAGAGCACGCTGACAGGCATCGTGGAGAAACCCGTGCTCAAAGGGCTGCTCGACCGCCGTCTACGCGCAGGCATGAGCGAGGAGGCCGAATACGCCTTCATGGCCTCGAAAGAGGCGTTCGCGATGGCAGGCATCGACGACGACTACCTGCTGCAGAACGAGGTGGGCGTGCTGATGGGCAACGACTCGTCGGCCAAGGCCACCGTTGAGAGCCACACGCTGATGCTCGAGAAGCACGACTCGGCGCTGCTGGGCAGCGGCTGGATATTCCAGAGCATGAACTCGACGGTGAACATGAACATGAGCACCATCTTCCACCTGCGCGGCATCAACTTCAGCGTCAGCGCCGCCTGCGCCAGCGGAAGCCACGCGATAGGTCTCGGTGCGATGTTCATCCGCCAGGGGCTGCAGGACATGGTGCTCTGCGGCGGTGCCCAGGAGACCAACCTCTACAGCATGGCCTCGTTCGACGCGCTGGGAGCCTTCAGCAAACGCATGGACGAGCCCACGAAGGCCTCGCGGCCCTTCGACCGCGACCGCGACGGCCTGATACCCAGCGGTGGCGCTGCTGCGCTGGTGCTGGAAGAGTATGAGCACGCCGTGAAGCGCGGTGCCCAAATACTGGGCGAAGTGTGCGGCTACGGATTCTCGAGCAACGGCGGCGGCATATCGCAGGCCAGCGACGACGGCAGCGCCCTCGCCATGCACCGCGCGCTGCAGGACGCAGGGCTGACGGTGGACGACATCGACTACGTGAACGCCCACGCCACCTCGACGCCGCAAGGCGACCTCTACGAGGCCAAGGCCCTCGGGCGCCTCTTCGAAGGACACCGCGCATGGATAAGCTCGACCAAGAGCATGACGGGACACGAATGCTGGATGGCCGGCGCCAGCGAGGCGGTATACAGCCTGCTGATGATGCACGGCGGATTCGTGGCGCCGAACATAAACTTCGAGAACCCCGACGAGGCCAGCGCCCATCTGAAGCTGGCCACCAAGACCATTGAGACGCGCGTGGATACCGTGCTGAGCAACAGCTTCGGTTTCGGCGGCACCAACTCGGCGCTGGTGCTTCGCAGAATTGACAATTGAGAATTGATAATAGAGATATGTACCTAAACCCAAAACTGAAAGAAGCCTACAGCAAGGAGCACCTCAGCGCCCGCGAGGCACAGGAGAAGGCAGAATGGATTGCCTGGGGACCGATAGTGTTCCAGGTGAGCCGCCTGATGAAGAAGTTCGGCATACTGGAGATGCTGCGCAACAGCGACAACGGCATGACTGAAGCCGAGGTAGCCGAAGCCACAGGCCTGAGCCGCTATGCCGCCAAGGTGATGCTTGAGGCGAGCCTCTGCATAGGCACCGTGCTCATAGATCCCGACACCGACCGCTACACGCTGAGCAAGACAGGCTGGTGCTTCATCACCGACCCCGCCACCAACGTGAATATAGACTTTAACCACGACGTGAACTACGAGGGATGGTTCCGCTTGGAGGAGAGCCTCAAGGAAGGGCGTCCCGCAGGTCTGGAGCACTTCGGTCCGTGGCCCACGGTGTACGAAGGGCTGTCGCAACTGCCGCCGCAGGTGCAGAAGAGCTGGTTCGGCTTTGACCACTTCTACAGCGACAGTTCGTTCCAGCAGGCGCTGGAGATAGTCTTCGCCGCCAAGCCGCGGACGCTGCTCGACGTGGGTGGCAACACCGGCCGCTGGGCCCTGCAATGCGTGGGGCACGACCAGGATGTGAACGTCACCATCGTCGACCTGCCGCAGCAGCTGGAGATGATGCGCCGCGACACCAAGGGCAAGCCCGGCGCCGAGCGCATAGACGGCTACGGCATGAACCTGCTGGACGACAGCCAGGCATTCCCGACGGACAAGCACTACGACGCCATCTGGATGAGCCAGTTCCTAGACTGCTTCGGCGAAGAGGAGATAGTGAGTATCGTGAGCCGTGCAGCCAAAATCATGGATGCTGACAGCCGCCTGTATATCATGGAGACCTTCTGGGACCGCCAGCGCTTCGAGCCGGCAGCATTCTGCCTCACCATGACTAGCCTCTACTTCACAGCCATAGCCAACGGCAACAGCAAGATGTACCATAGCGAGGACATGGAGCGTCTGGTGAAGCAGGCGGGCCTGGAGGTGGAGACCATACACGACAACCTGGGTCAGGGACACAGCATCATGGTATGCAAGAGAAAATAACAAATAGACAAAAGATAACAAAAAGCATGAATAGACAAGAAATTGAAGAGAAAGTAAAGAACTTCCTCGTTGAGGAGCTGGAGTTTGACGAAGAGAAAATCAAACCCGAAGCACGCCTGAAAGAAGACATCGGCGTGGATAGCCTCGACTTCGTGGACATCGTGGTGATTGTGGAAAAGACCTTCGGCTTCAAGATAGTGGCCGAAGACATGAAGACCATAAAGACTTTCGGCCAGTTCTGCGACTACATAGAAGAGAAAATCAAGTAAGTGCAGGAGCCCGAACATAGCGAATGGAGCGGCCGTACCGACGGCACACCCTTCATGCAGAAGGCGCTGATAGTGTTGTTCAAGGTGGTACCAATAGAGGTCATCTACGGAGTGATGGCCTTGGTGGTGCCGTTCTACATGCTGTTCAACCACAAGGGCTACATGGCAATGTACCACTTCTTCAGCCAACGGCTGGGCAAGAAGCCGCTGAGCGCATTCTGGCACGTCTACCGCAACCACTATGCCTTCGGGCAAGTGGTGCTCGACCGCTTCGCCACCTACGCCGGACGACGTTTCAAGCTGGAGATTGACGGCAACGAGCACTTCATGCGGCTCTGCGAAGGAGAGAAAGGATTTGTCATGCTGTCGTCGCACGTAGGCAACTATGAGCAGGCAGGTTACATGTTGCGCTCGGACCGCAAGAGCTTCAACGCACTGGTATATGCCGGCGAGTCGGCGACGGTGATGAACGAACGAAGCAAGCAGTTTTCCGACAGCAACATCCACATGATTCCCGTGCAGGCCGACATGTCGCACCTGTTCCTCATCAACAAGACCCTCGACGAGGGCAACATCGTCAGCATGCCTGCCGACCGCTGCTTCGGTTCACAGAAGAGTGTGGGATGCACGTTCTTCGGTGCCACAGCACAGTTCCCTCTGGGACCTTTCGCCACGGCGGTGCAGAAAGAGGTGCCTGCGCTGGCGGTGATGGTGATGAAGACAGGTGGCCGGAGCTACAAGGCTTATGTGCGACCCCTAAAGGCAGACCCCTCGCAGCCAAGTAGGAAACAGATGGCGGCACTGGCGCAAGACTTCGCCACGACGCTGGAAGAAATAGTGCGCCGTTACCCGCACCAATGGTACAACTACTATGAATTCTGGGATGGAGAATGAATATGACATAATGACGCTGCTGCCACAGCGGCCACCGATGGTTATGGTGGACCGCCTGCTGCATTGCGACCCCGTGCTGACGGAGACGGAACTGACGATACGTCCCGACAACATAATGGTGGAAGACGGGCATCTGGCAGAAATTGGTCTGCTGGAGAATGTGGCCCAGACCTGTGCTGCACGCATGGGGTACATAAACCTCAGCAGCGGCAAAGAGGTGCGTGTGGGAGTGATTGGCGCCCTGCGCGACATGGAGATTCACGCCAGACCTAAAGTAGGAAGCACGATAACGACAAGGATTGAGGTAAGTGACGAAGTGTTCGGCATGACATTGGCACAGGCCGAAAGCCGCTGCGGCGACACCATTCTGGTCTCAGGAACGATAAAGATAGCATTACTGTGAACACCTTAAGCATAAAGAAGAAACTCGACATACGCTTCAGCGAGGTTGACTCGATGGGAGTGGCCTGGCATGGGAGCTATATGATGTACCTCGAAGACGCACGTGAAGCCTTTGGCGAGAAATACGACCTGGGTTACCTGCGTTTCTTCGGCGAGGGCTACTACGCTCCGCTGGTAGACGTACAGCTGAAATACAAGCAGCCCATAATCTACGGGATGCACCCGGAAATTGAGATTACATACATACCCACAGAGGCGGCGAAGATAGTGTTCGACTATAAGATTACGGACGGCGACAAGCTGCTGGCGACCGCACACACGGTGCAAGTATTCATGGACAAGGAGTACAAACTGGTGCTGGGCAACCCGCCGTTCTTTGAAGAATGGAAGAAACGATGGTTATAAAACTAGCTGACAACATATACTCCCCTCTCGGGGCTACGACACGCGCCAACTACGACGCTGTGGTAGGCGGTCAGTATGCTTTGAAGCAATACAGCCTGCCTGACGGCTCGCTCTACACTGCCTCGCTGTTCCCCGAAGAAGAACGACAAGACGACGAGAAGTATACCTTCTTTGAGCAGTTATGCATAGCGTCGGCAAGCGACGCCATTGCCCGTGCCGGTATAGACCCGACATCACCTCGCTGCCGATTCTTCCTCTCCACGACCAAAGGCAACGTACACCTATTAGCCAAAGGGGATACCGAGAGAGCCCTGCTGGGCACCTCGGCCAACCTCATCAGCCGTCATTTCGGCAACCCCAACCCGCCATTGGTGGTAAGCAACGCATGCATCAGCGGCCTCAGCGCCCAAATTGTGGCCATGCGCAGCATAGAAGCTGGGCTCTGTGACACTGCCGTAGTGATAGGCTGTGACATGCAGAGCGAGTTCATCATCAGTGGTTTCCAGTGCCTCCATGCACTCTCACCCGACCAATGCCGACCCTTTGACCGCGACCGTTGCGGCCTTAACCTCGGTGAGGCGGCTGCAACCATCATTTACAGCAATAGCGGCAAAGGAGAATGGGTAGCCGAAGGAGGGGCCATGTGCAACGACGCCAACCACATCAGCGGTCCGTCGCGCACCGGCGAGGGGTCATACCGCTGCCTGGAGGCCCTCAATATCAACAAAGACGAGCTCGCCTTCATCAGCGTACATGGCACATCAACGCTCTACAATGACGAGATGGAGAGTATAGCGGTAGACCGCGCCGGCCTTGCCGACGTGCCATTGTTCAGCCTCAAAGGTATCTATGGCCACACCATGGGTGCCGCCGGTGTGCTGGAAACCATACTGTCGATGCAGGCCGTGGAGCACGGCATTGTGTATGGCACCCGCGGCTTCGAGAACCTTGGCGTAAGCCGTCAGGTCAACGTCTGCGCCGAACCCCGCACCACCGACAAGCACAGCTTCGTAAAGCTGTTATCCGGCTTCGGCGGCTGCAACGCTGCCATGAAGTTCAGCCACAATACTGCCAATGCCACAACACCTATCCAAGCCACACCTGCTATGGGCGCCATACACTCCATCCGCCTTACACCTACAGCAGACGAACTAGTGGAGCTCTATCGTACCCATATCGGCGACTATCCCAAGTTCTTCAAGATGGACCCGCTGAGCCGCTTAGGCTTTGTGGCGAGTGAATTATTGCTGCAAGAATGCCCCAAAGCCGAATATGGCGTACTACTGTTCAACCGCAGTTCATCGATGGCAGACGACACAGCCTTCCAAGCCACCATACAAGACCGTAGCAACTGGTTCCCCTCCCCTGCCTTGTTCGTGTACACGCTGCCGAACATAGTCACCGGCGAGATATCCATACGCAATCACTTCCAGACCGAGACCAACTTCATGGTACTTGACGCCCCACGTGTCGACGTCATGGCAGAACAGATTGCCATCGCGGCAAGCCGTGGGCCACAGATAGCAGGCTGGTGCGAGGTCGATGCCAACGGCAACAATATAGCTGCACTATTAGCTGTACCGCAGCACACAAGCAAAAACATCATAGAACAAGAATTATCAAAAACATTAAAATAAAAGGAAATATGGAAGAACTCATCCTCAAACTGAAGAAAGAGATTATCGAGGTACTTAACCTTGAAGACATCAAACCTGAAGACATTGACGAGAACGCCCCTCTGTTCGGTGGTGAAGGCCTTGGCCTCGACAGCATCGACGCCCTCGAACTCATCGTACTCATGGAGAAGAACTACGGCATCAAGCTGCAAGACCCCAACCAGGGCAAAGAGATTTTCAAGTCCATCAATGTGATGGCCGACTACATCAGCAAGAACCGCACCAAATAAAGGATGACTGACATCCTCATAACAGGCGCTGGCATTGTGTCGGCTATCGGCGTAGGCAAAGCCGAGACCCTCACATCTCTGCAAGAACAGCGTAGTGGCATACGTCCGTTGCGTTACCTCAAAACAGAGCATCACGAGTTCCCTGTTGGCGAAGTACAGTTGAGCAACGACGAGATGTGCACAATGCTCGGCATTGACCCAGCCACACAACCGACCACTCGCACAGCCCTCATGGGCATGGTAGCGTTGCAGGAAGCCCTGCAACAGGCTGGCATATCTGCCGACATGATGCCACAGATACCCCTTATTTCCGGCACCACCGTCGGCGGCATGGACAAGAGCGAGCTCTACTACCTTGACTTCTTGGAGAACGACAGCCACAACGAGTACATACGCACCCACGACTGCGGTGCCTGCACCGAGATGATTGCCGGACACTTCGGCCGCTTCCGTATGCTGACAACCCTGTCGACAGCATGTTCCTCTGCAGCCAACGCTGTCATAACAGGTGCTGAGCTGATACGTGCCGGACATGCCGATTGCGTTGTCGTAGGCGGCAGCGAGTGCATCACTAAGTTCCACCTCAACGGCTTCAATTCCCTGATGATTCTCGACCACGAGCCCTGCCGCCCCTTCGACGAGAGCCGCTCCGGCCTCAACCTTGGCGAAGGAGCTGCCTGGCTGGTACTTGAGAGTGCCGAGCATGCCACTCACCGCAAGGCCACTCCGCTTGCGCGCTTGGCAGGTTACGGCAACGCCTGCGACGCCTTCCATCAGACTGCCACTTCGCCTGACGGCGAAGGACCCTATCTGGCCATGCAGCAAGCCGTGACCATGGCAGGCATAGACCCTGAGCAAGTAGACTACATCAACGCCCACGGCACCGGCACCGGCAACAACGACATCAGTGAGAGCACCGCCATCCGACGTCTTTTCGGCGAGCATGTACCACCAGTGTCATCCACCAAAGCATTCACAGGTCATACCACCAGCGCCTCGGGAACAATAGAGGCTGTTATCTGCCTGTTGGCAATGCAGCACAGCTTCCTACCTGTCAACCTGCGGTTCCACAGTGCAGGCGAATGCCTGACTCCCGTCCACGAGCCCACTACAAAAAACCTGCGCTACGTGCTGAGCAATGCTTTCGGCTTCGGCGGCAACGACAGCGCCTTGGTCTTTGCCGGGATAGATGAAGCGAAGACCGCAGCGGTAGAAACAGATGACAACGACAAGCACATCTACCTGCTCTCCGCCGCACAGATATCGGCACAAAAGCCGCTCTCGGAGGCATGGAAAGATAGTCCGGAGCCTTTAAGCGAACAGCTCACCCGAAGCCGTGAGGCCGACTACAAGCAGTTTATACCTCCGCTGGAGGCACGCCGCATGGGCCGTATACTCAAGCGTGCCATAGCCACAGCCAAAACTGCAGCCGAGCATGCAGGAATAGACATTCCAGAAGCCATCATCACAGGCACAGGCCTTGGTTGCATAGAAAACACCGAGATATTCCTTGACGCCCTCTGCCGCGAAGGCGAAGACCAGATGATGCCTACACGCTTCATGCAGTCCACCCACAACACCATTTCCTCCATCGTCGCCATCAACCTCAAAGCCCATGGCTACAACACCACCTATGCCCACAACACCGTCTCGTTCCAGAGCGCGTTGATGGACGCCGTACTGCAGCTGCGCCGCGGCAAGATTGCCAACGCCATGGTCTGCGCCCACGACGAGATGACGCCCTCCTATCACGCCCTGCTCTGCAAAGGCGGATACCTCAAAAGCAAGCATGCCGCAGAGTGCGCCGTGAGCATGATCCTAGCCACAACCTTGCAACATGGGCACAAGCCCCTCTGTGAGGTTGCCGGCATGCGTATACTCCACCGTCCCACCGAGGCCGAGAAGCAGCAAGCCCTCGACAGCCTCCTTGCCGATACTCACACCTCACAATACACACTCTCCACCGACCATACCGACCTCTTCGGCACCTCATACACGGCACCGGCCCTTGACCTATACGCCGAGGCACACCTCATGGGCAACACTCCTGTGGTGGTACGGTATAGCGACGACACACATTATTCATTAATACTCCTCAAACCATGTGGCGACTGCTGATATTAGTCTGCATACAGACCGCCTTCCTCAGCGGCGGACAAGTGCTCCTCAAACTGGCCATGGCCCAGCTGCCCAAGTTCAGCTGGTCGTGGAGCTATTTCAAAGCCGTAGCCACCGACTGGTGGCTGCTGGCCTGCGGTGTCAGCTTCGGTGCTGCCACAGTACTCTGGCTCTACATCCTCAAGCACTTCCCATTCTCGCAGGCCTACCCTCTCACAGCCCTCGGCTACATCTTCGGCATGGTGGCGGCAATCATCGTCTTCGGCGAGAGCGTCCCGCTCACACGCTGGATAGGCGTGGTGCTCATCGTGGCAGGCTGCATGTTCATAATGCGATAATACCCATGACAAGACTACTGACAACACTGCTCCTCACCCTCAGCCTGGTTTTTTGTGCCACAGCGCAAAGCCCTGTGGCCGACCGCGACGCCGTGCTAGCACGCATTGCCGCAGCACAGAAGCCGCAGCCAGGCAAGAGCCAGACTTACGCTTTCACGCAGACCAAGCACAGTCCTATGCTGGCCCAAGACGCCGTGTCGCACGGCGTCCTCACCCTCAGCGGTGAACGCCAGATGCGCTGGCAGTATAGCGACCCCACCGACCTGGCCCTTGTCGTCGACGGCGACAGCATATACACCGTCAGCGCAGGCGCACGCAAAGCCCTCTCAGGAGCAGCAGGTGCAGCCACACGAGGCATGGCGCAGACAATGATGACCCTCGCCAGCGGCAACGCCCTAGCCGACGAGAAACTCTTCGCCGTGGAACTCACAGAAGAGCCCTCGGCCTACCGCGCCGTGCTCACCCCAAAACGCCGCGACATGCGACGCATGATGCAGCAGGTCATTGTCACCTTCGACAAAAAGAGCTACCGCGTCAACACCGTCCGCCTCATGGAGAAAAAAGACAGTTACACTCTCATCGAATTCCGCGCCAAATGAAAGTACTGGAAGAGATAATCAAGGTGGAGCGTGCCGCCTGGGAACACACCGACGGCACACTACGTGTGGCGGCCACACTTGCATCGCGCCGCGACAGCACCGTCTACGCCGGCCACTTTCCCGGCAACCCCATCACGCCAGGGGTCTGCATGATAGGTGCCGTGGTAGAGCTGCTCTCACAGGCGACAGGCCACACCCTGCGGCTCGCCAAGGTCAACAACACGAAGTACCTCGCCATGATGACGCCCGACGACATCGACGGCGCCACCCTCGCCGCAACACTTGACGGCGACACGACCACCGCCACCTTCACCAAAGGCGACACCATATACGCCAAGATGAAACTAACACTACGCAACTCATAATCCACAACTTTCCAACTGACAATGATCTACTGCACCGTCATACCCACCTACAACAACGCCCGCACTGTGGCCGACATCGTGCGGCGCACCAAGGCGGTATGCGGTGGCGTCATAGTGGTCAACGACGGTAGCACCGACAACACACTGAGAGAACTACAGCATTTCGGCAACACCATAACTCTCATCAGCTACAGCCGCAACCGCGGCAAAGGCTACGCCCTACATCGCGGCATGGAGGCGGCACGCAAGGCAGGCTACGACTATGCCGTCACAATCGACAGCGACGGCCAGCACAGCCCGGAAGAGATACCATCGCTCGTCAACGCACTGCCAACCGACGACGCCCCACGTCCCACTCTTATCGTCGGCAGCCGCTGGCAGGACGTCGGCAACGCCGACAACCTACCACAAGGTATGCCGGCAGGCAACACCTTCGCCAACAGCTTCAGCAACTTCTGGTTCCGTGTGCAGACCGGCATCAGTCTGCCCGACACACAGACAGGCTTCCGCGTCTACCCACTGCACCACCTCCCATGCCTCAGCCTGCTCACCTACCGCTACGAGAGCGAACTCGAACTCCTCGTCTTCTCGGCCTGGCGAGGTGTGAACATAAAGCCAGTACCCGTCAGCGTCAGCTACCCCGACGACCGCGTCAGCCACTTCCGCCCCTTCCGCGACTTCTTCCGCATATCGCTGCTAAACACCATCCTATGCCTGCTGGCCATCGTCTACGGCTATCCCCGCCTCCTTTTGACAAAACTCATAACTCATAATTCATAACTGAACCATGTCCCGCCTCCTGCTACGCCTGCACGACTACCTTGCCAGCCACCGCCCCTTCGCCGTGGTACTACTCGTCGTGCTGCTTGCCGCGGGAGCACTCCTTGCCTTGCAGCTGCACTACCAGGAGAACATAGCCGACTTCCTGCCACGCACCGCCGAGAACGCCAAACAGGCCGACATATACAACAGCCTCGGCGACCAAGGCCAGATCACCGTCATCTTCCGCCCGGCGGAAGAGGCCACCGACGACGACGTCATGGACGCTATCGACGCCTTTGCCGAAGCCTTCACCGCCTTGCCAGTACAGGCACGCGCAGACGGTAGCGACGTCATGCAGGCAATCAGCCTAGTGAACAGCAACATCCCGCTATACCTCACCGCCGCCGACTACCGACGCATAGACTCCCTGCTGGCCGACCCCACCTATATTGCACGCAGCATGGCCTCGGCCCGACAGACCCTCGCCATGCCCCTGCCACCTATGGCCACCGACATGATTGCCGCCGACCCACTCGGCCTCTTCTCCCCCGCCTTGCAACGTCTGCAGGCCCTCAGCCCAAGCAGCCGCTACCGCATGGTCGACGACTACATCTTCGACGATGACGGCAACGGCTTCGCCTTCATCACCAGCTCCTACGCTGCCAGCGACACCCGCAACAACAGTCTCGTAGCCAAAGCAATAGACGAAGCTATCGACAGCGTGCAGAGCCCCAAAGTAGGCATCACCGCCGTCGGCGCGCCACTCATCGCCGTCACCAACGCCTCGCAGATAAAGCACGACAGCCTACTGGCCATAGCCCTCGCCGTGGTGCTCATAGCCATCATCCTGTGGCGCACCATGGGACGCAAACGCAACATACTGTGGATGGGCTTCTCGGTAGCCGCTGGATGGCTCTTCGCCCTTGCGGTGATAGCCATCTTCAAATCAGAGATTTCCATCATCGTCGTAGGCATCGGCTCGGTGCTCGTAGGTATTGCCGTCAATTACCCGCTCCACTACCTCGAACATCTGAAGAACCACCCCGACCGCCGCGAGACCCTGCGCGAGATGACCGAACCGTTAGTCACAGGCAACATCACCACCGTCGCCGCCTTCGCTTGCCTCGTCTTCGTCAAAGCCGAAGCCATGCGCGACCTGGGTCTCTTCGGCTCACTAATGCTCGTCGGCACCATAGGCTTCACCCTCGTCTTTCTGCCCCTCTGGGCCAAGGCCGGCCGCAAAAAAAGCCAACGCACTGAAAACAAACACACTACAAAATTACATCAAAACCAGCCTTCAGACGGAGCCCCTTCGGCCCCCCTTCGGCCCCCCTTCGGCATTTCTTCAGTGGAAGGCCGTCCGGAGGCCGTTGGGATGCCGAAGAGGGGCCGTTGGGGGTCCGTGGCATTCTGGGTGATGATGCTGGCAACCGTCGTCCTCGGATACTTCAGCACCCTCGTAGAATTCGACGCCGACTTGCACAATATCAACTACATGACCGCCCAGCAGCTGGCTGACCTAGACCTGCTGGCAGCAAGCGTCGACGAGGTCGGTCTCACATACGTGGTGGCCGAAGGCGCAACTCTCGAGGAGGCCCTGCAGCGCAACGACTCGCTCGGCCTCGACGGTGTAGCGTCACTCATGCCGTCGCTGGCACGGCAGGAAAAGGCTTTAACTCAGTGGCATAGCCTATTGGCCAAGCACCCTTCACTAGCCGACGAGGTGCGCCGCGAGGCACGCCGTGCCGGCTTTGCCGACGAGGCCTTCCGCCCCTTTACCGACCGCATTGAGGCCACCTACACCCCTGCACCCTGCACTCTCGACGGTGCGTTGGGACAGCTGGCAACCAACTACATACTGACGTCTGACACCGGTGTAAGCATCGTCAACTTCGTACACGGAGAGACTACCGTCCCCGATGTAGCTCACACCTATGCCTTCACACAGAGCGACGTAGGCAGCGGCCTGGTGGGTGCCCTCAACGCCGACTTCAACTACATACTCTATGTATGTTCCTTCGTGGTCTTCGCCTTCCTGTGGCTCGCCCTCGGGCGCTTCGAGCTGGCGGTGCTTGCCTTCCTGCCCATGGCCATGGGGTGGCTGTGGATACTCGGCATCATGGCCTTGACGGGCATCAAGTTCAACATTGTCAACATCATACTGGCCACATTTATCTTCGGTCAGGGCGACGACTACACGATATTCATCACCGAGGGACTGCTCTACGAGAACGCCACAGGACGGCGGCGCCTGAAAGAATACCGCCGCAGCGTGATAATATCCGCCGCACTGATGTTCGTAGGCATCGGCACCCTGATAGTGGCGCGCCACCCCGCCATGCGAAGCCTGGCCGAGGTGGCCATGATAGGCATGGGCTGCGTGGTGCTAATGGCCTGTGTGGTGCCGCCGATGGTGTTCCGCTGGCTCACCATGCGGCGCGGCGTGAAGCGCGAGGTGCCCATAACCCTCGGCCGCATCGTCATCACCATGGTGCCGCTGCTGGTCTTCGCCCTCTTTGCACTGCTCGTGGCCACACCGGTGACACTGCTGTCATTCATCACACCTGCACCGCGTAACCGCAAGCGCGACGCCTTCCACTGCTTCATCTGCGGTGTGGCGCGCCTCGGCGCACGGCTGATGCCGCGTGTGGACTTCAAGACCGAGAACCCGAACGGCGAAGATTTCAGCAAGCCGGCGGTGATAGTGGCCAACCATGCGTCGCACCTCGACCTGCTGTGCATGCTGGCGCTGACGCCGAAACTCGTCATCATGACCAAGAACTGGGTGTGGCGCAACCCGATATACGCCCACATAATACGCTACGCCGAATATCTGCCCGCCGAGGCTGGATACGACAAGCTGATGCCCAAGCTGAAAGACTTGGTGGCACGAGGCTATTCGGTGATGATATTCCCCGAGGGTACACGCACTCACGACGGCAATGTAGGCCGCTTCCACAAAGGCGCCTTCATGCTTGCCGACGAGCTGGGGCTGCCCATACTGCCAGTATACATCCACGGCGCCTACAATGTGTGGCCACGTCACGAGACGCTGCTGCGCGAAGGAACGGTGACTGTGGCCTTGGGGCAGCGTTGCCATACCGACAACCACGAGGCACGCAAGATGTTCATCGACAAGCTCGAAGCCATGAGTCTACGCATAGAGACAGCCGAGTACAGGCAGCGCATGGAGCGTTACCAATACCTATACAAGGGGCGCGAGGTGTGGCACACAAGACCACGGAAAGGAGGGCTGGAATGAAGACGGTGTGCATCATGGGCGGCGGTCTGGGCGGTCTGATGACAGGAGCCCTGCTGGCAAAGGAGGGTTACCGCGTCACAGTGCTGGAAAAGAACCGCATCATAGGCGGTGGATTGCAGAGTTTCCGCCGCGGGCCATACACTTTCGACACCGGCATGCATGTGTTCGGTGGCATGGGTACCGACGGACAGGTGCGGCGCATCTGCCGTCATCTGGGCATAGAAAACAGATTGGAGATAGAGCCGTGCTACGACACACTTATGGACGCCAAAAACGGACTGCGCGTCACACTGCCATTCGGTCGCAAGGCGTGGACCTACAAATGGAGCCGCTGCCTTAAGCCTGTGATGCCCAACGTCAACATAAGCCAAGAGATCAGCGACTACCTCGACAAGCTGTACGACATAGCGCGACAGGAGCCGCTCTACAGCCTGCTGCCGACGACGGACGACTATACGCTGCCCGACACAAGTCTGACAGCAAAACATCTGATGGACGACAGCATAAGCAACACCTTGCTGCGTACAGCCGTAGCCTACCTATCACTGTTCTACGGCGGGCGCGAAGACAGCCCAGCACTGCTGCACGCCCTCATCAGTTGCGCACACATCGACGGCACATACACCTTCCGCAACGGAAGCGTAGGCTTTGCCAAACTGCTGGCGGATGTCATCAAAGCCAGTGGCGGCGAGGTGCGCTGCGGCGAAGAGGTGACAGCCATAAAGACAGACGGGCGGAGCGTGGCAGCAGTGTACACGACGGCAGGCTGCTATACAGCCGACCACTACATAAACGACATGCCGATAGCACGCCTGCTGGAACTGATGCCAACCGACGCCTTCTCGCCGGCATTCCGCCACCGCATAGAGTCGGTGCCATACTCAATGTCGGCAATGACCCTGTTCATCGGCCTCAAGCCTCGCACCCTGTGTTATAACCGAGAGGCCTACTTCTCTGGTCTGACGACAATGAACCCCTGGCAGGCCGACCGCTGCAACGAGGCTGACTGGCCCAACATGGTGTTTGCTCTGCCCAGCGAGGACAAAGAAAACCCCGGTTTCGCCAACACTATCACTGCCATCTGCCCCATGAGCTACGAATACGTGAGGCAGTGGGAGGATAGCCGCACTGGCAAGAGACCGGAAAAATACTACCGTTGGAAAAAACGTATGACACAGCAGGCCCTTAGACTGATAGAGCCCATCGGCTTCGAGGTGCCGCTGAAAGACGCCATAGCCTTCATCGACGCCGGCACACCGCTGACAATACGCGACTACTACGGCACACCAGGCGGCGCCATGTACGGCATACACCGCAGCAGCGACAACCCGCTGCAGTCGTCTCTGTCGCCACATACGCGCCTCAGCAACCTACTACTCACTGGCCAGGACGTCAACTTCCACGGCATGGTGGGCACCTCGCTCACCGCCATACTCACCGCTGAGGCCCTCGTGGGACGCAATGTCATAGTGGACCAAATAAACAAAGAATAACAAAAAACAACGATATAACGATATGGAAACAATCAAGATGAAACTCATCTACCCAAAGTGGAAGAAACTTCCGGGACAGACGACCTTCAACCTGCCGCCTCACGGTCCGGTAGCCTTCGCCGCCACATTGCCCGAATATGTGGACATTGACTTCGTGGATGAGAACGTCGAGGAGCTGAACTTTGACGACCCATGCGACATTGTGGCTCTCTCCACCATGCTTTCCACACAGGTGAAGCGTGCCTGGGAGATAGCTGCCGAATACCACAAACGCGGCAAGACGGTGCTTGCCGGCGGCATCAGCGCCATGCTGCACGCCGAAGAGTTTGTCAACCATGTGGACAGCCTCTTCCTTGGCGAGAGCGAGGGACGCTCGGAGCAGGTGCTGCTTGACTGGAAAGAAGGTAAACTGAAGAAGGTGTACAACTTCCTCGGCAAACAGCCCCCGATAGAAAGTGTCGGCCCCTGCCGCCGCGACCTCTACAAACGTGAGTTGTACAACCACAAGGGCGTGCAGATGGTGGATCTCTTCCATGCCTCACGCGGATGCCGCTTTTCGTGCTACCCCTGCGCGGTGAGCTACCTCGGCGGTCGCAAGTTCCGTCCTCGCCCCATCGACAAGGTGGTGGAAGACATGGCAGCCATCGACAACAACCGCCTCTTCATCGTCGACAACTCGCTGGCCCAGGACAAGGAGTGGGAGAAAGAACTCTTCCGCGCCATAGCGCCTCTGAAGAAGAAGTGGATAAGCCACACCATAGAGGATGATCCGGAGGTGCTTGACCTTGCCGGCAAAGCGGGTGCATGGTACGTCTACCAAGCCGTATATGACACCTCTGACTATATTAAAGAACGCGTGAAGAGGTACCACGACAACGGCATCGGCGTCGAGGGTACAATCCTGCTGGGCCTCGACAATCAGACCGTCGACGACTGCAAACGCCTCATTGACTTCCTCCTCACCATCGACCTCGACCTAGCCGAGTTCACCATCATGACACCGTTCCCTCACACAAAAGCCTACGACGACTACCTGCGCCAGGGCCGTATCTTCGACTTTGACTGGAATCACTACAACGCCGGACAGGTGGTCTTCAAGCCCGCCAAGATGACTCCCGATGAGCTGCAGGGCGTTTACGAATACGCCTGGCAGACCTTCTACGCCGACGAGACACAGGAATCCAAGATGTTCCGCCTGTTCTGCAACGTCGCTTTGCGCGAGATGAACGAGGGCACCTACCGCCCACGCAACCGTGCACTGGCCAACAAGAGCTTCGGCAAAGATGTGGACCGCAGCATAAAGACTCACCAAAACGCCTTCTAACTATGAAAGTATCACCAACATACTACGACGAACAATTCCCATTCCGCGGCCAGTGGGACATGGAATCCCTCTGCGGCCTGAAAATACGCAAGGTAGACGGCAAGACCTACGTCATCGTCACCGAACTGTACCAGGAGAACCCCGGCACATCGGTGACATACGCCGGACAGTCGCTCCGCGACCAGATCTGCGAGGCTAAAAGACTCGACCCTGCAGATGTCGTATACCTTGAGTGCAACCCCGACACCAACTCAAAGCTCTCGTTCTATGACGAAGAATACTTTGAGGTGGACTTCAGCGCCGACCCGCAGCACCGCTACCGCCAGCTCAGCAAGGAAGAGATAAAGCATATCGTTGACTGATGCGACGCTTTCTGACCATACTGTTTGCCTTGTGCCTCTGCATCACCGCCGAGGGACAAGCCATCGTGCAGCTGCCTGGTACCAAGGCGACACTGGAGTGCTACGGCACAACGACCAAGCCTTTGGCCACCATAGTGGTATGTCCCGGCGGCAGCTACAGTTGGCTTGACTACAAGGTGGAGGGCGTCGAGGTGGCACAATGGCTGCAAGCCCACGACATCGCGGCCTACGTGTTGCGCTACCGCGTACAGGGCTGGTGGGCATGGGCCACGCACTACCGCCTCATTTTCCGTGGCAACCGCTACCCTGACCCGCTGCGCGACGCCGAGGCTGCCCTCGACTGGCTCCACACCCATGCCGACAGCCTCGGTATTGACGCCACACGCATAGGCATCATGGGCTTCTCGGCCGGTGGACACCTGTCGATGCTAAGCACCTATACCCGCAAGCCAGCCTTCGTGGCACCCATCTATCCCGTCGTCACCATGCGCCAGGACTGCTGCCACACGCGCTCGCGCCGTGCCCTGCTGGGCGAATACGGCCAATGCAAACAGGCAATGCGCGACTCCCTGTCGCTCGAAGTGCATGTGCGGCCCGACTGCCCGCCGGTGTTCCTCGTCAACTGCGTCGACGACCCCATAGTGGACTACCGCAACTCCGTGCTTCTCGACAGCGCCCTCACCGCCAACCGCATCCCCCACCGCTACATACAATACCGCACCGGCGGCCACGGCTTCGGCATGAGCGATACCAAAGGAACCCCGGAGTGCCGCCCTTGGAAAGAAGAATTCCTCAAATGGCTAAAAACAATACTATGACAGATATTGAATACCAGAAACCTGAAGAGATAAAAGCCTTCCAGGAAGGCAAGCTCCACGAGGCGCTGCAATACCTCAAGCAGCACTCGCCGTACTACCAGCGCATGTTTGCCAGCTACGGCATCGACATCGACAAAATACAGCATCTTGAGGACATGGTCAAGATACCCTTCACCGAGAAAAAGGACCTGCAACTCTTCAACGACGACTTCCTCTGCTGCCCGCGAGAGAAGGTGATAGACTACATCACCACCAGCGGCACCCTCGGCGACCCCGTCACCTTCGGCTGCACCGAGAAAGACCTGCAGCGCCTGGCCTACAACGAGAAGAAGAGCTTCGAGTGCGCTGGCCTCAAGCCCGGCAACATCGTGCAGCTCATGACCACCATGGACAAACGTTTCATGGCAGGTCTGGCCTACTTCCTCGGCATCCGCGAGATGGGCGCTTCGGTGATACGTGTGGGCAACGGCATCCCCGAACTGCAGTGGGACACCATCCGACGCATACACCCCGACACCATCATGTGCGTGCCGTCATTCATCCTCAAGCTCATCGACTATGCCGAGCAGCACGGCATCGACTACCGCGCATCCTCAATACGCCGCATCATAGGCATCGGCGAAGGCCTCCGCGAGCAGGACTTCAGCCTCAACCTCCTCGGTCGCCGCATCAAGGAGAAGTGGGACGTCGACCTTTTCGCCACCTACTCCTCCACCGAGATGGGAGCCACCTTCAGCGAATGTCCTTACGGCTGCGGAGGCCATGTGCACCCCGAGCTCATCATCGTCGAGATAATCGGCGACGACGACCTCCCCGTGCCTGACGGTCAACCCGGCGAGATAGTGGTCACCACCCTCGGCGTTGAAGGCATGCCCCTGCTGCGCTTCCGCACAGGCGACATAGCGTCCAGGATCACCGACCGCTGCCAGTGCGGCCGCTACAGCTACCGCCTCACGCCGCTCATCGGCCGCAAGAACAACATGATAAAGCTCAAAGGCACAACCCTCTACCCGCCAGCAATCAACGACGTGCTCGACAACACCGACTACGTGGCCAACTACGTCATCGAGGTGTCGACCAACAACGCCGGCACCGACGACGTGAAGGTGAAGATCGGCCTGCGCGAAGGCTACACCGATGCCGTCGTCAAAGAGCTCAAAGACTCCTTCCGCTCGCGCATCCGTGTGGCCCCCGAGGTCGAAGTGATGCCCGTCGAGGAGATACAGCGCATCAACTTCCCCGCCAAGAGCCGCAAGCCCATCAAGTTCATCGACCTGCGGGCAAAACACTGACACAATAACACATTAACGCATTGACAATGTTCGACAACATACGCCCCCTGACCGACGCCGAGCTGCCCCAGGCACTCGACACGATAGCCGCCTCGCCGCTGATGGCACCCATAGCGCGCTTCATACACCCCGACGCAGACCCCGAGGACTTTGCACGCCAGCTGCGCTCCATCGGCGACATACACACCATGCAGGACACCGTCATGCGCGACGCCATAGGCCGCATCGTCGGACAGACCATCACCGACTTCACCCACACCGGCACCGACCTCCTCGTCCCGGGCCGCCCCTACCTCTTCATTTCCAACCACCGCGACATCACCCTCGACGCCTTTCTTCTACAGTATCTCCTCTTCGAGTACAACGAGCTCTACATAACCTTCGGCGCCAACCTCATGCAGGACCCCGTCATCACACTCATAGGGCGCGCAAACCGAATGTTCCGCGTCGAGCGCGGCGGCACACCCAAGGAGTTCTACCGCAACATGTTGCAGGTGTCGCAATACATCCGGCAGGTCACCTTAGGCGACCAGCACTCGGTGTGGATAGCCCAGCGCAACGGCCGCACCAAAGACGGCCTCGACCGCACCGAGGTGTCACTCCTCAAGATGCTGGCCCTCAGCGGCCGCGCCACTCGCGAGGCTCCGCTCCTGCCTCTCAAAGCGCTCAACATAGTGCCCGTAAGCATCAGCTACGAATGGGAGCCCTGCGACCTGCTCAAAGCCCACGAGCTGCACATGCGAGCCCTCGGCCCCTATCGCAAAGCCAAAGGCGAAGACATGAACAGCGTCCTCACCGGCATCATACAACCCAAAGGGCATGTGCACCTGAGCATCACCGCACCGCTCACCGACGAGGAGATAGACCGCTGCTCAGCCACCGACAGCCCCTTCGAGAACCTCGCCGCACTCATTGACCGACGCATCGTCACCGGCTACTGCCTGCACCCCACCAACTACCTGGCCTACGACCTCGTGCACCACACCACGCACTTCGCCGACCACTACTCGCCGGCCATCCGGCAGCAGTTCCAGCAGCGCCTCGACAGCATCCCTGACGCCGAGAAGACCATTCTCCTCGACATCTACTCCAACCCCGTCGAGCAGCAATACCCGGCACTGATATAAAGTGAAAGATGGACGCAAAACACAAAAAAAGGAGCCGAACAGGCTCCTTTTCTTTTGCGGAGAGACAGGGATGAGAAATACTATTGCCTACCTATATCTAAACGATTGGGCAACAGTGGTATTATCATATTATATGTAAACCTGTTTTGGCTGCGTTTCACCTACCGTTTTGGCGAAAACCTGCACATTTTCTTGCATTTTTCTGTGTGCAATCTACACTTTTTTTTATGTTTTATGGAAAAAAGTTGTATATAATGGTTATACGGTAGATTTTTGATAACAATAAAACTCATATAATATGTTAAAGTTAAAGTACAAAATGCACATCAGAAGAACGACCCCAAGGAAGAACGGGTATTCGTCAGTTATTTTCAACATTCACTATCGCAACACGCTTAATCGGCTCTACAGCGGTATATCGGTTCTGGATTCCCAATGGAACGAGCAAAAGGAATGCGTGAAGCAGGGTTGTCGGGTTGATAACATATCATACACAGAACTCAACAACCGACTGAAGGACGAAGAGCAGTTTATCATCGACTACTTCGATAGTTGTATGTTTAAGGAGGTCGAGCCTTCGTTTACCGAACTGAAGAAGAGGTTTAACGACAAGTTCAACAGCAGGAACAGCAGAGGCGGTGAAGAGTTCTACTACTACTTCGACCAGTTTATCGAGGTACAATCCAAGTCACGTGCATGGAATCAAAGCATGATTGACAAGCACAAACGAATCGAAAAGGGACTGCAACAGAGCCACCCCAAACTGAAATTCAGCGACCTTTCCATCAATATGATGCAAAAGATACTGGAGACGTGGTCGAAGGGGTTGGATGGTCACGGAACGTACAACGACCACATTTCCGATAATTTGTCAAACTTTCGCACATTCGTGACTTGGGCGAAATCGAAGAACTGCCTTGTCAATGAAGAGTTCTTTGCCTTCAGACCCAAACTACGACCTGCCATCATTGACCCTCGCTTTCTTACAGTGAACGAAGTGAAGCAGATTATGGATTTAGACTTGTCACAATCCTGTTCTCTTGATATGGTCAGGGACTTCTTCTTGTTTCAATGTGGCACATCATTAAGATATAGCGACTTGAAGCGACTGACAAAGGGCGACATCACCATGCACGACGACGGGAGATACTACATCAAAATGGTCACACAGAAGAACAAGAAGCGAGTGGAATTCCCTCTAACGAAAGTGGCTCTTGAAATCTACATGAAACACAAGGACATTCCATATCCAAACAATGTAGCGTTCCCTGTCATTAGCAACCAAAAGTACAACGACCACCTGAAGACACTTGGCGAGAGAGCAGGACTAACAGGAGAATGGGTTGACCATCAATGGCGGTTAGACAAAGAAATCGTAGTGCGTCATCCTAAGAAAGACCTCGGTACTCACGTTGCACGGCGCACATTCATTTCCACCGCCATCAACGAGGGTGTATCACCCGAACTCATTGCACTCATCACAAGCCATTCCGACCTCAAAGAGATGGCTCCATACATTGGATTAAGTCAAAACGGCGCTGTCAAGGTCACGAATGCCATTGATGAGGCATACCAGACAACCCAAAGAAACGTCTAAAGTTCAGAAACTTAAAAAGAAACATGCTATACATTATTAAAAAATTTTTGCCAGTTCATTCAAAATGCATATCTTTGCACTCGTAAACCGCAAGCAATGGTTTACCGAGAGAAAGCGCATTTTCGCTTAATTCTGCGATTGGTGAACTTGGACACTTCACACAGTATAAAGTCAGAAAAGGAAATGAGTTTTCACTTGGATTGTATTCGTATTCCTACGATATACACCAAGTGGAGAAATTCAAACAACCTTATCCACTTTATACGACAGGGAGTCCAAACCCTACCAATCGGGATAGGGTAAGATGGATGGCTCCACTTTCTTCGTTAAGTTTAATTCTTCCGAGCCGAGGATAAAAGTTGCGCCCGACACAAATTAGGGATTGGTTTATGGCACTTATTACCTGCTCAGAATGTGGAAAACAATTCAGCGACACTGTGGCTCAATGTCCTCACTGTGGGCATGACCCCAATGCAAAACCTGTGATATGTCCCGAATGTGGACATCAGTACAGTTCAGAAATAGCAACCTGTCCTAAATGTGGGTATAAGACCCCCAGAACAACCAAAATTACGATTCACGGCTACAAAGAGCCATTTGCCATGAACCCACCTGTGAAAATTTCTATTGAAGGTCGTCAAGTGGGTACTGTTGAGAAAGGTGGAACAACTATTGTTGAAATTGACCATGATTGTATTATAAACTTTAGTTGTAGCGTTCGTACAACCAGCCACGCTGTTAAAGTCGGACAAAAAGAGCAGATAATGCTATCGTTCAACCGAACAACAGGT
Organism: uncultured Bacteroidales bacterium; assembly: GCA_900318275.1. Taxonomy (GTDB): domain Bacteria; phylum Bacteroidota; class Bacteroidia; order Bacteroidales; family P3; genus Colimorpha. Next base: position 11,609 of record ONJY01000005.1, on the reverse strand, counting down.
GCTTTAAGTGCTACCACCACCACCGAAGAGACCTATGCACAGGATTCGATAAACAAAAAGGAGAAGGATAAAAAACGTATCTTTTGGATAATAATTATTATCATTCTGCTTCTACTTCTTCCATTAGCCTGTTAGGTCATGCAAAAGAAACCGCAAACCTTTTTTGTCACGGGTATTATAGGATTGTTCCTTTTCTTGCCGACTGCGTTACTTGCATTAGTTTTCAGTCTTCAAGTGAACTCCGTGTGGGATGATGGCAACATTGAAATGGCAAAGAAGTATTCAAAATGGGCTATGGTCTGTACTATACTTACCTATGTTATTGCTGTTGTTGAAATAATAATTATTGTCCATTTATCCAACGCATAAGTTGTCTTATTAAAACATAGAAGGGCGACCGTTGCCGGCCGCCCTTTAATGTGTCCGCTGCCTAAGGAAAATTACAGAATAAAATGCAATTAAACTCACACCTTCGTTAAAAAAGGTGTTTTCCACGGATTGTCTTACATTGTATATGTGTGGCTATTCCATTAGTCACAATGCGTTATGTTTATACACGGTTGGAATTGCTACTGAAAGTTCCATGCACGTACATAGGTAGAGGTTAAATCTTGGGTAGGTGCTGCCAGTAGCGTCTCAATGCTTCGCTTATCATCAACTTAGTAGTTACGGAGTGTTTGCGTTTCCACATTCCGTTTTTTCTGCCTTTGTGGGCGACTGACATCTTACGTCTCGTCTCATCGGAGACCTTGCGTGTTATTCGTTTTGCCATAGTGTTTGATTTTTGATACTTATTGAACTATATTGATATTTATTTATAAATAGTCGAAACTTTTAATATGTTCGGAAAAAAGTTGTATATTAGTAGAAAAAGACAAAACGACATGATAACATACAGCACAGCACAAAGTGGCTACACGTTCAACGTGAGCGTGTCAACGACCACACACAAGGACAAAGCGGACTTCGAGGCGGTATCAAAGTCATTAGTATATCAGAAGCAGTCAGCGAACATCGACACTCTCTGCCAACTCATCAAAGAGGGTCACTCGTTCTGCCATTGCTACGACGACAACGACGAGACATTCACCAACAGCACAAAAACACAGGCAAGCTTCCGCTACACCTCATTCATCCCCTACGACATCGACAATAACAACTTGCCGATGGAAGAATACTTGACAATGTTGACCTATCAGCCAACCATTGCCTACACCACAACAAGCGACGGCATCAAGGGCAACCGATATAGGTTGATATACTGTTTTGATGGTAAGATAAAGGGGGTAGGAAGGTATCAGGCATTGTTTGACACATTGAAAGATGAGAGTGGTATCGGTGACCTTGACAACTGCACACACAGCCCTGCACAGGCTTTCTTTGGTAACGCCTTACCCACTTGTCGGATGGTGTGTACCTACAACGTCTACCACCTACCTACCGCAGCCAGTACGACAACCGAGAAGAAAGAGAAAGTGTCAAAGCATATAAAAATAAAAAAAAGAGAGTGCGATATTATTAGCAATGATACTTTCAGACAAGACTTTGAGGGTATGTCTTTGAGAAAGTTTGTATCGACCTACAGTAGCGAATACCCTCACATTGAGGAGAGCGAACTGATATACAGCAATGGCTATGCACCAATAGACGAGAACTATCTACGTATCTATCGCAAATGGGACGTGAATACACGGCGCGTACACAAGTGGCAGGATGGCGAGGGGCGTAGAAAGAAACTTGCCACCGCAGCACTCATCATCCGCAAAATTAAGCCCGACATTACCGCCGAACATCTAATATACTGCCTTGCCTACGAGGTTGTACACAACTACTGCAACATCGACGGAGTACTAAACCAGTCGCTCATACTGCGAGTGGCGAAAGCAGCATTGGAAAAGCCCATCGACGATATAACCATCAAGGGACACGACAAACGCAAGTACAAGGTGGATGTGGCGTACTGGAAGAGCCAAGGTATATCAACCAAGGCTGCGGTGGCAAAGGCAAAAGGAGTGTGGAACGACGAGCGTATAGGCAAACTCTACGACTTACAACTGACCGACAAGGAGAACGTCAAAGTGATGGCTGAATACGGGGTGAAGGTCAGCGTCTCTACGTTGAAACGCTGGAGAAAGAGACACGGCATTGTTAAATATCGCGATAGGACATGAAATTTTTTTTGTGGGGGGACAGGTACTCACACGGGCAATGGATAGCCCATTACATTTCAATACCACCCCTACTACGATAAGCGGGGATACGCCTGGCCACGGCCCAACTAACCAGGAACCCCTCGTCGGTGTATCATTTTGACCGATGTGTCAATTTAATCTTTGTTGGGGTGGTTTGACACACTTGTTTTTGTGTCAATCTAATTTAAAAGATTAAAGTGCATCGACTATCTTCTTCAGTTCAGCCTTGGTGGTTGCAGTTTTTGTTTTGCCAGCATAAACGACTATCGCCAACAGTTCATCCTCGTCGCGGTCGAACAAATTCGTGACCGAAACGCCCAAAGTCTCGGCTATTTTGCGAATGGTTGATAGTTGTGGGTTGCCGTTGATGGCTCTTGACAGGCTTTCAGGCGCAATATCCATCTTCTCGGCAAGTTGCTTGATGGTCATGCCTTTCTCACGGCATAACTCTTTCACTTTGTGGCTGATATTATCACTCATGGTGCTGCGGTTTAAAGTGCAAATATAAGAAAATGATTTAAAATAGCATCAACTAAAGTTAAAAATAACTAAAGTTATCATTTATATTTTGCTATGTTGATAATTTTATGTAATTTTGCAATCAGAAAATGATATAAAAAGTTAGCAATATGAAAGCAATAATTTACGCAAGAGTTAGCACCAGCACACAGGATTATGAACGCCAGATTGCCGACCTTCGGGAATACGCCAGCAAAATGGGTTATGAGGTGGTTAAGGAATTCAGCGAAAAGGTCAGCGGAGCCAAGAAAGTAGCCGAGCGTGAGCAGTTGAGCGAGTTGATGGACTACATACAGACGCACAAGGTTGATAAGGTTCTGATATACGAGTGCAGCCGTTTGAGCCGCCGTATTGTGGACTTTCTCTCCATCGTCGAGCAGTTGAACGAACTCAAGGTAAGCCTTTATATCTTGCAGAATGGGCTTGAAACCTTACAACCCGACGGCACGGTCAATCCAATAGCACAACTGGTCTTGGGTATCATGGCACAGTTCAACTCTATGGAGCGTGGACTGATACGCTCACGCATGGAAAGCGGCTACAATCACTACCGCAGCGAGGGCGGCAAGGTAGGACGCAGAGAGGGCTACCGCAAGAGTGACGAGGACATGAAAGCCCAGTACAGCGAAGAAATCAAGTTACTGAGGAAGTCCTATAGTCTCCGAAACGTCAGCAAACTCACAGGTACGAGCGTCAACACATTAAGAAAATTGCAAATTTTCGTGTGATTCCTTTTCACATATCCGAAAAAAAGTTGTATATTTGAGGTATAATCAATTAAAAAGTTAGATATGAAAAGCATTGTATGTATTAATGAGATTGGCAAGTGCAATGTAGCACAGCCACCCTTCAATGGGTTACTGGATGTAAGCGACGGCAACCCAAACACGTCATTCCTATCAATGGCAAAGAACTTCTGCGATGTTCAGATGCTCTTCTACTCCGAGTTGAAGAAGCAGTTGCAACTCGCCCCAATCCAAGTTCCCACCACATCAAATACCACCATTGACGCAGTGGAAGTCCCCCATACTGACGAGGAAGAAGTGATTAGAGGAACAAGGGGCTTGGCAAACTTTATAAACTGTGGTATCAATAAAGCCAACGCCATAGCCAAAAGCGGCATACTGAAAAGGGCTGGTGTCCAGTTCAAAATAGGCAACACGAAGTACTATAACAAGAAGAAACTGACCGAGGCGTTATCCACTAATCCTGACCTGTTCAAAGATCTTCACTGGCACTAAAACATGCACATTATCATGCACACAGACAAAAGAAAATGCTGCAAGACCTATAATTATCAGGTATTTGCAGCATTCTTCGGCGGAGAGACAGGGATTCGAACCCTGGGACCAGCAAGCTGGTCAACGGTTTTCGAGACCGCCCCGATCGACCACTCCGGCATCTCTCCTCAGGATTTTGAGGGTGCAAAAATACTACTTTTTGCCGACATGGCAAAATTAATTTTTGGACAATATCACAAATCACTACGTAACAACACGTTACACACATCGAATTTCTCTCAGTCCTTACCCTATCTGCTTTTGCTCGGAGCCCCTTCGGCCCCCTTCGGCCCCTCCTCGGCCTTGCTTCGGCCATCGATGCACCGGATGCGATAGTAAGGCCGAGGAGGGGCCGGGGAGGAACTGTCGGGGAGCCGTTATCGTGCAGAAAACGTTAAATTTAACTAACATTTTTGCCATTTTGAACAGAATTACTAATTTTGCACATTGAATCTATTATATAGAACACACGTAAATCAAAGATTAACAATTAATAAAACATACAGAATGAAGACCAAGAACCTACGTAGATTCGTAATGGCCACACTTCTCGTAGTGCCTTTTGCCCTGACTGGGGAAATCCAGGCCCAGCAGTCGCTGCCCTACAGCTACGGCTTTGAAGAGGCCTCGGAGATGAACAGATGGACGACGCAGAGCATGAACACCGAGAACACCAACAACATGATGCGCACCACGTCGCAGCACTACACCGGCTCATGGTGCTTCCAGTTCTCATCGAACGCCTCCGCCGCCAACGGCAACTACAACCAGTACCTGATAAGTCCGGAGCTGAGTTGCCCCAACGGTATGCACCTGAACTTCAAGTACAGGAAGCACAGCAACTGGGTGAACGAGCGCTTCCGCGTGGGCTACTCCGCCACCACGGCCGATGTGAGCAGTTTCACATGGCTCGGCTACACTACAACCAACTCGGGCTCAAACACCACGGTGTGGACCGACTATGACATCAACCTGCCCGCCGGCACAAAATATGTAGCCATCAACTACGACAGCTATCTGGGCACCGGCACTTCCAACTATCTCTATATCGACGACATCGAGATGGCCGCCGACGCCAGCTGCATGCCCGTGACCAACCTGCAAGTAATCTCGTCGACGATTGGAAGCCTGCAGCTGAGCTGGACAGACAACCAGAATGGTAGCGGTACGACCTACACGGTTTTTGACATGAGCGACACGACGGTGATGGCCGACAGTGTGACCGGAACGACATACGTCGTCACAGGGTTGGAGAGCAACTCGGAATACACGTTCGGTGTTGTGGCCAGCTGCGGCAGCGGACAGTATTCGACGCGTGTGTCGGTGACGGGACATACGACCTGTGGCATCGTGGGCGACGACGAGATGCCGTGGGGCGACAACTTCAACTCCTACAGCGACGGCTCGGTATCGGACCTGCCATGCTACAGGGGCCTCAACTATGGCTACAGCAGCAATACTGACTATCCGAAGATTGGTGTCACCGATGGAGTTGACGGTGTGAACAGCAAGGCTATGGTGTTCCGTGTGCGCGGCACATCGCAGTACGAGCTGGCCATACTGCCCGAATTTGAGAGCCTCTACGACAAATCAGTAGTCTTCAACGTGAAGGACAACGGAGTATACTATAACGGCGACGTCCTGTACACCGAGGTGCTGGAGGTGGGTGTGATGACCGATCCCACCAACCAGGCGACCTTCACCACCGTGCAGACCTTCTCGGGCATGAACGCCACATGGGTGGAGAAGACCGTCGACCTGAGCACCTATTCGGGCAACGGCTACTACATCGCTTTCCGCTGCCACAACACACAAGCCAACACCAACGGCACGCTCTACATCGATAACCTTTATGTGCTTGTCACCCCCAGCTGTCCGCGTCTGACGGGTGTCACCGTCGACAACATCACTGGCAACGACGCCATGGTGCACATCGGCGACACCGCAGTCTCGAGCCACGTATCGTACCGCATCACCTTCACACCCGACAACGGCGACGAGCCTATAGTCTTCACCGACATCAATGTGCTCAACTTCAACGCCACAGGCCTGACGCCCAACACAGCTTACACCGTCAGCGCCGAGGCCGAATGCAGCGACGGCAGCTACACGGCACCCGTCACTGCCTCTATACGCACTGGCTGCGGCCTCATACCCGAGGAGGCGATGCCCTTCAGCGAGAACTTTGACAGCTATACCAATAACGCCCAGGCAGCCATGCCTTGCTGGACAATCCTCAACGCCACCGGAGGATATCCCAAGTACGCCTCATACCGCAACCACGGCAGCGGCGCCGGCAACGGCCTGCTCTGGAGCGGCAACACCAACCAGAACACCATGTGCGTGCTACCCGGCTTCGACGTTCCGCTCGACCAGCTGATTGTAAACCTCTGGTTCCGCACCAACACCTCGACCGACGGCATACAGCTGGGCTATGTCACCAACAGCAGCAGCGCCAACACATTTGTGCCGCTGGCCACGTATGTCGGCACCGTCTACGCCTACAGCGCCAACGGCTGGAGCAATGTTGAACTCACAGTACCCTCTGTACCTGCCACAGCCACCAACCTGGCCATCAAGTTTGTCGGCACTGGGCAGGACGTTGTCGTCGACGACATCGTGGTGAGCGTGGCCCCCAACTGCCCGCAACCCACGACAGTGGTGGTGAGCGACATCACCAACACCTCGGCACACCTGCACGTGGCCGACAGCAACGACAGCCCCAACTACACGGTGAGCGTCAACGACGGCAGCACAATGGTGATCAACAACGCCACATACACCACCACGGAGATACCGCTCACCGGCCTCACCGCCGGCACCGTCTACACTGTTGAGGTGGTGGCCAACTGCCCCGACGGCGGCAGCTACAGCCCCGTGACCGTGCAGTTCCGCACCCAGTGTGCCGGCATCGCTGAGAGCGACCTGCCGTGGAGCGAGAACTTTGACACCTACCCCACTGGCGGTCTTTCCGAACAGTACGCCCTCAACATACCTTGCTGGACGGTGGCCTGCCGCTACTCCAGTTATTACCCCCTCTATGTAAACGACGTACACTACAACGGTGCCAACAGCCTCTACTGCTACGGCACCACAGCGGCACCTACAGTCTTTGCCCTGCCGTGGTTCAGCAACAACCTAAGCGACCTGCAGCTCACCTTCGCCGTGCGCAGGACCGACGCCCAAGCCAACATCGAAGTGGGTGTGATGAGCAACCACATGGACACCAACACCTTTGTGCACGTGCAGACCTGCGCTCCTACAAACACGGGCTCCTGGCATATGTTCACAATCACCTTTGCTGGCTTCACCACAGGCAACATAGCCTTCCGTAGCACCAGCCTGGTGAACATCGACGCCATCACGGTGAACGTCACGAGCCTCTGCACCGCCCCTGTCATCACGCTGAGTGACACCTCCACCGAGGGTGTCACCGTGACGCTCAACGATGTGCACAACACGGCGCACTACATGCTCTACCTTGACGGTAGCACCACCGGCATCGAAGTGAACGGCAACACTTACACCATAGAGAACCTCACCCCCGGCACCATCCACACCCTCACGGCACGCACGGTCTGCGGACCTAGCAGCATGTCCGACCACAGCCAGGTGGTCAGCTTCCACACCCTCTGCGAGACCGTCAGCGACCTGCCCTGGAGCGAGGACTTTGAGACCTGGGCCACGGGTGACAGCACCTACAACCCCTGCTGGATAAGCGTCACCGACGCCACCACACCTTACCCCTATGCCGAGAACACCAACGGCAACAAGTCGCTGTACTTCTTCGCCAGCTCGGGCGCCTATACCGCCTGCTACTCGCTGGCCAAGCTGCCGCAATTCAGCGCTGCCGTCAACACCCTCAGCCTTTCGTTCCGCTACAAGGTCAGCATCAACGCTGACAATAGCCGCATCATCGTAGGTATCGCCGGCGACGGAAACGACACCGTGGGCTTCACCCGCCTGGCGACATTCACGCCTGCCAACACCAACTGGCACGAATATGACGTCAACCTGTCAGGCTACAATGGCACGAACAGCCGCATAGCCGTCATGCTCGTAACCACCGGCGACAACCGAGTGGTCAACGGATACATGGACGATGTGGAGGTCTACGTCACCGGCAACTGCCTGAAACCCGCACCCATAGTAGTCTCACAGGTGGATGCCACCAACGCACACTTCGACTGGAGCGCCGGCACCACGCTGGGCGACTTCAGCATCAAATGGACTGACGAGGACTCAGCTTCTGTGTACGAACAGTTAAACTACACAGTCGACAACCTCACCCCCTACACCACATACACCGTCACCGTACGCCGCGAATGCGAGGACAACGTCTACAGCCGTCCGCGTACAGTCACCTTCACCACCCACGCCCTGCCCGCCAACCTGCCTTACAGCACCGGCTTTGAGGCCACGCACGACACCCTCTGGAACTATGCGCAAGCCGAGAACAACCAATGGCATATAGGCAACGCCCTCAACAACGGTGGCAGCCGCTCGCTGTACATAAGCACCGACGGCGGTATGAGCAACACCTACATCAGCGACGAGACACATTCTTACGCCTACCGCATCCTCAATCTCACCGACAGCGGCAACTATGACATCAGCTTCGACTGGAAGGCCATGGGCGAGCCCACCACCATCGACTGCGACTATCTGCGCGCCTATATCGCCCCCGAGACCGAGGCTCCGGTATCAGACATCACCGAGATACCCGCTTCATGGCAGAGCCTCACCGACCCGCTGAGCATGGAGGAGGCTTGGCAGACCATCTACACCGTGGCAAACATTGAGGCCGCTGGCAACTACGCCCTCATCTTCTGCTGGAAGGTCGACGCCCTCACGGTCACCAACCCGCCGGCAGCCATCGACAACGTCACCGTGGCACGTCAATCATGCACACCGCCCACCGACCTCACCTACGGACAGGCTACCGCCACGACCATCAGCTTCAGCTGGTCCGCTGGCGGCAACGAGACAGCCTGGGATGTCAACATCAACAACAGCGGCTGGCACCGCGTCAACGTCACCAACTACACGGCCACGGACCTGACGCCCGACACCGATAATGACATTGCCGTGCGCGCCGTCTGCGGCGACGGTGGCAACAGCTTTGCCATCACTGGCACTATGCATACCGGCACCCTCGGCATCTCCGACAACGACGCCCTAACTGTGGCCATCAACCCTAACCCCGCCACCAACGTCGTCACCGTCAGCGCCGACGCCATGCGTATGGCTGAACTGATAGACATCAACGGGCGCAAAGTCATGACCGCCACCATGGTCAACGGCAGCGCCACCTTTGACGTCAGCACACTGGCACGCGGCGCCTACTTCGTCCGCCTCACCGGCGAACAGGCCTCCGTGGTACGCAAGCTCATTGTGCGTTAACATACATCCGCAACACAAAGCGCGGGCGTCTAGTTTAGCAAGACGCCCGCGCTTCTTTTCATCCGCCTACACACGGCTACACATCTATACGCATCGAGTCGCTCGCCACAATGCAGTTGGCAAACTCCGCACTGGCCTGCGCCAGCAGCTGGTCAGGCTCACGGTAGCGGGCACTGATGTGCGTCAGCAGCAGCTGCCCCACATGGGCTTTCGCCGCCAGACGCCCAGCCTGGCTTGCGGTGAGGTGGCAGCGGGTCGTGGCAAGCTCCAACAGGTCGTCGGCGAAGGTACACTCCAGACAGAGCAGGTTAGAGCCCTCGATATAAGGCAGTATATCTTCCGTGTAGGCTGTGTCGCAGCAGTAGCTGTATACGCGCGGAGCATTGCTGCCACGCGGCACCTCGGTGATGCGGAAACCGTAGGTGGGCACCGAGTGCACCAGCGGGAAGGCATCCACTGTGCAGCGCTTGCCTTCAAAGACCCTGTGCAGACCCTCGCCGAAGTCCATCTCATGCCACTCTATAGGAAACTCTATATGGTTGCCCGTGAGGGCGAAGGTAGTCTCTATCACCTCGCGCGCACCCTTGGGAGCCACTATCGTCACCGGCTCTGTGCGACCGCAGAGGTGCATGGTGCTCAGCAGCCCAGGCAACCCGAAGAAATGGTCGCCATGCAGGTGCGAGATAATCACCGTCCCGATACTCTGCAGTTTCAGATGGTTGTAGCGTATGCGGTCCTGCGTAGCCTCGGCGCAGTCGATGAGCAGCTTGAAGCCATTGGCATTGAGCACCTGGGCGCTGCAGCGCCGCACACCCGTGGGCAGGGCTGCACCCGACCCCAATACCGTTACGTAAAAATTCATGCCCTACCTCCTTTCCCTACCGACGACAGCCACAACAGGCCGAAGGTTATCAGGCCGTTGACAAGCAGTATCTCGAACCCGAAGGCATAGCCGAACCATACCGGCGACCATACCTTCAGCAGATAGCATACCACCGGCGACGCCACAGCTATCAGCGGCACCCAGCGGTCGCGAGCATTCCTCCGAGTGAAGAGGCCGAAGGCATAAAGGCCCAGCAGAGGCCCGTATGTGAAGCCGGCCACGTCGAACACCGTGTCGATGAGCGACTGGCGGTGGAAGGGCCTGAAGGCGATGATCACCAGCAGATAGAGAAACGCGAAGCCCACATGCACCAGCCGGCGCACCCTCAGTTCTTTGTTCTCGTTTCTGTCTTTGCCCTTGCCGAAGCCAAGGAAGTCATAGCAGAAGGTCGTCGTCAGCGCCGTCAGCGTGCCGTCGGCGCTGCTGTAGCCAGCGGCAACCATGCCCAGCACAAAGACCACGGCGGTGAAGCCGCTCAACGAGAAGGCTATCGAGGGGAATATCTTGTCGGGCACCACGGCGCCGACCTCGTTCACAGGCAGCGCGAAGCCCGTCTCGGCCGAGTAGGCCAGCAACGCAGCGCCGAGCGAGAGGAACAGTATGTTGACCACCACGAACAGCAGGCTGCTGGTCATCACGTTCTTCTGCGCGTCGCGCAGGCTCTTGCAGGTAAGGTTCTTCTGCATCATATCCTGGTCAAGGCCCGTCATGGTGATGGTGATGAACATGCCCGCCAGCACCTGCTTCACCCAGAACTTGGGCGCCGTAGGGTCGGTGTCGAACATGCGCGTGTAGCCCTTATCCGCCGACACCTTCATCAGGTCGCCAAAGCTGATGTCCAGGTTATTGAGTATCGCCACCACAGTAGCCACCGCCGCCGCCAACAGGAAGGTCGTCTGCAGCGTATCGGTCCACACCACAGTCTTGATGCCCCCACGGAATGTGTAGAGCAGTATGATGGCTATGAACACCACCGCCGGCACCCAGAAGGGTATGCCCCAGGCGCGGAACACAAACTCATAGAGCACAAAGACAACCAGATACATCCTCAGCGCCGAACCCAGCAGGCGGCTCAGTATGAAGAATAGGGCGCCGGTCTTCTCGCTCCTTGCGCCGAAGCGCTGTTCCAGATAGGTGTATATCGACGTCAGGTTGAGTCTGTAGTAGAGCGGCAGCAGCAGCAACGCTATCACCGCGTAGCCAAGCACATAGCCGAAGACCAGCGGCATATAAGTCCACGCCCCGTTGTATACGCCACCAGGCACCGACATGAAGGTCACGCCGCTCAACGACGCCCCTATCATGCCGTAGGCCACCACGTACCACGGCGAC
>ONJY01000048.1 GCA_900318275.1 uncultured Bacteroidales bacterium | reverse complement strand
ACTGCTGTACACCATTAAGGTACCAAGCGATGGTAGACGTAGCCTCTGTCGTTGCAGTATAAGTAACAGGGTTGTTCATAGCCACTGACGAAGGACCGGCAAGTGTCAAAGTCGGCAGTTCGGGACCACCGACGCGGATATCATCGATATTCAGATAGAACATATCGCTGATATTCCAGTGACGGAAGGCTATGTAAATGGTCTGACCAGCATAGGACGAGAGATCCACCGTCTGTTTTGTATATGTAGCTGTGGATACACCATCATACACAGCATTTGTGGCAGTAAAAGCCGCCACAGTATTGCTTGTTGCTACATAGACACTGTAATGTTCAGCAGCCCAGCTGGCATCCTGACCAACAGCCCACCATGTGAGGTTAAAGCCCGTGGCATTTGCAGGCAAAGTAAATGCCGGCAGAATCATCCAGTTGTCTGGGGTGAGTGCCACACTTTCATAAGATGCAGAAACAACAACACCGTTTCCACCATGAGTAGAAAAGTTACCCGATCCCGTATTGATGTGGTGCATCCAGTTACGGCCGTCATTGTCATTGTCAATGAGCGTAATATTTGAAGGCATACTACTACCCTCAAATCCTTCGGTCCACGGGAACGTGGTGATCTGTGCTTTTGCGGCAAAGCTCATCAGAGCCACTGCCAAAAAAAATACTACTTTTTTCATATTGTGTGTTTTATGTGAATATTTTCTTTTCTATATAAGTGCAAATATACGTACTTTTTTCATTCCACGAATTATTTTTTTCAACACATCATGCAAAAAGTGCCCTGAAGGCCTATCTCAATCTTGTAGCGTTTCTTGTCTATCGAGCGGGCGTTGTACTTCGAGATGAACATCCGCTCGAAGCCCAGCCTGTCGGCCTCGGCGATGCGCTGTTCCACACGGCTCACGGGCCTCACCTCGCCGTTCAGTCCCAGTTCGGCGGCGAAGCAGTAGCGCGGCGATACCGGCATGTCGACGTTCGACGACAGCACTGCGCAGGCCACCGCCAGGTCTATCGCTGGGTCGTTGACGCGCAGGCCTCCAGCGATGTTGAGGAACACATCCTTGGCGCCGAGTTTGAAACCACAGCGCTTCTCCAGCACCGCCAGCAGCATGTTCAGACGCCTCATATCGAAGCCGTTGGCGTTGCGCTGCGGCGTGCCGTAGACGGCCGAGCTCACGAGGCTCTGCACTTCGATGAACATAGGTCGAGCACCCTCCAGCGTGGCGGCCACAGCGGCACCGCTCAGGTTCTCGTCGCGCTGGCTCAACAGCAATTCGCTGGGGTTGGGCACTTCGCGCAGGCCGTTGCCGAGCATCTCGAAGATGCCTATCTCCGCCGTCGAACCGAAGCGGTTCTTCAGTGCACGCAGTATGCGGAAGCCATAGTGGCGGTCGCCCTCGAACTGCAGCACCGCATCCACAATATGTTCCATCACCTTGGGGCCCGCCAGGGTGCCGTCCTTGGTGATGTGGCCTATCAGCAGCACCGGCACACCGGTCGTTTTGGCATAGTGTTGGAACTCTGTGGTACACTGGCGTATCTGGCTCACGCTACCCGCCGGAGAGTCCACATCCTCGGTAGTGATGGTCTGTATCGAATCCACTATCAGCAGCTCCGGCTTCACAGCATCTATATGCTCAAAGATGCGCTGCGTCACCGTTTCCGACACCACATACAATTCTTCTCTTTCCACTTTCCTCTTTCCTCTTTCCACCAACCTGTCCGCCCTCATCTTTATCTGCTGCTCGCTCTCTTCGCCACTGACATACAGCAAACGTTTGTCCTTGACGGCCAGCGCCGTCTGCAGCAGCAGTGTACTCTTGCCTATGCCGGGCTCACCACCCAGCAGCAGCAGGCTGCCTGGCACTATGCCGCCACCCAGCACACGGTCAAACTCGCCACAACCCGTAGCAATACGCTTGGTCTCGCTGTAAGTCACCTCATCAATCCTCTTCGGCACCGACTGCAGTTTCTCACTCTCCGTTCTCCGCTTTCCACTCTCGGCTTTCACCACCTCCTCGACGAAGGTACCGAACTTGCCGCACTCGGGGCAGCGTCCCAGCCACGAACTGCTCTGGTAGCCGCATTCTTGACAGAAATAATATGTCTTTGCACGGGGTCGCGGTCGGTGCGCAGTTCCTCCACGGTAGCGCGGTAAACGCCCGTGGTCTCGCCGGTGACCATCACCTCGTCGCCCACCCGCAGCGTCTCGGCTGTCTGCAGCTGCACTTCAGCTACGCCTATGCGGCCGAACCAGTTCTTAACAGGTCCAAGGTACACCTTGTTCTCCGTGGCTTGGCTGCCATAGCGTTCGCTCCATTCGCCCAAGCGGCGACCCAGGTAGTAGCCATCCCAGAAGCCGCGATTGAACACCGTAGCCAAACGCTGCATCCAGCCATCTATCTTCTCCTTGCTGTAGGTGCCGTCGGCTATAGCCTCGACGGCCTCGCGGTAACACTCCGTCACCGTCCGCACATAGTCGGCGCTCCTGCCCCGCCCTTCTATCTTAAGCACCCGCACGCCGGCCTTCACCACCTTGTCGAGGAAGCCTATGGTGCAGAGGTCCTTGGGCGACATGATGTATTCGTTGTCTATCTCCAGCTCCAGATCGCTCTCCTTGTCCTTCACAATGTAGCCGCGACGGCACACCTGCAGGCAGGCACCCCGGTTGGCGCTGTAGTTGTAGTTATCGAGCGAGAGGTAGCACTTGCCGCTGACGCTCATGCAGAGGGCGCCGTGGGCGAAGACCTCCACCTGCACCAACTCGCCTTTGGGGCCGCGGATGTCGTTGTCCTTGATGAACTGCGTTATCTCCGCCACCTGCCGCAGGGGCAGTTCGCGGGCGGTGACTATCACGTCGGCAAACTGCGCATAGTAGCGCACTGCGTCGGTGTTGCTCACGTTGCACTGCGTCGAGATATGCACCTCCACGCCCACACGGTTGGCGTAGGTGATGACGGCCATATCGCTGGCTATCACGGCGCTCACGCCCGCCGCCTTAGCTGCATCCACAAGGGCGTGCATCTCCGCAATCTCGTTGTTGTAGATGATAGTGTTCACCGTAAGGTAGGTGCGCACACTGGCCTCGTGGGCTATCGCGCAGATGCGCCCGAGGTCCTCGACGGTGAAGTTGGCCGCACTCCGCGACCTCATGTTGAGCTTGCCCACGCCGAAGTACACGGCATTGGCGCCGCCCTGTATGGCAGCCCGCAGGCTCTCATACGAGCCCACCGGCGACATTATTTCTATCTTGTCACTCATTGCTTGTAAAGGTCAATGACATTCATTTCAGTCCACTTGGTAGGTGTCAGCTTGCTGTCTGTCATCGTGGCGTCGAGCGTGCTGATGCGTCCGGCCAGCGTCTGGTCGACGAAGGCGCAGAAGAGGTCCACGCTCCCCGGTAGCCAGCTGGCCACCTCGTGGCCCACACCCTCGAAGCGCACTATCCAATGGGGGTATTCCTCCTTGCGCATCTGCGCGGCCACTACGTCTGCACCATAGAGCGCATGGCTCAACACCTTGGGGAACTGCTTATAGGCCACTATCTTGTCCTTCATGCCGTGCATCAGCATCGTGGGTGCCGGCGGTGTCTGCCACTGCGGCTTGCCCTTACACATGATGGCGCCGGCGTAGGGCACCACGGCGGCTGGCTTCCAGTCGGCAGGGAGCACTGCAGCAGGCAGCAGCGAGTTAGCACGGCAGTAGTCCATCTGCAGTACGGCTATAGCGCCAGCCGAACAGCCGGTGAGCACAATGCGATTGGGATTAACGCCAAGCTCGGCGGCATGCTGCACCACCCACGCACAGGTGGCGGCGCAGTCCTCGGCGGCGATGTCGATGCACCACTGGAAGAGCGTACGGGAGCCCGTGAGCGAGGCATAACGTTTCACCATAGCGCTGTCTTTCAAGCCCAGACGGTAGTCGGGGCTCACCACCGTGAAGCCACGTTCCGTCAGCACACGCGCCACCTCGCGCTGGTAGCTGTCGTCGCGCTCTCCGATGACGAAGCCGCCCCCGAAGAGGGCCACCACGCAGGCCGAGTCGGGTCGCGGTGTGGCTGGACGCCACACGTCGAGCATTAGCGCCGAGTCGCGCTGGACAAACTGAAAGGTCTGTTTGCTCTGTGCCGAGACAGCAAGGCCACTGGCTATGATGGCGAATATCACTAATCGTTTCATATACCGAAGAGTCAGAATGAGAGCGTCACGCCTGCCGAGAAGGTCAGGAAGTCGTGGTACATCTTTTCGGCAGCGTCGTTGAGGTCGCTCATCCATGTGTAGCCCAAACGCATGGTGAACTTGGCCTTCTGTGAGCCAATGCCAAACTGCAGCTGTGGCTCAATCAGCGCATTGGGGGTTGCATAATGCACATAGCGGTCCTCCATCACGGTGCCGTCGGCGTGGTAACGGTTGTATTCGAAGTTGGGTGACCAGAGGCCTGTCTTCACACCGAAGACGATGTCGACAATACCGAGGTCGCGCCAGCCGATGTTGAACTGCACAAAAGGCAGTAAATAGTTGCCCTTGTAGATATAGTACTGACCGCTGGAGGTGTCGCTATTGCCGCCGTCCTTGTGGTCCGATCCGCCATAGCCAATTCCGAGGTAAGTCTCGAAGACCGCCTTGCCGCCGAGCGAGAGATAGCCGCCGGGAGCTGCCTGCAGGTACCAGTTGTCGCCGCCATAGTTGGCATGAACCTGACCGCTGAGCCAGTCGTTGAAGCCGTAGGAGGCGGTGGCGTTGATATTGAAAGCATCGGGAAGGATGAGCCACACACTGGTGCTTGCCGACGCATCGACGCGCAAATCGCCCTGATGGTTGATGAGCGGCATGTCGACAGCCTGCGGATGGTAGATGCTACACGACGCCATCAGCAACGACAACATAATCAAGAGAATACCAGTCTTCTTCATAGTGTTATGCTTTTTAAAATATAATTTATAAACGCATCGTACATAAATATATTGTACGTGTGAATAACTTTTCCCCCACGCTCACTCCTTCTTAAAAGGGAGATAGAAGAAGATAAAGGGGATAGAAGGAGATAGAGGGAGATAGAGGAAGATAGAGGACAAATGCATTTGTTGAGGTTGTTTGGGGGTAGGGTTTGAGTAGGTCTACTAGCCGTCTACCACCTGTCTAGGAGCCGTTAATGGGTGCTAGTTACTGGGTATCAGAGGTTTAGTGATAGCATTGGCTCGTATTTGATTGGTTTTCAACATGTCAAATAACTCTCTTTTTGGAATTCCGATGCAAAAGTACGACCATTTTTCGTGGGGTTCGGAGGATAGCGGAGGATAGTAAGGGGCGATTCCCCGAACCGTTGGTATGTGTGCCAAGTAGGTAGGTAAAGTCCGGAACAAGGTATTTCTTGCCATTTTGGGGGCCTAGAAGAGGCGTATTTTGATGCAAACTGTCCGGCTATGAGGGTTAACAAAGCTGACAAGCTGCGTTATGCGGTTCTATAACATGTTGTTTATTTGCCTTTTAGGTGAATTATCGGATTGATGTCTGACAGTCTGACAGTCTGACAGTTTGTTTTTTGAGGGTATCCTTTTCTTCTTTTACCCTCTTTCTTATTCATATATAATTAATTATCAATTAGTTATATATTATAAAGAAGGTTTTTCCAAAATTAGGGGTATCATTTTTTTGATTGTCAGATTGTCAGACTGTCAGATTTTGGTTCATCATTCCCTACAAAGCTTTGGTTTTCTGCTTTCTAGGCAAACATCTCCATAGTGGCACACAGACGACAACAAAAAATTTTTGTCAGAATGAAAAAAGTTCGTATCTTTGCATCACGAAATTAGTAACCGAATTATAAACAATCGTCTAACAATTAACGGGTTAGACGGCAAAAAGTAAAGAAATGAAAAAAGGAATCCATCCCGAAAACTACCGCCTCGTGGTGTTCAAAGACATGTCCAACGACAACATGATTCTCACCAAGAGCTGTGCCAACACCAAGGAGACCGTGGTCTACACCGACGGCAAGGAGTACCCCGTTGTTAAGCTGGAAATCTCCAACACCTCGCACCCCTTCTTCACTGGCAAGCTGAAACTCGTTGACACCGCCGGACGCGTCGACAAGTTCATGAACAAGTACAAAAAGTACGCCAAGAAGGCCGAGTAAGTAGTTGTGGGTTTTTAGTTTCAGTTTTTTGTAAATCACTACTGCCAAATACTAAAACTAAAAACCGAAAACTAAAACTGGAAAAAAGGTAATTTGTTTTAGATTTTATGATCTAGAAACCCCGCCCTGCAAAGGACGGGGTTTTCTAATATCTGTCGGGCACGTCGGTGCCGCTTGCCGGGCGCGTCAGAGCAGCTCCTTGAGGGCTGCCTCGACGGGCACATAGCCCTCGTAGGGCTCGAAGCGGCGCACCACATTGCCGTCACGGTCGATGAGGAACTTGGTAAAGTTCCACTTGATATCGGGGTTCTGGTCGTAGAGGCTGTCCTGCGAGCGGAACATCTGGTCGAGGCGCGCTCCGATTGGCATGGTGGTGTCGAAGCCTGCGAAGGGGGCCTTGGCTATGAGCCATGCATAGAGGGGGCTCTGCTGCTCGTCGGCACCGTTGACGTCGATTTTGGCCATCTGCGGGAAGGTGACGTTGTAGGTGCCGGTGCAGAAGGCGTGGATCTCCTCGTTGGTGCCGGGGGCCTGCTGGCCGAACTGGTTGCAGGGGAAGTCGAGTATTTCGAAGCCCTTGTCGCGGTAGAGGTCGTAGAGCTTCTGGAGTTCCTCATACTGCGGTGTGAAGCCGCATTGGGTGGCGGTGTTTACCACCAGCAGCACCTTGCCCTGATAGTCGGCGAGGTTTACGGTGTCGAGGTTGCCGTCGAGGACGGTGAACTGGTAGATGTTGTCGGTATTCTGCTCCACAGGAGCCTCCGTCTTCTGCTTGCAGGCGCCGAAGAGCATCATGCAGGCGGCTGCAAATAACAATACTTTTTTCATATCATTATGTTATTAAATGTTTTCAGCTGCAAAGATACACATAATTTCCGATATATCAGAAAAAAATTGTATTTTTGCACCGCGAATTATATAATTACACCTTATTATAATGAAGAAATATTTAGTATTAGCACTCGGTACCATACTTTTCTGCGGCGGCGCAACGGCGCAGTGGACTGTGGGAGTGCGCGGAGGGTGGACAAGCACCACCATCAGCCGCTACAACGGCGGACGCATGGACGAGGCCTACTCGGCCCTTGGTGGCATCGAGGCAGGCGTGCAGGGAAGTTATACGTTCAACTCGTGGCTGGCGGTGCGGGCCAACCTCAGTTTCATGCAGCGCTCACACCGCATGGACCGCAACCTCAACTACCTTGACCCCGTATTTACTGAGCATATCAACAGTTATCTGATGCTGCCCGTGGTGGCCGACTTCTCCTTCGGGGGCGAGCGGCTGCGCGGCCACATGCTGGCCGGCGTCTATGGCGGCTACTGGCTGCATGAGCGCCATCGTGGCAAGACATTCTGGATGACCGACTACTATGTGTATTTCGAGGACTTCGACGAACCACGCGAGTTCACCAGCGAGGACGTGCGCACAAACGCAGGCACCTGCTTCGGCGCAGGACTCTCCTACTCGATAGGCGACAAATGGGTGGTAGGGCTCGACGCCATGTACTACTACGACCTGACGTCGCACCACAAAGGCTCGCCGCACCTCGCCGACCCGCGGTACCTCAACACGCTGTCGTTAAGTCTCAACGTCAACTATAAACTATGAAAGCCATGAAGAGATATATCATACTCACCGTCGCGGCGACGATGCTCTTCGCCGCCTGCCGCAAGGAGGCCGACTATATCCCTTATCCGGGCGAGAACAGCAAGCTGGCCTACAGCACCTATACAGAGCAGTTCCAGTACCTGTGGAAGTGCATGAACACAGGCTATGTCTTCTGGGATGTCGACACCGTCAACTGGGACGCCGCCCACGACCGCTACATGCCGCGCTTCGAGGCCCTCGACCAGAAATACAAAGATAGCGGATATGTACGTACCGCCGAGCTGAATGAGCTTTACCTCGGCCTGGTGGGCAAAATGCGCGACCACCACATGACATTCATGGTGAGGAACCTGCACCCCGCCCCGGGCGAGACTGACCCGCGCGTCATCATCCGCCCCGGACTGCTCGAAGTGCAGAGCCGCGACTACTACATCGAGAGCCGCGCAGTAGCTCAGGCAGCTTCCTCGCCGGAATCACAGGCCAATACACCGTCAGCGAGCAGAGCAACGCCACGGCTTTTATTCCAGAGTTTGGTGTCAACGTAGACTACTACTACTGCCTCTTCACCCTCGCCGACGGGCGCAAGGTGCCATACCTCTGGACCACCAACGCCGCCCTCACACCGGTGATGCGCGACATGGTGGGCACCCCTGCTCAGGTGCTCATTGACCGCTGGCTCACCGTAGCATGCACCACCCCGCGTAACCAGCTTGGTGGCATCATCCTCGACACCCGCTCCAACAGCGGCGGCTACCAGGACGACCTCGACTACCTCGTGGGCTCGTTCATCAACGAGCGGTCCGAGATTCTCAAGACACGCTACAAGGAAGGCCCCGGCCGCATGGAGTATTCTGCCTGGTGTCCCTACTATATAGACCCCAACCGCAACTACCACCGCGACATCACCGCCGAGAACATACCCTA
>ONJY01000035.1 GCA_900318275.1 uncultured Bacteroidales bacterium | reverse complement strand
GAAGATGGGTGTGTTGTGTTTCTGCTTGGGGCGTTCGGTGATGTAGACGTTGCCGTCGCGCATGCCCTGGACGCGGCAGTTGGCGAGGAAGGGTTCCATCTCGACGCACTCGGTGCACATGAAGTCGAGGGTGTGGAGTCCGTTGTCGGTGGTGCCGAAGGTCATCAGGCCGTCGACCATTGTCGTCATCTGGGTTTTGGTTTTGTTTGTTTTCATTGTCAAGTTGAATTGCGAGAGAAGTGTCAGAAGGGTGGCCACCCGATGCTCGCGAGACTTCGTCCGCCTCAACTCTGGTTAATACTTTTTTTCTCGGTCAGGGTTTTTCTCAATCAGATTTTAAAAGATTTGGATAGAATGTCTGTCTGCATCTTTTTTTCCCCGATTGAAATCTGCGGCAAAGGTAAGTCCTTTCCCCCACCCGGCAATGGACTAAGATGGACTTAAGTCCGGAGTATAGATATTTTTGCGTCCAGCAAAACAGAAAGGGGTGTCCCTCAACAGGAACACCCCTTGGCGGCTCTCATAGGTTTAGTCCATTGGCGATGGACATTAGTCCATTGTTAGTCCGCAAATCTTATCGCTTTCCGTATCACCACGGCGATTTTTCCCGTCTGTTCGTCGCAGACATCTTTATTCTTCGATATATTTGTGAATTTCAAATCCTTAATCTCTTTTCCTCCGGCCAAGCAGAACACTTGTTCTGCCGTTGAGTAGTCGCTGCCAAGATATTGTGCCACAAACGACTTGCACAGATATTTTGCCCTCCACGCGATTCTCCGCGTCGGTGCCTGCCGGCTATAGGTGGGGCCCTTCATTACTGCCAGCCATTCCTCGTCGCTCACCTCGCCTTCGAACACCCCCACCTGACGTACCTTGCGGTACACCCATTCCAGGTGCTTCAAACCCTGCAGCACCGCCAACACCTCGCGGTCGTCCCGCATCACATGGAAGTGCGGACAATCGTCTGTGCGGTAGAATGTTGTCAGTGCCTCGCGTCTCTGATCGACCGTCCTCTGAGGTAACAGCGGCACCTCCAGAGGCAGTTGCGGCGACGGAGTTGCTCTCTCCGTCGCCGCCCGATTTTCAGTGTTGAGTGCTTCTCTCATCCGTGAGAACCACATTTCGAGCGTACTGATCCTGTCTTCCAAATCCGAACGAGCTGGGTATCTGTCTATTATTGCATTTGTATCTTGTGTCATACTGCTGCTGACATTGTCTATCATAAAGTTAAGCAAAAAGGTTGGTTGTTTTTCTGTCCACAAAATTACGGAGAAACCGCCGACCGGCCAAGAGGTTTTTATCAACACGCAAGTTGCGAGGACGGCCGCCAAGGTCAACTTGCGGTCGGTCAGAGAGTCGGAGAGAAGAAAAAATAATTTGGCGAAAAGTTATCCCCCCCCCGATGGAGAGGTGCCTGTCCCCCTCTTCCGTACCGTTTTTGTGGGCTTTTTGTGCCTCAAAAGTTAAATAATGTTAAAGTTTGGGGGTGATTTGACCCTTTTTGGCGAAAAGATGGGTTTATATATATGTAAAGTTTTTTTTCGCCACAGTAGCGTCATGGAGACAGAAGAACAGTTCGTACGGTTGATGGAGCGCCATAACGGGACGGTGCGCAGGCTCTGCGTGCTGTATTCCGACGGCGACGAGCAGCTGTGTCGCGACCTGATGCAGGAGGCTGTGGCGTGCATGTGGACTAACTACCGCCGTCGCGAGGGCTTGCTGTGGGAGGCTGCGCAGGGAGCGTGGGTCTACTGGCAGACGATGCACGGCATCAACCACACCCTGCGAGGCCGGCGGCACCACGGCGGCGTGGCGCTGGCTGAGACCGTGGAGTCCATGGAGGCCGTGGAGCAGCCAAGCGACGGGAGCCTCGTCGACGAGCTCGCCGACGGCCTCAGCGGCCGCGAACGGCAGCTGCTCGAGCTGCTGCGGCAGGGCTACAGCAACGAAGAGATAGCCTCAAGGATGGACGTCAGCCCCTCCACACTGAAGCGCATACGGCGCACCATGCTGGAGCACATGCGCCGCCGCGCCGAGGCATTGGGCATGAAAACAAAGGAGCAATGAAAGATATGGACATGACAAAGAAAAAATCACGGCCAGTGACCGTGGATGTGGAACGCCTGGTAGACAGGCTGCAGTGCCGCGCCGCCGCCGTGGGTGTCGTGGAGGCCGACTTGTCGTGGTACGGCAAGGAGCGCCACCGCATGCGGCGCCGCTCAGCACTCTACGCCGCCGTGGCGGGTCTGCTCGCCTTCGCACTCCTGCCGGCGCTCCTGCCGGTCCCCGACTACGGCTACATGGTGGGCGACCAGACATCGGAGCCGCACGAGGTGTGCGACGGGATGCACAACGTCCTGGAAAAGGTATGAAACAGAGACTGCTCATAATAGGAATCGTGGTGCTGCTCTGCGCAGGGGCGTCGACGCTCTGGACTTACCGCCAGCGCCTCTTCGCACCGCGCGAGGTCAGCGAGACATACATTAAGTATGCCGACCGGCAGGACATCGAGGCGACATATATAAATGACTTCCGCATAAACGACACCGTGACGGTGGCTGTGACAGTGTTGGTTGCGCAGGACCAGAAGGCTTGGTCGGAGTTGCTGTCGACATTTATGAATATGCATATCGATCTCTATCCGGAGCCTGTCAGGCTCACTTTTCTGAACGGAGGTGATGTGGTGAGTCTACGTAGCTATCCCGCCAACCAGCCGCAGCAGCAGTTGCCGCTGGCAGACATTGACGACATTGAAGTGGCGATATCCTATAACGCCACCCGAACCATCTACGTGTTCCATGCCCATACGCAGGAATGTGCATGGATGATAGGCAAAAACAGATTATATAAACACTTTGAATACGTAAAATAAAAAAACTATGAAAAAGACAGTTAGAACAATTATGGCTGTTGTGGCTTTGTCCGCAGCGATGGCAGGTTGCCAGAAAGAAACGGTTGAGGTTTTGACTCCCTCAAACATTGATGTTGTAGATGCGAATACAACAAAACGGACAGTGGTGTATACTGTCAATGGAGAGGAAGGCCAGATGGTAATAGAGGGAGATGAGGCTTGGATTGCTTTTCTCCAGAGGATGGTGGATCTTGCGGAGAGTGGCTGCAGGGTCACTTTCAGCAATGCGGCCAACACACGTCAGGCCAATGCCTCCAAGGAGGTGGTGACGTATACCACGCATGACAAAGATGATGCGATAGCATGGGCTGGCAATATGTCAAACAACGGTTATACTGTTACAATCTATTACGACAGCGTGAACAATGTTTTCATCTGCGTGGCCGAAATTAAATAAACCAAACAGGGCAATAAAATGCCCATAGGAACGTTATATAAATACCAAATACCATGAAAAAACTATTATCATTTTCACTACTCCTGTCATTGGTCGTCGGCGCCTTGTGGGCGCAGACACCGCCGGCGCGGCAGTGCTCCGTGGTCATCACCGGTGACTTCGACTCGGAGTGCCTCTACGACTACAAGAACGACATCACCGACGAGTACCCGAACCTGATGGTGGCCTGCAAGGGTTCCACGGTGACCTACACGGCGCATGCCGACCTGGGGGCGGCGACGGCGAGCGGCTATGTCTGGCAGGTGTCCGGCGACGTGTCGCACACCGCCAACGGCGACCAGGTGACGGTGGAATGGGGCACCGACACATGGGGTTATGTGGTGGTGGCGGTGGCCGACGGACAGGGCGACACCTGCATCGAGACGGTCCGCGTCAGGCTCATCGACAACCCCACCGTGGGGTCGGTGTCGGTGCCGCCATACACGACGCGTCCCGACGGCAGCAAGGTGATATACGTGTGCAAGGGCGGCACGGTGGAGTTCCTCGACCGTTCCACTGCGGAGGGCAGCGACATAGCGGGCTATATGTGGAAGTTCACCCGAAATGACCAGACGTCGACGCCGGACTTTGTGCTTGAGAACATCAACCGGAACGGTACCGTCACACACCGCGTGTACAACAACTGCGGATGCTACGACGAGGAGACTTACGAAATAGAACTGCTGAAAGGCGACGTTTTGGAGCTTGACTGTTACGGCACAGTGTGCAAGAACGCCACGGTGACCTATACAGCCCTCAACCCAGCATGCCACGACTACTCGTGGTATGTGGAGGGCGGCACCATACTTGACGGCCAGGGCACAGCGCAGCCCACGGTGCTGTGGGACCACCCCGTCGACGGCTACGGCGTGATAGGACTCGACGGCGTGGTGTGCGGCGGCCTTGTGTGTCCTACGCTGATGAGCCTCAAGGTGCCGGTGATACACGACAGCCTCTCCATCGAGGGCCAAACGACGGTGTGCGAAGGCGAGGCCGTGCTCTTCTCGCTGCCGTTGTTTGGCTCCACAGGGTACCGGTGGAGCATAAGCCCGACGACGGGCGTGGACACGAGCCTCAAGAGCCTCGCCAACGAGATGCGCCTGGTGTTCAACCAGGCAGGCACCTACACGCTGGAGTGCAGCTACCGCTGCGACTTCCTCGGCTGCGGCCCCTATGCCGCACGCCCCCTGACGATAACCGTGAAGCCGCCGCTCACCATTGAGGGCCCCGACCGTATATGCGTGAGCAACGCCTGCAGCCTGGCGGTGACGCCGGCGGTGAGCGCGGCATGGACAGCCTACGACCTGGCCAATGGCAACGCCGTGGCCGCGACGGGCACAGGCACCACCTTCAGCCACATCTTCAGCCATGCGGGGCGCTACCTCGTCACGGCCGAACACCCCGACTACTGCTGCGGGCCCTCCTTCGTGCTCGACGTCAGACCTACACCGCCGGCGCCGACGGTGGCCGACCTCGACCCCGCCAACCGCCACACGGCATGCCTCTACAGCGGTGCCGCGCTGGCGGGGACGCCCTCGCAGCCCAACTACATGCTCGTGTGGCATCCCGCCTGCACCACGGCGACGCCACAGACCTACAGCGGCGACAGCGTGACGATAAGCTACCTGGGAGAGGTGTGCGACGTGCATGTGTACAACTACGACATGGTGCTGCAGTGCCAGTCGGCGGACTACTATGTGCACACGATGGAGGAATTCGAGCCGGCGCCGATGCACATACCGGCGAATATCACAGCGTGCCCCGGCACGGTAATCACCTGGGGCGACGCCGAGGTGCCCGACCAGAGCGACGAGGGTATGCTCTACCGTTGGAGCCTCGAGTACAACAAGCAGTACTGCGCTTCGGCGCAGGGGTCGCAACTGCACAGCGGCGTCACCCTTGTCATCAACGAGATACAGACACCAGTGACCTTCACTGTTAACCTGGAGCGCCGCTACTGCGGCAACATTCACGCCGACACCGTGATACCCATCACCGTGACAAACATCGCGGGTATAACGCCGATGATAGCGGGACCCGACACCGTGTGCATTCACACCAATGCGACATATACCGGCAGCGGCGGCAACCCCTCGACATACAGGTGGAGCATCGAGGGTTCTCATTACAATGGCACTTCGGCGACGCACAGTTTCGACCGCGAAGGCAACGTCACGGTGACGCTGAGCAGCAGTCCCTACACCTACTGCACCGTGGAGGGACACAGGGTACAGGGCCACAAGACGGTGCACGTCAACCCGCAGCCGCTGCTGCAGGGTCTCTACCTCGACAGGAGCACGAGGGACCTCTGCGTGGAGCCGCAGTTGAACACGACAGACTATTCATTCGTTTGGAGATACACACAGGATTATGGTATGCCCCAAGCTATAGTACCGTGCTCGACGGCGTGCTACCACCCCGGTAACAACATGTCCGCTTCCGGCACGTATACATGTATCGTCACCGACAATGCCACGGGCTGTTCGGCGTCGGTCAGCACATTCTATGAGGGAGGCCCTCTGACGCTCCCGTGCGACACGATGCACTTCACAAGCCAGTACGACTACTGCACGCGCACGCTGTCGCTCACAGCTGTCGAACACCCCTCCGTGGTGTATTGGAATGCGCCAGACGGAGATATAGTTAGCACCGGCGGACAACACTACAGCGAGGTAGAGGTGCAGTTCAACGATGTGGGCATCCACACTGTGGAGGCGCGCTCGGGTTTCGGCCCCTGCTACGAAGGCCTCTATGCCATGACCGTCGACTTCATCCCCGAGTTCACCTTCGTGCCGCAATGCAACAGCATACGCGTGGACAACAACTCGCGTTTCTTACGCCCGGCAAAGACGGTGTACATACAGGTGATAGACGAGAACGACGTGCCTGTGGGCACAATCACAATGTCGGCCTCCTCATCCAGTGCCCTTTTCACCCCCACACCTACGCCGCCGGCTCCCACAACCTACCGGTTCTACCTGACGGGCTATGGCACCAACGGCAGCATACCGACCCCGGGCTGCCTACTTGGCACAGCAACGATAGGCATGCCGCAAGTGCCGCAGGGGGTGTCGCCGGTGGATATAACAACATCTAATCCAGCCAACCCTTCAAACCGAACCTGCGACAACACCCCCATCAGGCTCACGGCGAACATCAACTACCCGGGCAGCATAGTGTCCACCTTCTGGACCTTCGGTGACGGCAGCAGCTACCACACCGCAAGCGGGGCTGTGTCGCATACGTTTAAAGCACAGCAATCATCATACAACGTCAGTGTTGCTGTCGCTGACAACTACGGATGCACGAGTTTGATGACGGCACCTTTTGTAATCAACTCTTCTTCTGACGCATTATATAATGGTCAATTAATAAAAATGTTAGGTTCAAATGAGTGTCCTAATGGCAATCCCAAAGATATCTATTTTGATTTGCTTGCATCGAATAATCAATATGAATTTTGGCGACATAAGGATCTTACTCGCAGACCGTCCGTCAGCAATATATACCACACCTACCGTACAGATGACTATTTTGTATATGTCATCAATTACGACTACTGCCAACGCGAGGCGTCGACAAATGTCGCGTTCCTCAACGCCCCTACGGCGACTATCTACGCGGATAACTTCAACTGCTGCGAGGGCGACGAGCTGACACTGTACGGGCAGCAGGGACCCAGCAGCAACAACATTACCTACAGCTGGGTGATAACAGATGCCAACAACAACGTGCTGCAGACTTCGACAGAGCCCAATATCACCTTCACGGCCCCGCAGGGAACAGGGACCTACACCGTGACGCTCACGGTAACCGACCAGTCGTCGACCTGCTCGTCGACGGCGACGGAGACCGTCACCGTCCACGCCAAGCCCGCGGCGCCGACGATAGCCTTCAGCGGAAGCCCCTGCATCAGCGAGCCACCGGTGCGGTTGGCCGCCACGGGATTCACGGGCGAGATGCACTGGAGCAACGGCAGCACAGAGGCTACGGCCGACTACTACACCCACGGCATGGCGGAGGCTTACTACTACGACCCGTCCATAGGATGCGCCTCGGACACCGCCACGATAAGGATTGACCGACAGCCCGACTTCGAGGCCCTGCTCACGGGATGCTACAAGAAGTGTAACGCCTTCTTCAACTATTACCTGCCCGTGTGGGGACTGACGGACGACAGCCAGATAATAGGCTGGGAGTGGAAACGCGACGGCAACAGCGTGGCAACTGGGAGTGGCGACTACTACCATGCGCCGCTGTGGTTGCCGCTGCAGGGATTGGGCAGCTACAGCCTCGACGTCACCTACGGCGGCGGCAACTGCAGCGAGACATCGCCGGCGCTGACGATAGACAACAAGGAGTTCTGCGACTGCGACAGCATGGAGGTGAGCTACGAGCGCACACAGTCAATGGAAGGCTGCGCGCTGATATACGACGTGGATGTGACGATATGCAACCACCACAACAACCGGGTGTTCTGCACCGACGACCTGCAGCTGACACTGCATGACCACAATGTCAGCATCGTCAACACCGACTTCACCAACACGACAATAGCCCCCAACGACTGCTACACCTTCTCCGTCAGGCTGAAGGTGGTGTCGCTGGAGCCCTCGGTGGCGAACTTCATGCTGACGGACATGCTCTGCCAGGAGTGCGAGCTGACGTTCAGCGTCGACCTTATGCCTGAGATAGACTGCGAAAAGACCATGGTGCTTGGCCAGCTTCAGGTCGACAGGAGCCTGTCGAGCAGCGCGGCGGCATACTTCGACTTCGTGTGTGACGTCGGAGCGGTGGGCAACGTCCTCGCCTTCTGGACGGAGCCCCCGATGGTCATAGACTGGCACTATTCCGGCACCGGCACTGTGACCGGCCTCGGCATGGTGGACATGGCACGCCTCTCGCAGCTAGTCTATGAAAAATCGGAGGTGTGCTTCCTCGCCATCGTCTGCAACGACGGCCAGCTCTGCCGGCTGACGGTGTGCATCAATGCCAAAGATCTCCTCGGTCTGATAGTGGACGCCGGCGTGACACCGCGCGCCAAGGGTGGCGGAAAAGAAAACGAAATGTCCTCGGCAGACCCGACAATGCCGAGCCTTATGCCCAACCCGACGACGGGCAAGGTGACGGTGACGGGAGCGTCAGGAGAGGTGGTAGAGGTTGTGGTCATGGATATGAACGGACGCAAACTGGCTGTTTTCACTGACACGGAGGTGTTTGACATACAAAGTATGCCGGCGGGCTCATATATAATACGAATTAGAACAAAGAATGGAGATGTGACATATCATAAACTCATAAAGCAATAGAGCTATGAAGAGACTATTTGTATTTGCATTGCTTGCTGTCATGGCATGTGCAGCCCAGGCGCAGCGTTTTGAGTGGGCGAAGGGATTTACGGTATCAAATGAGTATCGGCCCATTGTAGGAGGAATCACCGACAGTCTTGGGAATCTTTACATACTCGGCAATTGTGATGCATCATCAGTATGGGATGGAGCGGAGTACATATTACCCTCTATAAATAAAACGGCCAAAGACCTGCCTAACAATGTACTCATTGCCAAAATATCCACAGAGGGAGAAATGGTTTGGAAGAAAGTGATTTTTGCCAATCAGAATGGAAGTAGTCCTTACGACATAAAGAAGATTGGGGACACCTCTTTTGCATGTATAATGGATTTTTATGGAAATACCGATCTGGGCTATCTCTACTTTCTTGATACGTTCTTAGTAA
Source organism: uncultured Bacteroidales bacterium (assembly GCA_900318275.1). Classification (GTDB taxonomy): domain Bacteria; phylum Bacteroidota; class Bacteroidia; order Bacteroidales; family P3; genus Colimorpha. The sequence continues at coordinate 7,446 of ONJY01000035.1, read as the reverse complement.
CGCCAACCAACTATCCAATTGATGTCCGATATTTTAGATCTGCGTTTTTGGCATATCTTGTTTTTGATTTTGACGGCAATGTAAAGGAACAGCATTTCTTGACTATCACATTTACAGATGTAGATGGGAACGATATTGTGTATCGCCCCTCGCCCTCTCATGCAGATACTACCCCATGGCTTAAGGGTATAGAAAAATTTAGATATCCATCCTTTGATGTAGATGATGATGGGAATATATATATTGGTCGATTTGCGGTGGATAAATGTTCTGGAGCCGGCTATTATGATTTAACTCCAGAGGACTCGATACGAGGGCTCAAGTTCTGGGTCGATGGACGTTTGGTGGGTGAGTACCGAATAGAAGGTCGGCCGAGCCTATGGTTTCCGCAAGTGATTAAATTCTCTCCGCATTTCGACACTTTGTTGGATTGCCGGTATGTGATCCAAAAATGGAATATAGATGGACATACGCCTTTTAAGACTAACATAAAGGTTGATATGAATGGAAATGTTTATTTTATCCCCTTATATTTAGCAAATTCCGCTCCCGGCAATGATACAATAGTTGTTGATTCTCTTCTTCATATGGGATTTGTAAGAAATGCCAGAGGATTTAGTTTCTTGACTAGTTATAGCCAAGAATTAAACACGCGATGGATTATTACGTATGACGACAATCTGATAGATGAAACGAGGCGGGATTATGTACATAATGTTGTCGTTGATATTGATTTTGACTATGACAGTAATTTGGTTTTCCTATCAGCGACAAGCGGTCGCAGGACATCGGTAGATGATACAATACACTATAATTCCGTATTGTCGTACCGTGGAAGAACGCTTCCGTTAAAGGACGGCGTAAGCATTGCTTCATTCTATAATACGGACAGTATTCCTGTGATGCACTCGTATAGTGTGGTTCCGTCGATAGTGGGTTCACAATCAGTTGGCTGGTACGGAGAAAGAGGGAACTTGTATTGTAAAAACAACAGGGTTGTATTGCAATGCGATTATTTTGGTGGAATAAGGCTTCCTTCACAAACCATAAGATACAACACCGTGTATCACACAGGAATAGGATTAATGGTGTTTGACTATATGGGCAATCTCATTGACGGCATTGATTATGGATGCATGTTAACGAATTGCAATACTAATTATCCAGGTCCAATAGTGGCACACGACAGTGTACTGTATCTGTGCAACTTGCTGAAGACAAATGCTCAGTTCGGGGACATAAGCTTCCCTGTCTATGGGGAGACCAACGTCATAGCCAAGTATGTGGACACAGCTTTCATGCACCCTTATGTGCGGCCTACACACGGCATCAGCACCGTTTCGGCTGTCGCACCGCGGGTGTACCCGGTGCCGGCCACCGACAGGCTGCACTTCGACTGCCCGGCAGGCGACGTACCCACGGCGGTGGCGGCGATATCGCTCTCAGGCTGGCGGATGCCGCTGACGGCAACGGCCTCCTCGGCGGACGTCTCGTGCCTCGCCCCGGGGGTATACCTCCTCGAGATAACCACCGCCAAGGATAAATACTACACAAAGTTTATTAAAGGGAGAGGGGAAAGTGGAATTGAAAATTGAGAATTGAGAATTGAGAGGTAAGAAAAAACGGCTCCCTAAGGAGCCGTTCTTTTTATTGAGAAAACCGGCTACAGCAGGTCGAGGCATTGCTCGATGGGGATGCCGAGGCGGAGGTCGTCCTGGTTGCGGTTGCGGTCGATGAGGCGGCTGACGACGGTCATGGCCGTCTGGGTGCTCTGGCGGAGTGTCTCGCCGTTCATGAGGTGGCCTATGAGGACTGAGGAGAAGATGTCGCCGGTGCCGGGGAAGGTGAGCGGGATCTCGTCGTAGTCGAGGCGGAAATAGCGGCCGTCGCCGTGTTCCTGTGCTATGCCGGCGAGCTGGCTGTCGCTGCGGCGTCCCACCACGCACGACTGTCCGTCGACCTTGGCGCTGGTGATGACCACCGCCTTGGCGCCGAGGGCGGCAATGGCGTCGAGCATGCGGCAGGCCTCGTCCCACGACATTCCGTCGGGGCGGAAGGTGGTGCCTGTGAGGTAGCAGGCCTCGGTGTAGTTGGGGAAGGTGAGGTCGGCGACGCTGACCATGTCGCGCATGAGCTCCACATGGCGCTGGTCGAGGCCGTTGTAGAGGCTGCCGCTGTCGGCCATCACGGGGTCGACGAAGACGGCGGTGCCTGTAGCAGCCAGACTCCGGCAGTAGTCGGCCACGAGGCGAGCCTGCTCGTCGCTGAACATGAAGCCTGTGCATACGGCGTCGAAGCGGAAGCCCAGCTTCTGCCATACGGGCATGGTGTCGCGCATGTAGGCGGTGGTCTCCATAACGGAGAAGTCGCGGTAGTCGAAGTTGTTGCTCACCAAGGCCGTAGGCAGGTTGTAGACGGCGTGGCCGTAGTAGGTGAGTATGGGCCACATAGCCACCATGCCCACGTGGCTATGGCCGACGACGTCGTTGATAAGCAGTATCTGCTTCATAGCTTGTAGTTGGTCATGCGGTGCTCGGCGAGGGCCTCGTATTTGGTGCCGGGGCGGCCGTAGTTGGCGAAGGGGTGTATGCTGATGCCTCCGCGAGGCACGAAGAGGCCAACGACCTCGATATAGCGGGGGTCCATGAGGCGCACGAGGTCGTTCATGATGATGTTGACGCAGTCCTCGTGGAAGTCGCCGTGGTTGCGGAAGGAGAAGAGGTAGAGCTTGAGGCTCTTGCTCTCCACCATCTGGATATCAGGGATGTAAAGTATCTTGATCTCCGCAAAGTCGGGCTGGCCGGTGATGGGGCACAGCGTGGTGAACTCTGGGCAGTTGAGCTGCACCCAGTAGTCGCGCTCGGGGTGACGGTTCTCGAAGGTTTCCAGCACCTCGGGGGCATAGGTGTCGGGGATATTGCTCTTGTGGCCGAGGGCCTGCAAATTGTCTTGTTCTCTGTTCATTGTATGTCTAATATTTTGTGTATCTGCAAGGAAAGCCTCCACTCGGGATGGCTCTTGATATACTCCACTGTGGCGGCGGTGATTTGGCGGTTGCGTGCGGCGTCGCCGGTGTCGCAGGGCTGGAGAAATTGAGAATTGAGAATTGAGAATTGAGAATTGGTAAGTTGCATTTCGGGGTCGTGAATGCCGTCGTAGACGACCTTTATTTCGTCGGCGCGGGTCAGCACCACGTCGGCGCCGTCGACGAAGGCACTCTTGGGTGAGAGTGTCACCCAGTCGACATTGTCGGGCAGCGGATGCGTGCCGTTGGTCTCCACAGCCACGTAGCGACCTGCGGCATGGAGGGCGTCGACGAGACTCGCGGTGAGCTGCAGAGATGGTTCGCCGCCGGTGACGACTACATGGGTGGCAGGATAGCGCTTCACGGCCTCCACCACTTCGGCTTCGCTCATCACGGTGCCGCTCTCATGCTGCGTGTCGCAGAAGGGGCAGCGCAAGTTGCAGCCGCTGAGGCGCACGAAGACGGCGGGGGTGCCGCTGTAGTAGCCCTCGCCCTGCAGGGAGTAGAATATCTCGTTGACGCGCATCACTCGTCCACTTCGTAGGTTGCCGTGTTGCCAGTGGTCTCCTGCACGTCGACGCGGTAGCAGTTGGGCACCTGCTGCTGGCACCAGCGGGCTATGTTCTCGGCCGTGGGGTTGCAGCCGATGACGTCATTGATGACCTGGTGGTCGAGGCGGTCGACAATCTGGCTCTTTATCTTCGAGAAGTCGACAACCATGCCGTTGCGGTCAAGCTCGCGGGCGCGGCAGTAGATGGTAATCTGCCAGTTGTGGCCGTGCAGCTGGGTGCACTTGCTGGGGTAGTCGAGCTCCAGACGATGGGCGCCGGAAACCTCTATATGTTTGGTTACGTAATACACTTTGGAAATTGAGAATTGAAAATTGAAAATTGAGAATTATTTTTCATACGTTGTCGGGTCGGGGATGCCGGCCTCAAGGAAGGCCTCGCGGCGTTCGGTGCAGGTGCCGCAGGTGCCGCAGTGGTGCTCGCCGCCCTTGTAGCACGAGTAGGTCTCGCCGTAGTCGATGCCCAGCTGCACCCCGCGCCGCACGATGTCGGCCTTGCTGATGTCGGTGTAGGGTGCTACGAGCTGCACGCCGTCGTAGGTGCCGGCTTGCATGGCGGCGTCCATAGCAGCGACGAACTGCGGCCGGCAGTCGGGGTAGATAGCGTGGTCGCCACCGTGGTTGGCTATCAGCACACGCTTAAGGCCGCGGCTCTCGGCGAGGCCGCAAGCAATGCTCAACATGATGCCGTTGCGGAAAGGCACCACGGTGCTGCGCATGTTGCTGTCGGCATAGTCGCCGTCGGGGATGGCGTCGGCGCCGCTGAGGAGCGACGAGGAGAAATGCTGCTTGAAGAAGGCCAGGTCTATGACCACATGCTCTATGCCCAGACGGGCACAGTGAAGGCGTGCACAGGCTATCTCGCGCGCGGCATGGTTGCTGCCGTAGTCGAAGGTGACGGCGAGCGCGACACGCTCACGCTCCTCGTAGAGCAGCGTGGTCGAGTCGAGCCCGCCGGAATAGATTATTACACTGTCTTTCTGTGTCATGATTCTTGTTTTGTTAAAGGGGGTTGGCAAGAAGACCCCTGAGATTGGGTTATTGGTTAGGGGTTATGGGTTATGGACATTGGTTATGGTCACTTGTGCGGTCATATAATGCGTCAGCATCTCCATAACCTATAACCCAAAACCCTTATTTTAAGTAATATTCAACGGTGGTCACCACGCGTACCTTCTTGATCTGCGGGGTATTCTCATCAAGGTCCTCCACCTCGAAGTAGCCCTGCGAGGCGGTGCGCATCTTGCCAATCTTGCTGTGGCTGTTCTTGGCGAACTCGTCGGCGGCCGAGCGGGCGTTCTCGAGGCTCTCGGCAATCATCGAGGGCTTGATGTCGTTGAGGCCGTGATACTCGTAGCTGGCATAGCTGTTGCTGATGATGTTCTGCTTCAGCAGGTCGCCGTCGATGGTGCGCTCCAACTCACGCACCACGTCCATCTTGTCGGTGAAGACGTTGATGGTCTGGTTGGCGTTGTAGCGGAAACGGATGTTGTTGGTATAGTAGCTGTCGTAGCGGTCGTTGAAGTGAGCCGAAGTGTACTTGATTTCCTCGTCGGTGAAGCCGGCCTTCTTCAGCAGGTCCACCACAGCCTTCTCGTTGCGCTCCATTGTGGCGCGCAGATCGGTGAGCTCGTTATCCTGGCCGCTGAAGCTGATGCGCAGCACCACGCGGTCGGCGGGCACTTCTTTCTCACAGAGGCCGCGCACCTTGACGGTGTCGTCATACGACTTGAGGGTCTTCACGGTACACACCATGAAGATGCCCAGCACCAGAGCCGCCAGCACTATGGCGCAGCCCTGAATCATGTTCTTCCTGAACGGTATCTGACTTCCTTTCATAATCTAATATTTTAAGTCTAAAAGTCTAAAAGTCAAAAAGTCTAAGAGTCTAAAAGTCTAAAAGTCAAAAAGTCTAAGAGTCTAAAAGTCTAAGAGTCAAAAAGTTAAAGAGTCAAGGACGCTGTCGTCGACGAGATTGGGCATAGTGACCTTCAGCTCGGGGCAGATGTCCATGGCGCGCTTGATGGCGAACATGGCGCCCTCGTTGCGGGCCCAGCTGCGGCGGCTGATGCCGTTGTTGACGTCCCAGTGGAGCATCATGCGGAGACGGCGGTCGCAAGCTTCAGAGCCATCGAGAACCATGCCGAAGCCGCCGTTTATCACCTCGCCCCAGCCTACGCCGCCGCCGTTGTGGATAGAGACCCACGTGGCACCGCGGAAGGAGTCGCCGATGACATTTTGAACTGCCATATCGGCGCATCGGTTGGAGCCGTCGTAGATGTTCGAGGTCTCACGGAAGGGGCTGTCGGTGCCGCTGACGTCGTGGTGGTCGCGACCGAGCACTATGGGGGCGCTGATCTCACCCTTCTTGATAGCCTCGTTGAAGCGGGCGGCAATCTTGGTGCGGCCTTCGCAGTCGGCATATAGGATACGGGCCTGGGAGCCCACAACGAGGTGGTTCTCCTTGGCGCCGCGTATCCACTGTATGTTGTCGTGCATCTGCTGCTGGATTTCAGCAGGAGCAGTAGCGGCAATCTCGCCCAGCACCTCCATGGCGATGTGGTCGCTCTTGTCGAGGTCCTCGGGCTTGCCGCTGGTGCACACCCAGCGGAAGGGGCCGAAGCCGTAGTCGAAGCACATCGGACCCATGATGTCCTGCACGTAGGAGGGGTAGCGGAAAGCGGTGTGGTCGGCATTCCAGATGTCGGCGCCGGCGCGGCTGCTCTCCAGCAGGAAGGCGTTGCCGTAGTCGAAGAAGTACATACCGCGGGCGGTGAGCTTGTTGACGGCGGCCACATGGCGGCGGAGACTCTCCTGAACCTTCTCCTTGAAGAGTTCGGGCTTCTCGGCCATCATCACCTTGGCATCCTCGAAGCTGACACCCACGGGGTAGTAACCACCTGCCCAAGGGTTGTGCAGCGAGGTCTGGTCGCTGCCGAGGTCCACCTTGATGCCCTTCTCGGCGCAGTACTCCCAGAGGTCGACGACATTGCCCTGATAGGCGTAGCTCTTGGCCTCCTTGGCGGCGATGGACTTATTGACGGCCACAAAGAGCTCGTCGAGGTTGTCGTGCACCTCGTCGACCCAGCCCTGCTCGTAGCGCTTCTGCGTAGCGGCGGGGTTAATCTCGGCGGTGATGGAGACCACGCCGCTCATGCCACCGAGGCCGGCGGTGATGAACAGCTTGCCGGCGGTGCCACCACCGAGTTTACGGGCGGCATTAAGGACGGTGATGGTGGTGCCGTGCACGATGCCCTGCGGGCCGATATACATATAGCTGCCGGCGGTCATCTGGCCGTACTGCGTCACGCCGAGGGCGTTGTAGCGCTCCCAGTCGTCGGGCTTGCTGTAGTTGGGTATCATCATACCGTTGGTGACCACCACGCGCGGAGCATCCTTGTGGCTGGGATAGAGGCCCATGGGGTGACCGCTGTACATGACGAGGGTCTGCTCGTCGGTCATCTCGCTGAGGTACTTCATCACCAGGCGGTACTGGGCCCAATTCTGGAAGACGGCGCCGTTGCCGCCGTAGGTGATGAGCTCGTGGGGATGCTGAGCCACAGCGGGGTCGAGGTTATTCTGTATCATCAGCATGATGGCGGCAGCCTGACGGCAACGGGCGGGATACTCGTCGATGGGGCGTGCGTACATCTTGTAGGTGGGACGCAGACGGTACATATAGATGCGGCCGTATTTCTGCAGCTCCTCGGCAAACTCCTTGGCCAGCATCTTGTGGTGCTTGGCGGGGAAGTAGCGCAGGGCGTTGCGGATGGCCAGCTTCTTCTCGGCGGGCGTCAGGATGTCCTTACGCTTGGGAGCGTGGTTCACCGTAGGGTCATAAGGTTGGGGTTCG
>ONJY01000032.1 GCA_900318275.1 uncultured Bacteroidales bacterium | reverse complement strand
ACAACTCATCAAAACCAAATCCGACAGTCCGACAGTCCGACAGAAAGAAAAATGCGCGACAACATCCCCTTTATATAATATATAACTAATTAATATATAAATATATAAATAAGAAAAGACGGGAATTGTACCCCTCAAAAATTAAACTGTCGGACTGTCGTCTGTCGTGAAACCAGCCAATCAAATTTACCTAAAAAGCAAACAAACAATGAAATACGACATCACCAAACCCTCTGCTCCCAAGATGCCAACCCTCAAAAACGGGACAAAAAGCATCCAAATCCTCCTCTAAAAGGCCATAAAGCGCCCTCCGCACCCCTCCTTCCAGCACCTTTCACCCTCCCAACCGCTCACCTTCGCACTCCCGAATCACGCCATCAATACCTCATTGGTGAGGGTTTTTGTGGCAAAATGAATACCCTCGTGGCCGAAAAATGGGTTGACAAGGGCCAATTGTCACTCCTAGTCGAGACCATCTGTCGCGACTTCCTATATCCTCTAAACGGCTACTAAACGGCTAGTAGACGGCTAGTAGACGGCCACACAACAGCACAAGCCCCCCTCACCAATTTTCAATTTTCAATTCTCAATTCTCAATTCTCAATTGTCAATTGTCAATTGTCAATTTTCGTAACGGCCACCGACCACTATCCACAAGCCTATAAAGATTTTTGAGGGATTTTCTTAAGATTTTGAGCCCAAAGGGCGACCCTCATCCAACGCCAGGCGATAGCCGCCAGCGAAAAATTCTCCACTAGCCACTATCCACTAGTCACTATCCACTGGCCACTATCTTTTAGAATATTTCACCATTCCAGAGCATCTTCAAGAAGTCTAGAATGTAGATTAGCTCGGCGTCGCCAGAACGGCGTGTGATGGGGTCGAGCGACACGAGGATAAGCCGGCAATCAGGATGTCCCTCATAAGGGAACTAGGGTAAGTGTATTCCTGATTTTTGTATGAAATTCGGGAGTATAGTAATGATTTTTGATATTAATTATTGAAGATATAAGATGTGTTTTTGTTTGATTTTTAATCTTTTAAATAGCATAATTACATTTTTCCTATAAATTTCACGCTGCAAAAAATACACTTTTCTATAAAGTTATGGTGTTGAGATTACGGAATGAGGGAGTAATGGGAGGGAATGCGGGAATGTTTTTTTAATGCGTGAATGTGAGAATATAGGAATGTGTGGATTTTATAATCCTTTATTCCATAACGTTTTGAAGAAGTCAAGGACATAGAGGCATTCTATGCCGTCGATGGTTCGGCTGAGTTTGTCGAGGGATACCAGTATCCGTCGGCTTTCGGGGTGTTCGTCTGCAAAGGCTTTGAGACCTTTGAGGTGACGTCGTTGGATTTCTTCCGCTGACTTGATCTCTATCGCCACTCTGGCATCGCCAATGACAGCGTCCACCTCGATGCCTGTGTAGGTGTGCCAGTAGGATAGTTCTTCCTCCGAATGTGTGTATTGCAGCCATGCATAGATTTCCTGAATCACCAAGTGCTCAAAGGCATGGCCGTAGTCAGCACTACCCCGCACCAGCTCTTTGCGGTGCAGCAGGTGGTTGGCTACACCGATATCGAAATAGTAGAACTTCGGCGCCTGCATCAGCCTCCGCTTCATAACTTTTCGGAATGCGGGGATGCGATACCCCATCAGGGTATCCTCGAGGATGTCGAAATATGCGTTTACTGTGGTGGCACGCACTCCGCAATCCTGTGCTATATTGGCGTTGTTTACAATCTCGCCGTCGGTCAATGCTGCCACTTCCAAAAAGCGTTGGAAGGCGTCGAGGTTACGCACCAAGGCTTCTTCTTTTATCTCTTCTTTCAGGTAAACGTTTATATATCCGGCCAGGAGTCGTGAAGGGTTCTTGGCAAGATAGTGAGGAGGAAGCATTCCGAAAGTGACGGCCCTGTCGATATCAAACTCCGGTATCTCGGCGCTGACGAACGGATAGAGGTAGACAGGGAAGGCACGTCCTCCAAGGGTGTTGTGACCCTTGCGTTTCAGTTTTCGGGCGCTGGAGCCACATAGGATGAAAACGAGGCCGCTCTCGACGATCAGTCGGTGTACTTCATCGAGCAGGGTGGGCACCTCTGGTATTTCGTCGATGATGACCAGCGTACCTTCAGGTTTCCCGTTCAGCATTTCGTAAAGGAGCGTCGGGTTGCGACGATACCTTTCTTTAATGCTGCTGTCGAGCAGGTCGATATAGATGGCATTGGGGAACTGCTGTCGCAGGATGGTTGATTTGCCTGTCTGTCGGGCTCCGAATAGGAAGATGCTGCTATCTATCTCGTTGGATAGGTTGAGGATACGTGGTAACATGATGGTTGTATTATTGCGTAAATTTCATTTAAAATATTGTTTTCTAAACTCGATTTTCAATCAAAATCGAGTGCAAAAATACGAATAATTTCTGATATGGCAAAATAAAAATGAATGTGGGAATGCGTTTGCTTCACTCTGTAACGGTTTATGGTTTGCTCATCAAGGTGACTCGCTGCAATAATTTTTATTTTCAAAGGTGCTATTGTCTACGTCCACTTCCGTCGCGACTCGGGAAAACTTAAGCAAGCTTAGCTCTCCTCTCGCTGCTCCGTCAGGTCACTGCATTCTGTTTTATTTCCAAGGTGTTGACTCGCTATATCTGATTTATTTCAGCGGTGCTCGCAGGCATACCACATCACCCTTTCAGGGGTCGCAGGCATACCACGCAGGCCGTGACCAGAGGTCAGGCAGAATGGTTGATTTTTATATAATAAAATAGCGGCCCGCAGCGAGAGCTGCGGGCCGCCTCGTTTTTCCTATGGATGGCGTCTACTTGATTTCTATCCCGCCGAAGTTGCAGCGCCCTTTGAGGTGGAGGGTCTTACAGCCGTCGGAGGGTTGGGTGCAGCAGTCGCAGTCGACGCCGGCGAAGGCGGCGTCGATGCCGTTGTTGACGCAGACGCCCTTGGGGACGCGTATCTCCATGCCGCCGAAGCTGCAGTCGACGGCGATGACGGCACCGTCGCGGAGGTCGGCATCACGCAGGTCGAGGCCCGCGAAGCCGAAGCTGACATGCACGTCGGCACCCTCGAAAGGCTGGCCGTCGTAGCTGTATTCCTGCTTGCCGAAGGTGACGTCGATCTTGTGCTGCTTGCCGCCGTCGAGGACGACGGGCGTGGCCGACTCGCCGTTGTGGCAGTGGCCGCAGCCCTTCTTGCTGTTGAAGAACAGCAGCGACACACCCCACACGACGGCGGCGAGGCAGAGCATATACTTCCAGATGTCGTTCCACGGGATGATGCCGCGTGCCGCGAGGAGCAGCAGTATGCCGATGCCGAAGCCTATGATGGCGCCGGCCTTGTGGCGGTCGCTGAAGATGTTGACGAAGCAGGGCACGATGACGAAGAGCGCCCACCAGCCTTCAAGGCTGATGCTGATGACGTCGAGGAGCTCCAAGGCCCAGACGATGCCGAAGGCCACAAGGGCGATGCCCCCGATGATTTTGCTTGTGCGTTTCATAAATAATGTTTTTGCTTTCAGTTAGATTAATCAAAGAGATTGCTGGAGTTTCTCCATCATCTGCTTCAGAGCAGGAATGTCGGAAGTGACAACATCCCAAAGTGCTTCGGGGAGTATCCTGTAATAATCATGGACAAGCACATGCCGCATCTTTTCCATCAGCGTCCACGGCACCTCTGGATGGCCTTCCTTGAATTCTTTGGTTAGTTTGTAGGCCGCTTCTCCGATAATCTGGATATTGTAGATGGTGGCATGCATGCGCATGCTGTCAGCCGTCAGTTGCTCGAAGGTGATGCCGTCGGTATACTCTTCAATTTTGGCGATGGCAAGCAAGATGTGCTCGATACGGCTGGGGTCACGCGCTGGCTCTCTCATAGATTAGTTTTTTATCGTGGTTGGCAGTTTCCTCTGCCCAGGGCATCAGGGCCCCGTTTTCTACCAAATCGACATTGCAGTTGAGGATTTTTTCCAGGTCGACAATGATGGCCGCATATTTAAGCAATCCCACTTTCGCATTCTTGCGGTCGAACTCGACAAGTATATCCACATCGCTGTCCTCCCGTTGCTCGCCACGTGCATAGGAGCCAAAAAGCCATGCTTTCGTCACCGGTTGTGTGGCGAAGTATTCGGCGAGGGCTTGAGATATCTCTTTTGTACTCATTTCAAAATGCAAAGATACAAAGTTTTTCTGATATGGCAAAAAAATAATTGACCAGATGGAACTCTGGCCAATTATTTGTTTTGTTTGGGGCAGACGGGGACGTCTGCGGTCCCGGGGGTTATTTCTGCATGGTCTTCAGCCTCTCCGTCAGCATGGGGACGATCTTGTGGAGGTCGCCCACGATGCCGAGGTCGGCAACCTGGAAGATGGGGGCGAACTTGTCCTTGTTGATGGCGATGATGAGTTCGCTCTCTTCCATACCGGCGAGGTGCTGGATGGCGCCGCTGATGCCGCAAGCCATATACAGGGCGGGACGCACGGTCTTACCCGTCTGACCCACCTGACGGTCGGCAGGCATGACGCCGGCGTCGACCATAGCGCGGCTGCTGGAGACTTCGCCGCCGAGCTCTTTGGCGAGAGCTTCGAGTTTGCCGAAGCCGTCCTTGGTGCCGACGCCGCGACCACCGCTGACGAGGACCTTGGCCTCGCTGATGTCGGTGACGGCTTTCTCTTCCTTGACGGTCTTGACGAGCTTCACGCGGGCGATCTTCTTCTCGTCGAAGTTGACCTTGAAGTCGACGACCTCGCCTTTGCGGCTCTTGTCGGCGGCCATCTTCTGCATGACGCCGGGGCGGACGGTGCTCATCTGCGGGCGGTTGTTCTTACAGAGGATGGTGGCCATGAGGTTGCCGCCGAAAGCGGGACGCGTCATGCGGAACTCGTGGGCCTCGTCGTCGCTGATCTCCAGCTTGGTGGCATCGGCGGTGAGACCGGTGCGGTTGCGGGCGCTGACGCGCGGGCCGAGGTCGCGGCCGATGGTGGTGGCGCCGATGAGCATGATGCTGGGCTTTTCGCTCTCGATGATGGCGGTGATGGCCTCGGTGTAAGGCTCGGTCATATAGTCTTTCAGCAGGTCGTGGTCGACAACCATGACGCGGTCGGCACCGTGCTCGATGAGGGTGGGGGCGAGGGCTTTGACGTCCTTGCCGAGGAGCATGGCGACGACTTTCTCGTTATTGGCGTCGGCGAGCTCGCGGGCCTTGCCGAGGAGCTCAAGAGCCACATTCTGCAGTTTGCCGTTGCGCTGCTCGGCAAACACATATACGTCTTTATATTCTGTGAGGTTCATGTTCTTTCTTTTTAGGGAGTGAGAGGGAGTGATGGGGAGTGAGAGGGAGTGAGATGACAAATGTACCAGACGATGCTATTGTCCTTTCACTCCTTTTCACTTCCTTTCACTTCCTTTCACTCCATTGTTTCATTAGATGATATGTTTCTCTTTGAGCTTGTTGACTATCAGTTCGACGGCCTCTTCGGGGCTCACCTCGAAGGTCTGGCCGGCGGGCTTGAGCTGCTTGGGGAACGACTTGAAGACGCTCGTGGGCGAGCCGGCCTTGCCGATGTGCTCCTCGGGGACGTTGATGCGGTCGGCACCCCAGACCTCGATCTCTTTGTCGAAGGCGGTGACGATGCCGTTGACGGTCATGTAGCGGGGCTGCACGCTGGAGGCCAGGGCGGTGACGACGCAGGGGGCCTGCATCTCGAGCACCTGGTAGCCGTCCTCGAGCTGTTTCTTGATGGTGAAGGTCTTGGTGGCCTCGTCGTACTGGAGGTCCTCCATGTAGGAGACCTGCGGCAGGTCGAGGTGCTCTGCGATCTGGGGACCCACCTGGGCGGTGTCGCCGTCGATGGCCTGGCGGCCGGTGATGATGAGGTCGACATCCATGGTGCGCAGGGCGCCGGCGAGGGCGCTGCTGGTGGCCAGCGTATCGGCACCGCCGAGCTTGCGGTCGGTGAGCAGGATGGCGCGGTCGACACCCATGGCGAGGGCCTCGCGCAGGATGGCCTCGGCCTGGGGCAGACCCATGGTGATGACGGTGACGTGGGCACCGTACTTGTCCTTCAGCTGCAGGGCGTACTCAAGGCCGCCCTTGTCGTCGGGGTTCATGATCGAGGGAACGCCCTCGCGGATGAGCGTACCGGTCACGGGATTGATCTTCACCTCGGTGGTGTCCGGCACTTGCTTTATGCAAACTACTATGTTCATATTCTCTTTTTTGGGGAGTGAAATGGAGTGAGAGGGAGTGAGAGGGAGTGAGATGACAAATGTACCAGCAAATGCTATTGTCCTTTCACTCCTTTTCACTTCTTTTCACTCCAATTTTTCATTATTTGAAAAGTTTTCCGGCGATAACCATACGCTGGACCTCGCTGGTGCCTTCGTAAATCTCGGTGATCTTGGCGTCGCGCATCATGCGCTCCACCGGGTACTCGCGGGTGTAGCCGTAGCCGCCGTGGAACTGGACGGCCTTGGTGGTCACCTCCATAGCGGTCTCGGCGGCGAAGAGCTTGGCCATAGCGGCATCGGCGCTGTAGGGGATGCCGTGATCTTTCTTGTAGTGGGCCGAGCGGCAGAGCAGACGGGCGGCCTGCACCTTGGTCTCGAGGTCGGCCATCTGGAACTGCGTGTTCTGGAACTGGCTGATGGAGCGGCCGAACTGCTTGCGCTCCTTGGTGTACTTGACGGTCTCGTCCATAGCACCCTGGGCGATGCCGAGGGCCTGGCAGGCGATACCGATGCGGCCGCCGTCGAGGGTCTTCATGGCGAGGCCGAAGCCTTTGCCCAACTGACCCAGCTGACGGTCCTTCGGGATGCGGCAATCCTCGAAGATAAGCTCGGTGGTGGCGCTGCCGCGGATACCCATCTTCTTCTCCTTCTTGCCGATGCTGAAGCCCGGGTCGGTCTTCTCGACGATGAAGGCGCTGATGCCCTTGGTGCCGAGGCTCTTGTCGGTCATGGCGATGATGATGAACACGTTGGCATAGGAACCGTTGGTGATGAATATCTTGCTGCCGTTGAGCACCCAGCTGTCGCCGTCCTCGACGGCGATGGTCTGCTGGCCGGCGGCGTCGGTACCGGCGTTGGGCTCGGTGAGGCCGAAGGCGCCGATCCACTCGCCGCTGGCGAGCTTGGGCAGGTACTTCATCTTCTGCTCCTCGGTGCCGGCCTCAAGGATGGGGGCGCAGCAGAGCGAGGTGTGGGCCGACAGGATGACGCCCGTGGTGGCGCAGACGCGGCTCAGCTCCTCGACGGCCATGCCGTACATGATGTTGGTGCCGCCGGCGCCGCCGTACTGGGTGGGGATGGGAATGCCCATGAGGCCTATCTTGGCCATCTTCTGGACGGTCTCCATGGGGAAACGCTCCTCCTCGTCGACTTCGGCGGCGAGGGGTTTCACTTCCTTCTCTGCAAACTCGCGAATCATCTGCAGGAAGAGTTCTTCTTGTTTGGTGAAGCTAAAATCCATATCTTTAATTAAGTTTTAAGTCTTAAGGTTTACGTTTTAAGCGGTGCGGTGTCCATTGTGGCACGTCAGCCACTTAAAACTCACAGCTCACAGCTTACAGCTATGATTTATTTTACTGCGATAGTCTCAATCTCGACCAGCACGCCCATGGGCAGACCCTTGACGGCGAAGGCGGCGCGGGCGGGGCAGTCGGTGTTGTAGTATTTGGCGTAGACCTCGTTCATGGGTTTGAAGTACTCCATGTCGGCCAGCAGGCAGGTGCTCTTCACCACATCCTGGAAGGTGTAGCCGGCCTCGTCGAGGATGGCCTTGATGTTCTGCATGACCTGCTCGGTCTGGGCGGTGATGCCCTCCGGAACGGTCTTGGTCTCGGGGTTGATGGGAATCTGACCCGAGATGTAGAGCGTGTTGCCGGCCTGTACAGCCTGGCTGTAGGGTCCGATAGCCGCGGGGGCTTTGGGTGTGTTGATGATTTTCTTCATGTTATGACGTTTTTTTGATTATTTGCGAAAGTGCAAATATACGAACATTTTGCAATATATTATTGTTTTTGCATAAAAAAGTTTGTTTTGCCCATGTATTATGTTGCATTACAGCCTGTTGTGTCTGGGGGAGGAATTTGCCTGCGTGGCTGACGGAGTAGCCGCAGGTCGGAATTGATACGGAGCCGGTAGGACCGTTCGTCCATAGTTCTTCAGTGCTACACTGAAGAAATACTGAAGAAATGCCGTAGAGGCTTCGTGCCGGAAGGGTGGGGAAGTGGAGCGAAAAAAAATTTGTTGCGCGTGTGAAAAATTATTATATTTGCAAGTGGGCAAAGAATATGTCTGCCGTGTGCAACATGTTGTGCGCCACCGATGTAAGCCGGAAATAAATACATAATGATATGGCAAAGATAAAAAATCTAATCTCTAAACAGGGTTATGACTGGAAGTTCAGCACCGTTGGCGGTGTGACCCGTGTTAACATTGAGAACGGACAGGACATTGCTCATCTGTCCGAGCTTGACCAGAAGCTGTGGACGGTGCTCAGCAGTCCGGTGAAAGGTCTTGAGTTTGACGAGCGTACGCTGACGCTTATGGACAGCGACCACGACGGCAAGCTGCGCGTGCACGAGGTCGTCGCCGCCTCGCAGTGGCTCTGCAAGGTGCTGACGGACATGGACTACCTGACCGAGGGTCGCGACAGCATCACCTTCAACGCCATCCGTCAGGACACCGACGAGGGCAAGCAAGTCGTCGAGGCCGCCAAGATGATCCTCGCCAAGCTCGACGTGAACAAAGACGAGATAAGTCTGGCCGACGTGAAGGCCTATATGGACGTGTATGAGGAGAAGTGCAAGGCCGAGTACAGCGCCGATGCCACCGAGCCCTACGAACCGCCCTACGGCGACGGCAGCGACACCGCCGAGGCCGCCGTCAACGCTGTGCGCCTGAAGATTGCCGACTGGTTCATGCGCTGCAAGCTGGTGCAGTTCGACGAGGATGCCGCCGGCGCCCTCGACGTGCAGGTGGAGAAGATCGCCGCCATCAGCGACGGCAACCTCAACGACAGCGTGAACGAGATCTCCGCCTATCCGCTGGCACGCCCGCGCAAGGAGGCCCTGCTGCCGCTGGCCGAAGGGCTCAACCCCGCCTGGCAGGCCCCGATGGCCGCCGTCGTGGCCGCCGTGCCCGAGTTGCAGGACAAGGAGAGCGTCAGCGAGGAGGAGTGGAACGCCATAGTGGCCAAGGTCGACGCTTACACCGCATGGAAGACCGCTGGCGAGACGGCTATGAACGAGGCTATCGCCGCCAAGGTGGGCGAGCATGCCGCCGCCATCGAGCCTGTGGAGCGCCTGCTGCGCTACTGCCGCGACTACTACCGTCTGCTGCACAACTATGTCGTCTTCAAGGACTTCTACCGCCGTGACGACAAGTTCCTGGCCGTCTTCCAGGCCGGTAAGCTTTACATCGACCAGCGCTGCTGCGACCTCTGCGTCAAGGTGAGCGACATGCCCAAGAGCACCGCCACCGCCGGCAAGAGCGGCATCTACCTGCTCTACTGCCACTGTGTCTCCAAGAACGGCGGCGCCCAGATGGACATCGTGGCGGCCCTCACCGACGGCGAGATCGGCGGCCTGCACGAAGGCAAGAACGCCATCTTCTACGACCGCACGGGGCAGGACTGGGACGCCACCATCACCAAGATAGTGGACAACCCCATCAGCGTGCGCCAGGCTTTCTGGAGCCCCTACCGCAAGTTCGGCAACTGGGTTACAGAGAAGATTACCAAGAGCGCCTCGGAGAAGGAGAGCAAGCAGTTTGACGAGATGACCACGAAGGCCGACACCGCCAGCACCAACCTCACCGCCAAACCCGAAGAGGGCGCCGCAGCCGAGAAGAAGCCCGCAGCACCGTTCGACATAGCCAAGTTCGCAGGTATCTTCGCCGCCATCGGCTTGGCCTTCGGCGCCATAGGTGCCGCCCTCGGCATGCTGGGCGGATTCATCGTGGCCAAGTGGTACAACGTCATCATCCTTGTGGCCGCCGTCATCCTTCTCATCAGCGGCCCATCGATGCTGCTGGCTTGGCTCAAGCTGCGCAAGCGCAACCTGGGCCCCGTGCTCAACGCCAACGGCTGGGCTATCAACAGCGACGTGAAGATCAACACCACCTTCGGCAAGACGCTGACCTCGATGGCCAAGTACCCGAAAGTGGTCGCCAAAGACCCCTTCGCCGACAAGAAGATGCCTTGGTGGCAGAAGTGCCTCATCTGGCTCGGCATACTGGCTGTGCTCTTCCTGCTCGTCTTCCGTCTCACTCAGCACCGCTGGGTGTGGCAGCCCAAGGCTGAGGAGCCTGTGGCCGAGGTGGTAGACTCTGTGGCACCCGCCGCAGAGCCGGTGGCAGACACCGTTGCCGTCGAGGCTGTGGCCGAAGAAACTCCGGCAGAATAAACAATAGTGACACAAACAGGCAAGAGACTATGAAGTACGTAGGAATATGTGCCATAGCTCTTGCTTTTTTTGTCAGCGAGAGCACGATGGCACAGAATGACAACGTTTTCAGCGCCGTGTGGTGGAACGTCGAGAACCTCTTCGACACCCGCGACGACCCGAAGACCGAGGACAACGACTTCACGCCCGACGGCGAATACCGCTGGACGCGCCGCAAGTTGCAGGCCAAGATACAGGGTATCGCCAAGACCTTGGTGATGGCCGACTTGCCCGATGTGGTAGGACTTGGCGAGGTGGAGAACAAGTATGTGCTGCGCGAGCTCTGCAACGGTACTCCGCTGCAGCAGGCCGGTTACCGCTATGTGCACCACGACTCGCCCGACCGGCGCGGAATCGACGTGGCCCTCATCTACCGCAAGGACCGCTTCCGCGTGCTGCGCGACAGCACCGTGAACGTCAGCGACAGCGCCGCTGGCTTCTTCACGCGCGACATGCTCGTCGTGGAGGGCGTCACCCCTGCCGGCGACACCGTCTGCCTTGTGCTCAACCACTGGCCCTCGAAGCGGGGCGGTGACGAGGCCGAGGCCCGGAGGCTGGCCATTGCCGAAAGGCTGCGGAGCGTGATGAACGACCTCAAGGAACGTCATCCCGGCTGCGCCGTCGTCGCCATGGGTGACATGAACAGCGGCGCCGACGAGGCACCTATGGCTGTGGGCATGGGCTTCGGCGACGACAGCATCAACGCCGAGGGCGTGCGCAACCTCACGTGGCGCCTGCCTCGCGACTGGGGCTCGCACAAGTTTCAGGGGCAGTGGGATTACATCGACCAGGTGCTCTTGCTGGCCGGCGACGGCTGGATGGTGGGTGACCTGAAGCTGCTGCGCTACGACCACCTGCTCACCGGCGAGAAGAACCGGCCGGGAGTGCGTCCGCGCCGCACCAACCAAGGGCCACGTTACGAAGGCGGATTGAGCGACCACCTGCCGTTGCGGCTGCGATTGCGTCGCAAAGAATAAGTAAACAGTCAAAAACGGATAATAATGTTATAACTGTGTTAAAATGAAAAAAACAGTATTCTTTGTGGCCCTTATGATTGGCGTGCTTCTGGCTCAGGGGCAGACAGCCAAGTTGTCGCCGACAGCAGCGTTGAAAGCCATGGAAATCAGGCAGGGCAAATGCGTCGAGGACGAGGTGCATGCCTTCGCCATCCTCGCTGAAGGTGTAGACATCAAGGCCTTGGGTGCCTATGGTGTGAAGGTCAACACGATGGCGGGCGACATAGCCACGATGTGGATACCGACCAAACAGATGGCCGACTTTGCTGCATCAGGCCTGTGCACGTACATAGATGTGGCGCGCCAGATGTACCCTCTGCTCGACAAGGTGCGTGCCGACATGGGAATAGATAATATCTACAATGGCCTTAACCTGCCGCAGGGCTACGATGGTACGGGCGTTGTAGTGGGCGTTATTGACATTGGCCTTGAGTATGGCCATCCGTCGTTCTACGACAGCACCGGCACTACGCTGCGTATCAAGCGCGTGTGGCAGCAGCTTGACTCCACGGGTACCGCACCGGCGGGCTTCACCTATGGTAGCGAGCTGACGACGCCCGAGCAGATGCTGGCAGCCGTTACCGACAGGGTTGAGCAAGGTCACGGCAGCCATGTGACCGGTATCGCCGCCGGTTGCGGAGCTCCCAGCGCCAGCGGCAAACGCTACCGCGGTATTGCCCCCGGGGCCGATATTGTTTTGGTCGCTACAAATATGGATGAAGCCAGTATAGTCGATGGCATACACTATATCCATGAATATGCCCGTTCTGTTCACAAGCCCTGTGTCATCAATATGAGCATCGGATCGATGGCTGGCCCGCACGACGGCCGTGGCATGAGTGATGTGGCTGTTGAGAACCTTACGGAGGGTGTAGATAGCCTTGTCTTGGTTGTTGCGGCAGCCAACAGCGGTGGCAATAAGAACCATCTACACTACGAGTTTTCCGCTACCGACACGGTAATGCATTCCTACGGCAATATGGACAGAGCCAACAAATTGAGTTGCTTTGCCGATTGCTGGGGCCGTGTAAACGACCAGTTCAGCGTGTCGCTGGCCCTCCACGACAACCTCGCTGGCAACTACACGTTGGTGGATGAGACTCCCTTCATTTCGTCGGAGGTGGACAGCGCATATTCTTTCCAGCTTCGCTCCCCGCGCGATACCGTATACCAATGCACTATAATGGTGAATACCAACAACCCATTGAATAATAGACCGGAGATAATTTTAGTCATCGAAAAGAATGGTGCATATAATCCTGTAGATGTCTTCTCGTTGACGATTAAGTCCGATTCCGCCGACATACACGTGTGGAGCGGCGCTATGAACTTCTCCAGTAACGCAAATCCGCAGTATGTCGAAGGCGACAACCAATACACCATTGGTGGCGTTGCCGCCAACACCGACGCTGTAATCTCGGTGGGCAGCTATGCCACACGTACCAGCAGGATAAGCAATGGCTCGGTGTCGGGACTCGTTTTTCTCGATGAAGGTGATTTTTCGAGCTTTTCCTCGCGCGGACCTACGTGGGACGGTCGCGTCAAGCCCGATATCTGCACACCCGGACAGCTTATCTCCTCCGTCTTTAGCACACCTTACATGCCCTACTATGGGACTACGATGCTCTTTGACTCCACGTTCTGGGGCGGCAGGAACTACTACTATTGCCTCATGCAGGGCACCTCGATGGCGTCGCCCGTCATGACCGGTATAGTGGCTTTGTGGCTGCAGAACAATCCGAGCCTTAATGTCGATACGGTGCGCACCCTGCTCCACACCACAGCCCGCAAGGACTCGTATACGGGCGACATCCCCGCCACTGGCAACAACAACTGGGGCTGGGGCAAGGCAAACGCCTTCGCCGGCCTGCCTCCTACCACCGTGCCTATGCATTACGTAAAAGTTGCCGCGGACAATTATCAGCACGGCGAAGTCGGTGGCAATGGTTTGGTTGCTGAAGGACAGCATGTCATTGAAGCTACTCCCTGTGTCGGCTTTGCCTTCTCTGAATGGAACGACGGCGTCACCGACAACCCGCGTGTCGTCAACATCACTTCCGACACCATGTTTGTGGCCAATTTCACCCAGGCACCCTGTGATACAATCAGACAGTTCCCATGGAATATAGTGGTATCGGAAAGCCTTCTCAACTGCTGGGACAATTTTTCTTTAGCAGACTCGCTTTTCTGGTTGCCATTCCCCCCGCTTATGATATCGGCGGCAATGCCCGGTAGAGATGTCGTTGACACATGGCTCGTGTCGCCCTACCTCGTTCCTGACGAAAACTGCTCGCTGATATATAGCTGCAGAAGTTTAAATAGCGACAGTTTAGCTGTTGAGGTGATTACTGATAACGGCGATACCGTGAGAATCTCCGACGAACACATCACGCCACAGACCGATGAGCTGCAGGTGAGTCTCTCACCATATGTCGGCCAGCTGATTCGTTTCGCGTTCCATCATCATGCCACCGTCATGTCGAGTGCCATAATGCTTTCGGCAATGAGGGTCGACTACGTGCAAGGCATCGGTGATGTTGAGTTCAGCAATATCTCCGTTGCCACCTCCGGCTTGCGGATGACTGTGGCCGGTGCTCCCGAGAAGCAACTGAATGTGTACGATGTCATGGGGCGCTGTGTACTCTCTTCGCCCAAAGCCAACGGCACCTTCCAGCTCCCGGTGTCCGGCGTCTATATTCTGCGCATAGGCAACCTGCCGCCGAGAAAGATTGTACTTGTGCGATAGGCATGACAAGACAAGAAAAAAAACTCACCACACGGTGAGTTTTTTTTTCTTAAAAGAGTTGCGTATTGTTTTTATTTTGTATCTTTGCGGCGCAATGGTTAAGTGAAGATATTGCATAATAATCATTGCATCAGTGCTTTGAGATAATAATGGTGTCAAGGTCGCTCCGCAGAATATGCGGAGGCCAAGAGGGGAATCGCGTGAAAATCGCGAGCTGTCGCGCAACTGTAAGTCCCGAAGACAACGGGATAAGCCAGAGTACCTGCCTTGAAGCCTTTCTGGCAATGCTTTCGCGTCAAAGGCGGTTTGTCGAAACTAATGCTCTTCCCAGCAAGACATTCTTTTTCTGTTCATCCCAAGACCGAAGGCTCTGCCTGCCGGTTGCTTCGGCGTTTGTTTCGTCGGACATCGGCACGTATGTGGGTGTGAAAAAAGTATAAACTATAATATAACGCTATAAAGGAATGAACAAAAAACTACGCAACGCGGTGCTGGCACTGGCCATGCTGCTGCCGCTGACTATGAACGGCCAAAACAACAACGACGGTCATCAGTTGCCGCAGCGCAAGTCGGTGACCTTCCCCGCCTCCGACATCCAGTACTGGGTGGGTACCGGCAGCAACTCCGCTGTCGTCATCATCGGCTGGGACGACAACCCATCCGGCAACAACTTCGCCCTCGCCTGGGGTGTGCATTGGAACGGCAGCGCCACAGCCGCCAACATGCTAGACACCATAGCCACCTACGACTCGCGTACAAGTTATCCCGGCATCAGCTCTGGCTGGATGAACGGCTTCTACTACGATGACGGCACCCTCGTCTCCGGCTCGTCAGCCAGCTACTGGTGCTACACTATCAACGGCGGCTATGCTGGCGCCTATGGCTCTCAGGCTATGGCTGACGGCGACGTGATGGAAATCAGTTCCTCGTGTATGTTCACCCTCACCACCGCCACCGCCGCCACCAACCCGAACTCCGACCCCGGCACCACGCCGGCCGACACCGTCGACGCCACCATCGCCTTCGGCGACATCCTCTACTGGGTAGGCAGCGGCACCGACAGCGCCGCCTTTATCGTCAACTATGCACAGCCCGACACCGCCTTCGCTTGGGGCTACCTCTTCAACGGCAGCACGACGGCCGAGGCTATGGTCAACGCAATCGCCGCCGCCGACCCCCGCTTCGAGGTTGTCGGCTCGCCCTCCATGGGTGGCGACCTACTCTTTGTTACAGACGAGGGCGACACTCTCGGCCTATCGCCCGTCGACCCCGCCATGGGCTACAACTTCTGGTGGACCAACCTCAACGGCGTCAGCGCCGATGCCGGTGCATCCAGCACATTGCACAACGGCTATGTCTTCAAGTATGGCGACCTTAACTCCGCCAACGGCTGGGACTTCCAGAGCGGCTATTATATGCAGGAGGCTTGGCCCACAACACCAACCCCCGTACCTGTGCCGCAGGTCACACCCGACCCCGTGGTTTGCGACTCCCTGCCGCTGCCTTACAGCGACGACTTCTCCGGCTATGTCAGCAACCAAAGCATCCGCGCCCACATGGCCGGCGCCCGGATGCCTGACTGCTGGACAATGGTCGGCAGCGGCACCACCCAGTATGTCGACTCCCCAAACTCCACTAACTCTGTCTATTTCGGCGGCGTGGCCTATTCCACCAGCACCAACAGCTTTGGTGCCGTGAGCGCCAACGACGCCTACTTCTGCCTTATCGCCAGCCAGATATATACCGGCACCAACAGCAGCCACATCGCCGACATGAACGCCACAGGCACACGCCGTTACGCCATGCTGCCCTCTTTTGAGCAGCCGCTGTCGCAGACGGTCCTTACCTTCGACCACCGCACCAGCGGCAACGGCGCCCAGCTCGTTGTGGGTTATGTCCTCGCCGACACGACGTCCTTCGTGGGCCTCGACACAATGCTTGCCGACAACCGCGTGCTGCACCACGACACCATCCGCTTTGCCGATTACGCAGGGATGCCTGACGATGCCCGTCTTGCCTTCCTCTGGCAGGTCACCAGCACTACCGCCAGCACCACAGGACCCGGCAACCGCTACTGCGGCATCGACAACCTGACGGTGGCCCTCGACACCACCGCCGCCCCCGTTACTCCCGCTCCTGAAGACGCCGCAATAGCCGCCGCCGACATCCTCTTCTGGGTGGGCGAGGGCCAGAACGAGGTGGTCTTCGCCGTCAACTGGGCCGACACCGCGCTGGCTTGGGGCTACCGCTTCCAGTCAGACAGCATGCTGGTGGGCAACATCGTAGACGCCATCGCCACCGCCGACCCGCGCCTCAGCTACGTCGGCTCCCCCGCCTATATCAGCGACTTCCTCTATGCCGACTCCCTCATCACCGACACCCTGCGCCTCACGCCCCACGATCCCTACGACTACAGCATCTACTTCTGCATGAGCGTCAACCACGTGGCCTCCATGCTCGGCGCCGGACAGCACAAGGTCGTCAACGGCGACTTCGTGAAGTTCGCCGACACCTATGCCGCCGTCAAGGTCGACAGCACCTGGATTGCCGACTACAGCTACTGGGATTACACCTATGTGTGGCCTATGGCCATCCACGCCGTCAGCGTGCCCGACACAACGGGTCAGACGCCGCAGCCTCCCACGCCTCCTCAGCCGGGCTCCTTCTGCGGTGCCGCCGGCACTCCTGGCAGCTCGGCAATAGCAGCCGACAGCAGCGCCTTCGTGGCATGGGCTACCGGCGTGACGGTCACCCGTGGCCCACGCAAAATCTCCGACCCCAGCCTTGGTGTCGCCGCCACCGGCACGGAGAGCAACGCCGTAGGTCAGGCAACCTTGAACAATGTCTATGATGTGGTGAGCCTCGGCGACGGCGGCACAGCGCTGGTTACCTTCGCCCTCCCCATCACCAACGGTGAAGGCCCCGACTTCGCTGTCTTCGAGAACGGCTTTAGCGACAACAGCCTCGAACTGGCCTTCGTCGAGGTGAGCACCGACGGACAGCGCTTCGTGCGCTTCCCCGCCACCTGCCTCACGCAGAACATCACCCAGCTGGGCAACGCCGGCCAATCCGACCCCACCAACCTCAACAACCTCGCCGGCAAATACCGCATCGGCTTCGGCACACCGTTTGACCTTGAAGAGCTCCGCGACAGCACCGGCATCAATATCGACAGCATCGTCTATGTCCGCATCGTCGATGTCGTCGGCTGCATCGACCCGCAGTACGCCACCCGCGACCAGTACGGCAATATCATCAACGACCCGTGGCCCACGCCCTTCGAGACCAGCGGCTACGACCTCACCGGCGTCGGTGTCATCCATGAACTCACGCCCGGCGTGGGCATCGCCGACGCCGCCGCTGTGGTCGAGAATATATACCCCAACCCCACAACCGGACGCATCACCGTCAGCACCCGCTGTTCCGCCGAAGCCACTCTCTTCGACATCTCGGGCCGCAGCGTGGCCGTCTACAGCCTCAATGCAGGCACCAACGTGCTCGACCTCACCGCCTTCCAGAACGGCGTGTACATGCTCCGTGTCGACGGCGCCGTGAGCAAGATTGTGAAAAAGTAACCCCTCGGGTTAGTTTTTATATTGTTATCCGTATCGTTGGAGGCCTTCCCGGACAACCGGGGAGGTCTTCTTTTTTGTCACAGGCTCTGCCAATGCATATAATCGTTTGTCACACATTGGTTTATACTATATTTCCCTTTCATAAGAAGGTTCTGGTAAGGAGTAACTAAAGAGCAATATAAGACCAATATAAGAGGAAGTGCGGTAAAAGGTTGATTTACAGGGGTGCTTTTCTGTATTATGTTAAATAGGTTTTGTCGCCCGAAAAGGGTGCCTGGGTGGGTGCTTCGGGGGCTTGAAAGTGAGTCGTCGGGGACTTGAACGTGAGTCGTCGGGGGCTTGAACGTGAGTCGTCGGGGGCTTGAACGTGTGGCTTTTGGGGGGCGTGAGAAGGGCGTTTCGGGGCGGACAGGAGTTCGTAGAGGGCTCATGCCGAAGGGGTAGGGGAGGCGGCTCACCAGAAATGGTGATAAAATTTTGCGAAAAGTGCTTGTATATCGTTTTTATTTTGTATATTTGCTTCGTCATACATGGGTGTATTGTCTGTGTATAATATTGATAATTAGTAATAAACAATAATATTAATCCTAAAAAAGTTCAACTTATGAAAGTTAAATCTTTGGCTGACTTGAAAGCCATGCGCGAGAAGCTCCAGTCGAACCTCGACATCCGCGAGAAGGCTGAGAACCCCGAGAGCCTGGTGCAGATCAAGGTTGCTATGGCCACTTGCGGTATCGCCGCCGGTGCCAAGCAGGTTATGGAACACATGATGCAGAAGGCCGACGAGCTCCACATCCCCGCCGTCTTCACTCAGACCGGCTGCATGGGCTACTGCCACGCCGAGCCCACCCTCGAGGTGCGCGTCCCGGGCAAGGACCCCATCGTCTTCGGCCACGTCGACAACAACCGCGCCGATGAGATCCTCACCAAGTACGTCCAGAACGGCGAACTCGTCGAGGGCATCATCCCCGTGAACTACGAAACCATTGACAAGTAAATTAAAGCTGTGAGCTGTAAGCAGTAAGCTGTAAGTGGGCTGACGCGGCCACGACGGCCACCGCCCCACTTAAAACTTAAAACTTAAAGCTTAAAACTAGAAAAGATTATGGCAAAATACAAAATGCATATTCTGATCTGCGGCGGTACCGGATGCAAATCCAGCAACAGCCTCCAGATCATCGACAATTTCCACAAGATTCTCGAAGAGAAGGGTCTGAAGGACGACGTCCAGGTCATCAAGACCGGCTGCTTCGGCTTCTGCGAGAAGGGCCCCATCGTGAAGATCATGCCCGACAACACGTTCTACACCCAGGTGAAGCCCGAGGATGCCGAGCGCATCGTCAACGAGCACATCATCAAGGGTCGTAAGGTCCCCGAGCTGCTCTACACCAACCCCGAGAACAAGGAGCACGTCAGCGACTCGAAGCACATGGACTTCTACCGCAAGCAGATCCGTATAGCCCTGCGCAACTGCGGCTTTGTGGATCCCGAGAACATCGAGGAGAGCATCTCCCGCGGCGGCTACGAGGCTCTGGCCAAGTGCTTGACCGAGATGACCCCGCAGCAGGTTATCGACGAGATCACCAAGAGCGGCCTTCGCGGTCGTGGCGGCGCCGGCTTCCCCACCGGCGTGAAGTGGGGTCTCTGCGCCAAGAACCAGGCCGACCAGAAGTATATCATCTGCAACGCCGACGAGGG
>ONJY01000056.1:1054-3659 GCA_900318275.1 uncultured Bacteroidales bacterium | reverse complement strand
TATCGTTGTTTCGTTAGGTGAAAGCAACGTCAACTCAGCCGACTGACCATCATCGGCTACAATGGACTTCAGCACGTAGCAGCCCTGATAGGTGGAGCCTACAGCGGGGAAGCCTTCTGCGTTGCCTGGAGTGTCGTTATTCCCATTATCACCACCATTGTCATCATCAGCCGCACTGCTGCCGTTCTCGTCGAACTCAAAGCTAATCGTCCTTTCCCCAAGCCACATTGCCCCCGTGATGGTTCCAGTCAAGTTGACACCCACGGCCTCGGTGTACGTTCCTTCGATGTTAATCTTGTACCCAGCCTCCAGTTCGTTGTTGGTGCTGTAAGTGTAGGTTTTTGTCGTGCTGCCGATGGTGATGTTCACACTGACGCTGGCAGGCTGATTGCTTGGTGGCAGCAGGTAGGCACTGGTAGCGTTCTGCCATGTGCGGCCGTCCTCTTGGCGAGTCAGCGCGATGGTATGGCTGGAGGAGGCTACGGCAAAGCCACCGCCCACAGTGACACTCTGCCACAGCGGGGCAATCGTCACGCTCACCGCCGTCGCCGCCGTGGGAATCTTCCGCAAAACCACGTCCTGAATCAGCATCATCCGTCGAGCCATGCCTAATGTCACGGTGTTGGTGCCGCCGTCCGTGAGCGTCGCCGTGGCCATGGCCGCCATCAGGTCGCCGTGTGCCTTGCCTTCCCTCAGCGCAATCGCCGACGTCACCGTGGCTTCATCCGCCGAGGGCAGCACATAGTCCTCCGCAGACGCGCCGCCCACGGCATACACCGAGTACGTCCCCTCCGTCAGCGCGATGTTCAGCGTCTGCCCCTCGTCGCCGATGGTCTGCACCGCCCGGCACTCCTCTCCGGCAAAGACATACACTGTCACGGGGTACGCCACCGTCGCCTCGCTGCCAGAGCCGCCCGAGCGCGTCCGCACCTGCAGCACCGAGTTACCTACCTGGCCCGTCGGCGAGACTGCCGTCTCGTCCTCGAGCCCTTTCTCACACGCTGTCAGCCCCAGCACCGCCAGGGCCGACACAATCAATGATAAATGCTTCATTGTTTTGTAATAGATTAAATTGTTATCTGGGAATATCCCCATTCCATATAACGAAAAAGCCTCCCCTACAGTCTGCACTGCGGGGAGGCCCGTTCATGTTACCCAGAAAATCTTTCTACCTTTGTGGCAGAACAATACTCACTATTCCAATGGAATGTCGGGATGCTGCACGGCGAGGGGCAGGTCCTTCTGCGAGAGGTAGAACATGTAGAGGATGCAGTCCTTCGTGCCGCGGTTCTCGCCGTGGTGTACGGTACCCACCATCTCCACGACGGCCTCGCCCTCATGCACCACATGCGTCTTGCCGTCCAGACCGATGATGGTCAGCTCGCCCTGCGAAGTAGTCGGGCAGCTCCACGCCGTCCCAACTCTGCGAAGTGCGGATGAGTTCGGTGCTCACCACCTGCGGCGCGGGATTGTCCTCCTGCGCATGGGCATCCTTACACGAGTTCAACACACTTGCGCCGCAAATGAAGATGGCGGCAAGCATCCAACTCATAATCTTTCTCATAATTGTCTTGAAATTAAAATTGTTTATAAATGTTTATTTTACCTTGGTCATCTCGAAGGTGGCGGTGTAGGTGCTGCCGTCGGCCTTCTTGCGTAAAGCTGTCCACTTCATCACGCCGTTCTCGATGGTTATTTCCCACCACTCGCGCAGCTCCTCGCTGTCGGCGGTCTTCTTCCAGCGGGTGCAGAGCAGGGTGCCGTCGACGAAGTATTCAGCCAGCACGTCATTGTTCGCCACCCACTCGGTGCCTACCTTATTATAATACGCGTAGGTACCGTCGGCCTTGTACTCCCAGCGGTGCATCTCGCCGTCGGTGTGCTCGTCCTCCGCGCTGGTCACCTTGCCCTCCCACGTGCCGAGGATGTCCTGGCTGTAGTCGGCGGTGATGCGGTCATAGCGCTCCTTGCCATAGGCCTCCTGGTAAATTTTTTCACCGTCCTCATAGACCGTCCAGTCGGAACTCATCAGCAAGTCTTTGTCCGTGATGGAGAGGATGGTGCAGTCCAGCACCTGACGGATGTTGCCGTCGGTATTGATGACGTTCACCTTGTTGCCGTCGATCTTCACGTCGGCCAGCACCTTCACGTTCCACATGGGGGTACTGAAGTCCGACAGGCTGCCGTAGGCCTGGGTGGGCGACACAAAGGTCAGCACCGTCTTCCAGTTCGTGGGGCACGGTTCTCCATCCAGTTCTTCCACCATCCACTTGCCGATAATCTTCTCGGCAATGTTGGACTGTGGGGCGGGGTTGTCGTCGTTCGACGAGCACGATGTCATTACACTTGCGCCGCAGACGAGGGTGGCGGCGAGCATCCAGTTCAGAATCTTTTTCTTTCTCATTGTTTTGTTTTTAAATGAAACTTGTTGTTACCTAAATTTTTTTCTTTGTGACCCGCGGGGGAGTCGCGCTCGGCCCGCAGGGACGCTTGCCTTAGCAAGAACCCCCTGCGGGCCTGTGGTTGTTGCGTTTATCTGCCCCAGATGCTGCCTGGGGTGTCGCTGATGTCGATGTCATCCTCCTCGTCGAGGTTGGTGCTGGTG
>ONJY01000056.1:0-1032 GCA_900318275.1 uncultured Bacteroidales bacterium | reverse complement strand
ACACGCATCGTGGGTTTCTGATAGTCTTTTCTTTTCATATCATTGTCCTCCATTTATTTGATTACTACTTTACGTCCGTTATTCACATACACGCCCTTCGCGGTGGGCTGGCCTTGCAGGCGGCGGCCGTCGAGGGAGTACCACGCATCAGAATTCGTGGAATTCGATCTTGAAGTAGGCGCGCTGGGCACCGATGCCGGCACCGGCGGTGGGATAGTAGAGGGTGTTGGCGCCGCCCATGAGGAGGATGCTCTTGTCCTCGGCGCCGAAGGCCGTGCTCTTGTAGGTGCCGAGGAAGCGGACGCGGTTGTCGCCCGATATGCCGTTGTCATAGCTGCGGTCGGTCTTGTCGATAGTCACGCCGCTGAACACGGGGCTGGCGATGTTGTGCTCGTCGTCGTCCACATAGTTCGCGTCGGCGGTCCACTTGATGATATACGGTGTGCCGGCCTCAAGCGTGGTGACGGCGTCGCCGAAGGTCAGCGTGAGCGTCGAGCCGCTGATGCTGGCGCTGGTGAGCGGACGGGCGGTGGCTCCGGCGAGGGGCGAGCCGGCGATGGTCACGTCGAAGGGCAGGCACAGCGTGTTCCATGCGCCGTCCTTGTAGAGTGTGCGGCCCGAGAGCGTCACGTTGGCCACATAGCCGTCGGCGCCAGTGATGGTCGTGCTGTTGTCGGCGTTGTCGGCGAGGGTGATGGTGGCGGGGGCCACGTAGTATGTGCCGCCGACGAGGATGCCGTTGGCGTAGGCCTTCACCATGCCGTAGTCCTCAACCGCATCGCCGAGGTTGGCAGGGGCGGTGGCAGTGGCGACGGCCTCCGTGCCCTGGTCGGTGGGCAGGTTGGTAGTGGCGACGTAGTAGCAGTTCGTGATGGCAGGCTCGTAGGTGGTGTGCCAGCGGGAGAAGGTGTTGGCAAGCATGCCGGAGGCCACGCTGGTGGGAGCCATCAGCGAGTTGGTGATGGTGGGCGTGTTATATGTCACCCATCCGATGAATCCGCCGCAGTTGATGGTGCTGTTGGTGGTGGCGAA
>ONJY01000030.1 GCA_900318275.1 uncultured Bacteroidales bacterium | reverse complement strand
GAGTGTTCACCTCTTCCCATTCCGAACAGAGAAGTTAAGCCTCACATCGCCGATGATACTGCACTTGTTTGTGGAAAAGTAGGTCGCCGCCAATTTTTTTAAGAGCATTCCGAGAGGGATGCTCTTTTTTTTGTTGTTTTAGTAGTTCACATTTTCGCAATCATAGGGCACTATTGGGTAAAGACGCGTCGAAAATGTATAACTTTAAAACAACAATCACAATGAAAGCAAAGTTAGCAAAGTGCGGCCTCGTGGCCGTGATGACGATGGCAGTGAGCCTTGGTATGGCGAGCTGCGAGAAATCCAACAGCAAACCTGTCGTGGAGACGCAGACTGTCACTATGGCAAAGGACAATGCCGCCTATGAAGCCGCTGTCATGGATCAGCTGGCTGCCATGCAGCGCGGCGAGTGCAAGGAGATGACGCTGCATTTAGAACAAACGGATGACAGTTACATCCTCACCTCTGAACGCCATAACAAAAAGTAATATTGACGACATGACCGACCATGAGCTGACTCGGGCTATAGAGGCCAGCTACGATGTCCTGCTGCACCGCGCATGGACGCTCCTCCATAATGGCGAGGACGCACGTGATGCGGTGCAGCAGGCGGTCATGGAGGCGTGGGAACGTCGTGCGACAATGTGCGACGTGGAAAATCTGGGAGGTTACCTTTACGGTATGGTGACGCATGTCTGCATGCACCGTCTACGCGACAGCGGTCGCCATACTGTGGTGCATCAAGCTCTCGCTGACGTGATGCCGCTCCATATTAATCCAGACTCTTTGGGATTGGAGCATCTGCTACAGCCACTCACCGACCTGCAACGCAACGTGGTGCAGCTACACGACATCGAGGGATATTCGTGTTTTGAGGTGGCTATCAAGCTTGGACGCACTCCCGTGGCGGTGCGTAAGCAGCTGGCTTTAGCGCATAAAACGATGAGAGAATATGGAAAAGATTGACAATATGATTAGAGATTATTATGCCGGCACTATCTCTCAAGGTGAGATGGATGACCTTTGCAGGATGTTTCTCGACAACGAGGATGTCCGTTTATCACATCCCGCCGAAAGCCGCGTGCTAGTTCCGTTGGCGTTGGCTCGTATGGCTCATCGCCGACATAAAAAGAGGACTCAAACATGGAGTATAGCGGCAAGCATCGCCGTTATGCTGCTGCTGGGTGGTGGCATCTATTCTCGCGCCGCCAATACACCACACACGTATAGCAATGACCCGTCGTTAACTGCTGATGATATTGAACGATGGTATAATAAAACAATAGAGTCCGCCGTATGAAGCACGTTGTTCTTGTTTTGTTGTTTTTGGCAGGTTTCGCTGTTCATGCTCAGACCATTATTTATCAGCAGTATGCCAACCGTGACGATTTGGAGTGTGTGGCATGCCTCACAAACCGTCGTCTTGATGACGGCACACGCGTGGATATTACCCTCCTTCGTGCTCGCGACAGCGTGGGTATGCAAGCCTTGATGCGTGAGTTGAATATGCCGCAGGTTGTAGAACGTCGCACGGGCTCAGTGATTCTTACTCTTCGTAACAACACTGATCTTGCCGTATCAGCCCCGAGGCAGAGTAACGGTAAGGTGAATCTCCGCCGCAGTTGCCTTGTAGGACTCTCGATTTCCGAAAATACCATATTCATATATCATAATGTTCGTACCGAACGTCGCTATCGTTCAATCCTCGCCTATGTTCTTGCCCATGTACAAGGAGTAAAATGAATACAGGTAACCTAAATCAATCAATTATGGCTATATAAGCAAACCAGGGGTGGAGGCATACGGCCTCCACCCCTGGTTATATGCTTTAACACGTGTGGGGCTGGTTATTTCTTTTTGCCTTTCTTGGTGGTTTTGGCGTTGTTGTCCTGGATGCCGAGTTTGGCCTTGATGGCTGCTGGGATGGCATCTTTGTGGACGACGATGTTGATGGTCTTGTAGCGGACGAAGGCTTTGCTGCAGAAGAAGTTGCCGCCAAACTCGCCGTTGTAAAGGCCCCAGCTGTTCTTCACCATGTAGTACTCGTTGCCCATCTGGTCTTTGGCTTTGCCGAAGATGAGCATGCCGTGGTCGTCGGTGGTCTCCCAGTTGTCGTAGGCCTGCTGGCGCTCCTCCTGGGTCACCCAGCGCTGCGGGGTGGGGTGTTTGGCGGCCTCGTCGGCGATGTCGGCGGCCTTCATGCCGGTCCAGTGTGCCTGGTCGCTACCCACACCGGCTTTGGGGGCCTCGGTGGCGGGCAGGACGGCGAAGCCCTTACGGCTGTAGCGGAAACCGGGCTCGCTGACGTCGGAACCCCAAGCGATGGTGTAGCCGTTCTCAATGGCATAGTCGAAGACTTCCATGAACTCGTCGATGGGGAGGTTGTAGCTCTGGCCCCAACGCCAGTTGTCCTGGATTTCGATGACGAACTGCTCGTAGAAGGGGTGGTGGTTGAAGGAGGTGAGGCTCACGTAGTCGTCGGGGTTGAGGCCGAGGCTCTCGCCGAAGCTCTTAGGGGTGTACTGGACGCCTTTGTAGTTGAATTTCTCGGGGATGGGGCCGAGGTAGGTCTCGTGGACGGCGGCGATGGCTTTCAGCCAGAGGGGCTGGCCGTCGGGGCCTGACTGGAGTTTTTTCAGCTTGCCTTTGGCGATGGCCTCGACCATGACGTCGGTGAGGGCGCTGAGCTCGGTGTGGTTGGAGAGGGTGTCGCCGTACATCTTGCCGGCGGGCATCACCTCGTCGGGTACCATGCCGTAGTTGCGGAGGCAGTAGATGACGTCGTTGAAGGCGCCACCCTGGCTGAAGGAGACGTCGCCGTGGGTGCGGACGGCGGCAGCGGCGCGGTCGTTGTAGGTCTTCTCGACGACGTACATCTCGCTGAGGTCGTACTCGCCCTTGCCGAGGCGGAGCAGCTCGGCCTCGAGGAATGCGAGACCGCTGTAGCTCCAGCAGGTACCGGCGTTGTTCTGGTTCTTGACGGAGGTGACGGGGATGATCTTGACGGTGTCAAACTTGTAGCCCTCGTCCTCTTTTTTCTCTTCCTGTGCGAACACAGCGCTGGCGCAGATGGCGATGGCGCCAAGGGTAAGGAATGCTTTCTTCATGTGTATGTTTTTATTTATTGTTTTTTGTGTTAGAAATTGCAAATTTACGCAAAAAAATCCGATTGCAGGGCGGTATTGTTCCATTTTTGTTGTGAGATGTGTGTGATTATGTTGTGCAACAGTGTGTTGTGTGTTGGTAAATATGCTGTTGGCGGTAGCCCTGTGGCTCGCTTCCCGACTCAATGAGGTGGCCCGGCGGTCTGTTTTTTGCCCCTGTCGCGGTGTTGCGTCGCTATCGTTCCGGTAAGGAGTCGGTACGGCAGTTCTTCAGTATTTCAACGATACTTCTTCAGTAGTTCTTCAGTGGAATACTGAAATACTACTGAAGAACTACTGAAGAAATGCCGAAGGGACTCCGAAGGGGCTCCATAGGGACTCCGTGCCGTGAGGGTAGGGGAGCGAAAAAAAATTTTGGCCATGTGGCGGATTGTTCGTATCTTTGCATTTTATTTACTCCACGTGCTATGAAGAGCGTATATAACATATTTAAACAGAGTGTCAAGGACATAACAAAATACTACATGCTGCTGGTCGAGGAGACGCGTAGCGAACGTCTTGTGGGCAGCACCAATGAGTGGGTGCTGGACAACTACTACATGATAAGCGAGCAGGAGAAGGTGCTGAAGAATGAGCTGAAGGGTGTGGAGCGTGGCAAGTGGAAGGTGGAAGGCAAACGCGTTGAGATGCTGTGGGGCCTGCTTGAGGGATACCTGAAGAAGTGCCACCACCAGATAGACAAGGCGCTGATGTTCCGCTACCTGGCCCAGGTGCAGCAGCGCCAGAAGGACTACCTGGCCTATCCTGAGGTGACGGCTTTGCTGCCGCTGGTGAAGACGATACTCATCAGCGAGCTGGCCGACCTGTGTCGCACGCTTAGGGACACTAAGGCCTACCACTACAAGCCCACGGACAAGAGTCAGGCCGACATGGCTCACCTCGACGAGGCCGCGCGCCAGAACCTGCAGATGATGAACATCTTCAACTCGCTGAAGAAGATGACCAAGCTGCCCATGGCCGAGCTCATCGATGCCGTGAGCTTCTCGGAGCGCATGCTCAAGGGCGAGAAGGCCGGCATGTACGACCAGATGCAGGACAAGACGAAGGAGGACTACCGGGCCATGGTGGTGCGGTCGGTCAGGAAGCATGAGGGCCGGAAGGCCAAGGTGAGCGAGTACGAGTTCGTGAAGCAACTGGTGGCCAAGGCCGACGAGAAAGGTGAGCATGTGGGTTGGCAACTCTTCCCGCCCAAGGCGTGGAATGCCCGCGCCCACGGCTATATCTGGATAGTGACGCTCACGTCGTTTGCGTTGGCGCTGACTTTTGCCGTCGGCGCCACATGGAACAGCGGTCTCGGATGGCTGACGGCGTTGTTGACGGTGCTGCTCTGGGTGCCCATGAGCCAGGTGGTGATAGACCTCTTCAATTGGCTGCTGAGCAAGCTGCACAAGCCTCGCGGCACCTTCAAGCTCAAGTTCAAGGAGGGTCTCATCCCCGACGAGTACGCCACGATGGTCATCATGCCCACCATCCTGAAGAACAAGCAGAAGACCGTTGAGTTGCTCGAGCAGTTGGAGGTCTACTACCTGAGCAACATAAACCGCGGCGAGGGTCGCGACAGCTTCACAGGCGCCAACGGCCAGAACCTCTACTACACGCTGATAGGCGACGCCGCCGCCTACAAGGAAGCCGATGCGCCGTGGGACGACGAGGTGGTGGAAGCCGGCTTGGCAAAGGTCAAGGAGCTCAACGAGAAATACGGTGCGCCGATATTCAACTTCGTCTACCGCCGTCGTGCGTGGAGCGAGGGCGAGCGCACATTCCTCGGCCACGAGCGCAAGCGCGGCGCCATACTGCACTTCAACGACCTGCTGCTGGGTGCAACGAGCGAAGAGGACAAAGCCCGACGCTTCCGTTGCGAGACGATATCAAAGTGGTTAGTGGACAGTGGTCAGTGGACAGTGGCTAACGCAACGAAGACGGCTCCCGCCCATTGCCCCATACAGTTCATTATCACCCTCGACACCGACACCGAGCTGGTGCTCTATTCGGCGCAGAAGCTCATAGGCGCTATGGCTCATCCGCTCAATCGCGCCCGTCTGAGTGCCGACGGCCGTCGTGTCGATGGCGGCTACGGCATCATGCAGCCGCGCGTCAATGTCGACGTCGAAGTGACCAATAAGAGCCGCTACGCGCAGCTCTTCGCCGGCTTGGGTGGCTTGGATGTCTACACCACCGCCAGCTTCGAGCTCTACCAGGATATCTTCAACGAAGGCTCCTTCTGCGGCAAGGGCATATACGACCTCCGCGTGTTCCAGCAGGTGCTCAAGGGCACCTTCCCCGAGAACCTCATCCTGAGCCACGACCTGCTGGAGGGCTGCCACATACGCTGCGGCCTCATCAACGACGTCGAGCTCTTCGACGACAACCCCTCCAACTACATCGACGACGCCAAGCGCCACCACCGCTGGACGCGTGGCGACTGGCAGATTATCTCTTGGCTCACCGGCCATGTGCGCAACGAGCGCGGCGAGCGGGTGAAGAACCAGGTGAACACCATCGGCCGCTGGAAGATATTCGACAACCTGCGCCGCTCGATGCTCAGCTTGGCGCTGATGGTGATGATCTTCGTGGGCTTCAGCGGCCTCGTCGACATACACCCCATGTGGTTCCTCCTCGTGGCGCTGGTGGCTGTGGCCAGCCCTATTGTCTTCTTCATCGTCGGCCAGCTCACCAAGCTGCCGCGTTTCGGCAAGCGCTACCGCTACTATATGACGCTTATGCGCGGCTTCACGGTGATAATCTACCGCTCGCTGGTTCAGTTCGCCCTGTTGCCCAAGGAGGCGTGGATGTACACCGATGCCGCCGTGCGTGCCTGCTGGCGCATGTGGGTGAGTCACCACGACCTGTTGGCGTGGATAACCAGCGACGAGGCAGCCAAGAGCACCAAGGGCACGCTGGGCGACTATATTGTTAAGTTCTGGTTCAACTATGTGGCGTCGGCCGTGCTTGTCGCCTTTGTCGTGTTCTTCGGCATGGGCGCCACTGCTTTGGTGGCGGCGTTGTTCTGTGCTGTCACCTGGTGCGGTGCACCGCTGTTGATGTTCTGGCTCGGCAACAAGTTCCCGCAGGACAAGAAACACCTCTCCGAGAAGGAGACCGACGAGGTGCGTCGGCTGGCCAAGGATACATGGCACTTCTTCGACAGCCTCATCACCGAGGAGAACAACTGGCTCATCCCCGACAACTACCAGCTCAACCGCGAACAGAAGACCGACTACAAAACCTCGCCAACCAACATCGGCTATTCGCTCACGGCCGTCGTCAGCGCCGCCGAACTCGGCTTCATAAGCCATAAGGATGCTGTCATGCGACTCGAGCATATCGTCGACACCGTGACGCGCCTCGAGAAGTGGAACGGCCACCTCTACAACTGGTACGGCGTGAGCACGCTGAAGGCCTTGCCGAACTTCTTCATCAGCACCTGCGACTCGGGCAACTTCGTGGCCTGCCTCTATGCCGTGAAGGGCTATCTAGAGACAACAAGACAACAAGACAACGAGACAACGAGCTATCAAGACACATCGATTGTTGAGTCATTGATGACAAAGGTGCAGAGACTCATCGACCAGACAGACTTCCGCAAGCTGTACAACCCCGAGCTCGATGTCTTCAGCATTGGCTACGACACCACCAACTACACGCTGCTGCCTTACCACTACAACAACTTCGCCAGCGAGGCGCGCCTGACGTCGTTCCTCACCATAGCTCAGGGTGACGCGCCCTACAAGCATTGGTTCTGTCTGGACAAGACACTGGTGCAGTACAAGGGCTACAAGGGTGTGGCGTCGTGGTACGGCACCATGTTCGAGTACTTCATGCCGCTCATCTTCCTGCCCACCTTCAAACACACGCTCATGGACGAGACCTACAGTTTCGCCATCCGCGCCCAGCGTGCCTTCATGCGCAACGCCGGCGAGGAGAGCATGCCGTGGGGCATCAGCGAGACGGCCTACAACGAGCTCGACGATGCGCAGAACTACAAATACCACGCTTTCGGTGTGCCGTATCTCAAGTTCCAGAACACTACGCCCGACCGCATAGTACTGTCTCCCTACAGCTCGCTGATGGCTATCGGCGTCGACGACCGCGCGGTGTACGACAACATGCAGCGCTTCAAGAGCCTGGGTATGTATGACGAGTACGGCTTCTACGAGAGCTACGATGACGAGGACCACGTGCCCGTCAAGGCCCACTACGCCCACCATCAAGGCATGATACTGGCGTCGCTGGCCAATTACCTCGGCGACCACTGCCTGCAGCGCTTCTTCATGCAGGAACCCGCCATGCGCAGCATGGACACCCTGCTCAAGGAGAAGGCACAGGTGAAGCCTTATATAGACCTCAAGGTGACGCAGTACAAGCGCTACCAGTACAGCAAGGTGCAGACAGAGAGCGACGCGCGTGACTTCGACGGCATAGCCAATGTGCCTGAACTGGGCATCATAAGTAACGGCCAGTACACCGTGCTGATGAACGACCGCGGCAGCGGATTCTCGCGCTACAAGAACATAATGCTCAACCGCTACCGCAAAATCTCCGCCGACCACTACGGCACCTACCTCTACATACGCAACCTGCGCGACGACCACCTCTGGTGCAACACCTACGCGCCCCTCGACGTGATGCCCGAGAGCTATCATGTCAGCTTCGCCAGCGACAAGCTGAGCTACCTGCGTGTCGACAACGGCATAGAGACAAAGACCGAGGTCACGGTGCTCAAGGACCGTAGCGCCGAGTTGCGACGCATCACCTTCACCAACAGCAGTGGCCGTGATGTCGACCTCGAGATCACCACCTACGGCGAGGTGCTGCTGGCTCCTGCCGCCGAGGACGAGAACCACCGTGTCTTCGCGGGCATGAAGGTGCTCTCCGAATACGACAGCGAGCACGAGGCCCTACTCTTCAACCGCCCGGGTACCAACGGCTCACGCAGCTATATGCTGCACCGCCTCTGGGTCGACGAGGGCGACAGCCTTGTCGAGTACGAAACCTCGCGACTGAAGTTCCTCGGTCGCGGCAACAGTCTCCGTCACGCCGACATCATCGAGAGCCGCCGCACCCTCACGGGCACCGTGGGCACTACCCTCGACCCCGTGATGAGCATGCGCCGTCGCCTGCATATCCCTGCCGACAAGAGCGCCGAAGCCTATATCCTCACCGGCTATGCCAAAGCGCGCGAGCAGCTGCTGCAGCTCACCGAGCAATACCAGAGCGCCGCTGACATCGAGCATGCTTTCAAGACGGCCTCGGTGTTCAACAACATGCGCAACAGCCTCTCCCTCCTCAAGGGCAGCCAGATGCGCCTCTACAGCAGCATGGCCAAGTATATGGCGCAGACAGCCACCCTCGGCAACGACCGCAACGCCCTGCTGGCGCAGAACACCCTCTCGCAGAGCGGCCTCTGGCGTTTCGGCATCAGCGGCGACCTCGCCATAC
The DNA here is from genome assembly GCA_900318275.1 of uncultured Bacteroidales bacterium. Classification (GTDB taxonomy): domain Bacteria; phylum Bacteroidota; class Bacteroidia; order Bacteroidales; family P3; genus Colimorpha. The sequence goes on along the minus strand of ONJY01000030.1, from coordinate 13,967 downwards.
TCCTCATGGAGATCGACAGCATGGAGCACAGCGGCCACGCCAAGGAGATGCTCCGCGCCTTCGAGTACTACAAGGTACATGGCCTCCACCTCGACCTCGTCTTCATCAACGACGCTCCGGAACGCGACCGCGAAGGCCTGACGCACTTCATCAACGGTATGGCCAACACCGAGCACCTATGGGCCGAACATTCGGCCGCTGGCAAGGTCTTTGTGCTCAATGGCAGCGACGTCACCGATGCCGAGCGCATACTGCTCCGCACGGTGGCACGCCTCACCTTCAACACCGCCGACGGTATAACCATCGCCCAGCAGCTGCGCCGCCTCGAGGTGGCCAACCAGCACTATCAGGACAAGATAGAATATCCCGTCTTGAAGCCCCGCAAGGAGTTCCGCGTGTGGAGCGACCTGGCTTACTATAACCAGTATGGCGGCTTCGACAATGACGGCCGCGACTATGTGGTCACCAACACCAACACCCCCATGCCGTGGGTCAACGTCATTGCTAATGAGCAGCACTTCGGCTGTGTCGTCAGCTCCACGATGGCAGGCTTCACCTTCGCCCACAACGCGCAGCAGTTCAAGCTCACCGGCTGGAGCAACGACATCGTGCGCGACAATGCCAGCGAGATGCTCCTCATCGGCAAACGCGACACCAGCGGAGCAAATGCCGGCACTTGGTACCGCCGTCAGTTCGTCCCCGCCACTGCGCGCCACAGTCAGGGCTGGTCGGCCTTCGACGCCGACTACGACACCCTCAGCGTCGCCGTGCGCCTCTTCGTGGCTTGCGACAAGCCCGAGAAATACTACCAGATACGCGTCGTCAACAAGAGCGACGAGCCGCAGGAGGTGCGGCTCGATATGGTGTACAAGCTCGTCCTGGGCGTAAACGAGGAGCATACCGCACGCTTTCTCCATTCCGAGTGGGACGAGGCCACCAACACCCTTCGCGTGCGCAACGTCTACCACCCCATCTACCACGACCAGGTTGTCTGTCTGACGGCCACCGAGCCGCTGACCGACGTCAGCCTCAACTACCCCAACCGCAAACGTCTGGGCGTCACCCTTAACCTTCCTGCTGGCGGCGAGAAACAGTTGGCCTTCGTGATTAGTGTTGAATGTGGAATGAGGAATGAGGAATTATCATTTGAAGCCATCAACGCCGAGTTCCAGCGCGTGGTCGACTATTGGGACGCCAAGCTCTCCGCTATACAGGTGGAGACCCCCGACCCGGCCTTCAACTACATGCTCAACCGCTGGTACCTATATCAGGTCTACACCTCGCGCCTCTTCGCGCGCGCCGGCTTCTATCAGGTGGGTGGTGCCACCGGTTTCCGCGACCAGCTGCAGGACGTCATGTCGGTCCTCTATAGCGACCCGGCATACGCACGCCGCCAGATTCTCGACCATGCGGCCCATCAGTTCGCCGAAGGCGATGTGCTCCACTGGTGGCACGAGAGCCTCCATCTCGGCGCCCGCACCACCTTCAGCGACGACTACCTCTGGCTCGTCTTCGTGACCTACCAGTACGTGCATGTCACCGGCGACACATCCATCCTCGTCGAGCAGGTGCCCTTCTGCATATCCGACCAGCTGCTTGCCGGCGAGAACGAGCGCTGCCTCAACTACTGCTCCAGCCACGAGACGGCGTCGCTCTACGAACACCTGCGCCGCTCCGTCAACCGCGCTATGTCGCGTCGCGGTGTCCACGGCCTTCCGCTGATGGGTTGCGGCGACTGGAACGACGGTATGTCGGCCGTAGGTGTCGAGGGCAAGGGCGAGAGCGTCTGGGTGGCCTTCTTCCTTGCCGACCTGCTGCCCAAGATGGAGCAGCTGACGCAGCTCATGCCCGATGCCGACCTCGCCTATTGCGAGGAGCTCTCGGCCTACCGCCGCCAGCTCGTCGACGCCATACAGCACTCCGCCTGGGACGGCGCCTGGTTCCTCCGCGCCTACTACGACAACGGCGACCCCATGGGCAGCCGCAACAACACCGAGTGCCAGATCGACCTCATCTCGCAGGCCTGGTCGATACTCACCGACGTGGCTACACCCGAGCAGAAAGCCTCCGTCTTCCGCGAGACCGACAACCGCCTCGTCAACCGCGAGCACGAAATCATCCAGCTCCTCACACCGGCCTTCAAGGACTCGCAGCCTTCGCCCGGCTACATCATGAACTACCCCGTCGGCGTGCGCGAGAACGGCGGCCAGTACACGCACGGCGCCATGTGGTACATCATGGCCCAGCTCAAGGAAGGTCGCCTTGACATTGCCTACTACCTCTACTCGCTCATCAACCCCATCCACCGCACGCAGACACTCGCCGACGTGCTCAAGTACAAGGTGGAACCCTACTGCATGGCTGCCGACATCTACAGCAACCCGCAGCACCCCGGCCGCGGCGGCTGGACCTGGTACACAGGCTCTGCTTCGTGGGCCTACAAGACCGGCGTCGAGAACATCCTCGGCATCAGCAAGCAGGGCGACACCATCAGCGTCGATCCGCATGTGCCCTCCGAGTGGGATTCCTTCACCGTCCGCTACCGCTGCGGCGACAAGGTGTACCTCATCAAGTACGACGGTAAAACCAAGAAAGCGACGATAGAATGATGTACGACGTCCGCATCACCGCCATCCGCTGTGCCGACTACAAGGATCTGCAGGCGCTCTATGAGAACCCCATAGAACATACCTGCGATGTGCGTGAAGGGCAGCAGTGGGTGAGCAGGGGAGGAAAGAAGCCCGACGGCATGTGCGAGAGCGCGTGGGAGAGCATGCGCTGGTTCGTCGCCGAACTCGCCGCCGGACGCGGCAACTTCTACGACGGCTGGATGCGCAACCCCAACAGCGCGATGATAAGCTGCAACGACGGCTTCCGCCCCGTCAGCTTCCTCCTCGAACGCATCTAAATAAAGAACAGGCAGACGCCCGCCACGCTGATGACGGCGCCTATGACCTCGCGCACCGTGACCCGCTGGTGGAACAGCAGCGCCGCAGGCGCTATGATGAGCACCGGCGTCAGCGCGAAGAGCGTCTGGGCGATGCCCGTCGAGGTGTATTGTGTGGCCAGCAGCGAGGCGCTCACGCCTACGAAGGGGCCGAAGACGGTGGCGCCCAGCAGGCACCACATGGCCGTGCGGTCGTGGGCGGCATGACTCAGCTTGGCCTTCCAATCCTTGTTGAAGAGCGCCAGCAGCGCGAAGAAGCCTACGAGGCCCATCGTGGCGCGTATCATCGTGGCCGCGAAAGGTACGCTCAGGAACAGCGGCAGCGGCAGCACGGCGCCAGTGGGTACCGCCTCCTGCGCCACTCCCGCGGCGGCTATCGCGGCGTCGTAGTGCTCCAACCCAATCTTGCTCAGCACCAAGCCGAACCCTTGGCAGATGCCCGCCATTGCGGCGAAGAAGATGCCGCGTTTAGGAATAGTTGTGCTTAAGGTAATGCTTTTTATGGCTTTTTTTGTGCCGAGGGTATTGTCTTGAACTCCCTGTGGTATGCCGTCGGCTCTGCCGACAACTCCTTGACTCCTTGAACTCCTTTTAGATAGTATCGACATAGCGATGCCGGCGAGCGTCACCACCATGCCTATGATGGCCAGCGGACGCATCTGCTCGCCCAGCAGCAGACGTCCCGTCAGCGCCGCCGTGGGCGCCGAGAGAGTCATGAAGAGCTGTCCGAAGCGCGACCCTATGTATATGTAGCCCTGCATCAGACAGTAGTCGCCGATGACGTAACCCACCACTCCGCTCAGCAGCAGCCACAGCCACGTCTGTCCGTCGGCGTAGCGTGGGTAGGGCATACCCATCGTCAGCCAGAGGGTGACGAACAGCAGCGCTAGCGACATCGTCATGCGCAGCGTGTTCAGCGGCAGCGAGCCCATGCGCTTCGACGCCACCTCGGCAAATAGCGCAGTGGCGGTCCATGAGACCGCCACAAACAGCGCTATCGTTTCTCCAATAAACATCCTTTACGATTAGATCATCTCCACCGAGCGTTTCAGGAAGCGGCTCAAAGCTTCGCCTTTCAGCAGGCCGTTGGCCAGCAAGGCCAGGTCGGTGAGCTGGTGCACCAGTTCCTTCTGCTTCTCGGCGTCGGTCTCGTTGAGGACGCGGCCGATGAGCGGGTGGTTGATGTTGACCACGAGGTTGTAGCTCTCCGGCAGTTCGCCGTAGAAGCCCATGCCGCCGCCCGAGGTCTGCGCCATCTCGCGGTAGCGGCGCATGAATTCGCTCTGCGTCACCTGCATGGGGGCGTCGCTTTCCTCAAGGCTCTCGAGCTGCACGGTGAACTTCTGCTTGTCGATCTCGCCCTCGATGATGGGCTGCAGCTTCTCTTTCTCCTCCTTCGTGAGCTTCTCGGGGATGCTGTCGTCGTGGGGGATGAGCTTCTCCACCGTGTCGCTGTCGACACGCACGAAGCGGGTCTTCTCAATCTTCTGCTCCAAGAGATTGATGAAATGAGACTCCAGCGGGCTGTCCATCAGCAGCACGTCGTAGCCCTTGGCTTTGGCCTTCTCGATGTAGGCGTGCTCCTCTTCGGCGTCGCTGGCATAGAGGTAGCAGACGGTCTTGTCCTTGTCCGTCTGGAGGGCTTTGATTTTATCGCGGTAGCTGTCGAGGGTGTAGTAGCTGCCGTCGACGCCTTTGAGCAGATAGAACTTCATGGCGCGCTCGCAGAATTTCTCATCCGTCAGCATACCGTACTGCACGAAGATTTTGATGTCGTCCCACTTCGACTCCAATTGAGAATTGAAAGTTGAGAGTTGAGAATTATCCGGGTCCGGGGTTGCTGCGTCAGCCTTTTCGCCCTCCGCGGGCACGCGGGCTTTGCTCATCTCTTCGAGCTTGTCGGCGACCTTCTTGCTGATGTGCTGCGAAATTTTCTTCACGTTGCCGTCGCTCTGCAGGTAGCTGCGGCTGACATTCAGTGGAATGTCCGGCGAGTCGAGCACGCCGTGCAGCAGCATCAGGTAGTCGGGCACCACACCTTCGACCTGGTCGGTGACGAACACCTGGTTGCAGTAGAGCTGTATCTTGTTGCGGTTCGGGTCGATGGTCTTGCGCACCTTCGGAAAATAGAGGATGCCGGTGAGGTTGAAGGGGTAGTCGACGTTGAGGTGTATCTGGAACAGCGGCTCCTCGAAGTTCATGGGGAACAGCTCGTGGTAGAATTTCTTGTAGTCCTCGTCGGTGAGGCTGCTGGGCGATTTCTTCCAAGCCGGATCGGGGTCGTTGATGATGCGGGGCTGCTTCTTCTCCACGCGTTTGGGCTTGCCGTCTTTATCACAATCTGTTTCGCTGTCGACCCACACGCTCTCCTCGCCGAATCGGATGGCCACCGGCATGAAGCGGCAGTATTTTTTCAATAGCTGCAAAATTGTTCCTTCTTCAAGAAACTCTTTACAATCATCGGCGATGTGCAGCACGATGTCGGTACCGCGGTCGGTGTGCTTCTTGTCCTCCTCCATGCTGAACTCGGGGTTGCCCTCGCAGCTCCAGTGCTGGGCGGGCTCGTCCTTCCAGCTCTTGGTAAAGATCTCCACCTTGTCGCTGACCATGAAGGCGCTGTAGAAGCCGAGGCCAAAGTGGCCAATGAGCGGTTCGTGGCTGTCCTTGTACTTCTCCATGAAGTCGGTGACGCCGCTGAAGGCTATCTGGTTGATGTACTTCTCCACCTCGTCGGCGGTCATGCCGATGCCTCGGTCGCTGACGGTGAGGGTCTTCTTCTTGCTGTCGATCTTCACGTCGATGGTGAGGTCGCCCAGCTCGCCCTTGAAGTCACCCCTTGTAGAAAGGGTTTTGAGTTTCTGCGTGGCATCGACGGCGTTGCTGATGAGCTCGCGCAGGAAAATCTCGTGGTCCGAATAAAGGAACTTCTTGATTACCGGAAAGATGTTCTCGGTCTGTACGTTAAGTTTGCCTTGCATATCCTATTTAATGTTTTATCTTTCAGATTCTATACTCCTTCAGATTGTAAAAGATTGTAAAAGAATGTCTCCGCAAATAATCTTTTAGAATCTTTCCAAATCTGATTGAGATTAAATCAATTTGCGTGCCAAATGGCAGGCGGCTGACAAAATGGCAGTCGGGGAGGAACCCACTCGTCACCTCTCTGGGTTAAACAACTCCCCAAACTATTATTATATCTTTGATATAATAATAAGTGGTTCTTGATCAGACCTCTATGTCGTGAATAAAATTCTAAGGTAACTCTAAGGTAATGCTATAGTAATTCTATGGTAACTATAGGGTAAGTAGTGGGTAACTCCACTGTAAGTAGGGGGTAATAAGGCTCCAACAAGCCTCAAAATGTTTAGTGGTATCGGATGTGCTATAGGTGGAAACCGCCGAGGTAGATGCTGGGACTTGCTTGGTTTGGACGGACGGTATCCTTGCCACCACCGGCACGGTGGTATTGGGTGGCTTGGAACCAGACATATACATGCATGACGTCGTCTTCGCCGGAGGTGTCTGTCGGCAGCATGAAATCACATTCGCCGCACTCCTTACGCAGAGGTCCTTCGTAAAGGTTCATGGTGGGTATCGCAGGCCGATATACCGCCACCATCAGCTGGTCGTCGTCCACCGCATTGCGCTCTTTCAGTCTTGGGTTGGTGCATGATATATGCAGCTTCCCGTTGTCGACCGACGCTTTTATTCTTCCGTCGATGTGGCGAGGACCGTATGCCACCAGCAGCCGCTCCGGGCAGAGTGCCCATTCGCATTTGTCCTCGTTCCAGAGGAAGGAGCCATTGTCCCAGTTCGTCTTCACGAACGCGTTGCGTGGCGACTGCATGCTGCCGGGTTTTGGCACCAAGGCAAAGCCGAGTTTGACGGCATCCGCAAACACCGCCGCGAGGCGGTTGACGAAAGCTATCTTGGCTCGGTGCTGCTGTTGCTTGGGCGTCTGCGGATTTGTGGGCTTGTACAGCTTTTTGTAGATCTGCTTCCCGTTGAGCACCACCGCTATGCGGTCGCCGATCTTCCCGTGCTCCAATCCTAATATACTGCCATCTGCGCGTGACATAATCGTTTTTTGTCATTCTAACGTGAGATGTCCATAAAAATTGTGTCGGCAAAAACATACATTTCATAATGTTTTAGGGATAAGTGATTGTTGTCTATGGCTTTCCCAAGCTTCAGCTAATATTTTTTGCCATTTCAAAAAAACTTCGTATTTTTGCATTTGCATATAATATAAATTCAGCCCAACGATGGACGGCATTAAAAATATAAATATTAAGAACTTCAGGGGAATAGACCATCTGACCATAGAGGATTTCTCCAGGGTTAATGTGTTTCTCGGTCAAAATAATTCAGGCAAAACAACAATGCTTGAGGCAATAGCGATGTTGATGAGTATGTCAAATCCAGACGTGCCTCAGGCCATCAACGCCGTTCGAGCCCGCAAACCATTCAGTAACTTTATTGATGTTCAGTATTTTTTCAACAACTTGGATGTCACGACTCCACCGGAGGTAAAGGCAGAACTGTCGGACGGTAGTTTCCGACATCTAACGTTAGCCTTGTCATACGTGTTTGACGAGTTGGCCGACCCGAAGAATGAACCACAGCAACAAATGGGTGCCGTAAAATATGTCAACACGTTGGAGATGAATTTTGAGATCGCCAAAGGTACGACAAGACAAAGCCATAAGAGTTGGTTGCGAGTAAATCCTCAGGGATTGGTTGTAAATCGAAAAGTAGCAGACGGATACTTGGAAAATAAGAGGGCATGGCTGACTCCATCTGATTTGATGACGAGCAATCTGGCCAACGATTTGGCAGAGCTGTTTAAACGGAATCGGAAAGACACGATTTTGGCCTTGCTGAAGTTGTTTGACACACGTATTAACAGCATCGAAATTCTGACGGATGATATATATGTTGGATTTGAAGGTATGTCTCAGATGCTGTCGGTCAGCATGATGGGAGATGGCCTTCGTCGTTATCTGAATATTGTGGCGAGTGCTGCCAATCCGCTTATTGACATTTTGCTTATTGACGAAATTGACAACGGACTTCATTATTCCGTCTATAAAAAACTATGGCAAGCTTTGTTTGCGTTGGCAGAAGCAAGCAACAAGCAGATATTTGTCACTACTCATAGTAAGGAAACGCTTGGCCATCTGAACAAGATGCTTGAGGAACATGTTGAATATCAGCAAGAACTTCGCATATTTACATTAGAGAAAACTCGTTTGAAAGGGTATCAAGCATATCGGTTGACCTATAATGGTCTACAAGAGGCTACTGCAAACGATATAGAATTAAGAAGCATTGTGCTATGAAAAAAGAATTCAATATCTTTGTGGAAGGAGTGGCCGATGCCCGTTTTATCAAGCAGTATATTGGACATTTGTATGGTGATGTGGTGGATGATGAGCGTTTGGTAATTCTCAAGGGGTGGGATAACTTGAAAACTGAGGCCACGGCTATTCGCATGCATTCCATGTCAGCAAACGGTGGTGTGAACCTTGTCATTGTTGATACCGACAAAGATTTTCAGATTCGAAAAGATGAAATAGCGAAATGGCAACAGGCAAACAAGGTTCAATTTGAATTATTCCTCCTGCCCAACAATCACGATGCCGGCACGTTGGAAGACCTGTTGGAAAACATCATCAATCCGAACAATCGCCCCATCTTCGACTGCTGGGAGCATTATGAGCAAGAGTTGGTGAAGTTAGATATTCCAGGCCGTACACCACCACCCCTTACCACACCCGCCAAGAAAACCAAGATATATGGTTACCTTGAAGCCCTGTTGGGAGAAACGAAGAGTCAAAAAGAGTTGATAAAAGAAGCAAACCGCAACTACGAGAATCCCCAGCACTGGAATCTGGATGCTGAATATTTGAAGCCATTGAGAAAGTTTTTAGAAACGACATTTCATAAATTTCTGGTTAATTAAACTATTCAAACTAGAATGAACATTATGAGCCAAGAAATAAAAACGATAAAAATTGAAGATTTGGTTCTTTGGACAGAAAACCCTCGTGACCCTATCAGCCCTACTGCAACAGACCAAGATGTTGTCAACCGTGCAGTCAGTGACCCAAACATAAAATGGGAACTGAACAAACTTGCTAGAGAAATGGGCGAATACTATGATTATAGCGAATTGCCCATTGTTGTATACAAAAAAGGCAAACCGATAGTATATGACGGAAACAGACGTATTGTACTTGCAAAAATAAAATTAGGGTATGTAAAGGTTGACAATTTGAGTGTGTTGTTGCCAGATGTGCCAGATGAATTACCGTGCAATGTTTGTTCCGAAGACATTGCCTTAAAAAGCATCTACCGGAAACATGTACTATTAAGAAATACTTGGTCACCTTTGGAACGAGACATCTTTGCTTCTAAATATTTGGGGGAAGATAAAAGCATATTCCTACGTTTCGACGAGGCCACAGGTGGATTCATAACCGATAATCCTGAAATGAATCAGGGATTTGTGCGAAAAGAAATCCTGACAGAAAGTTTATTGAACTCTATGGGATTTGAATTAGACGGCGAACACCTTAAAACGCGACATTCCGACGAAGAGGCCAATACAATTTTGAGCGATTTGCTTAATATTATTAAAAACAAGCAAATAACCACCCGTGTAAACCGAGGCAATCCAATTTCTGTTTTACCGCAGCGTTCAAAAGAAATAATAGAGGACAATAAACGGAAATCATTGAAAACATATCATCCGATTCAGCACATGGTCGAGGCAAATGATGATCAACCAGCCTCATCACATCAACGCAAAACACCAATCACCAGAAAGAACAAGCGAACATTTTTTGGCGAAAAGCTAATATTAAAGTCTGGTGATGTTAATAATCTATATAGTGATATATTAGCACTTTCTGATTTTGTCACAAGTAATAAGAAGGCTTTTTCACCCAACATTTATTCTATTTTTAGGATGAGCCTACGTTTATTATGTGAGACTGCTTCTAAGAGCCTCGGTTATGACGATATAAAAGATTATATTAAGGCATTCTTTGCTGACGCAAAGAAAAAGCTTTCACAAGACGACAAAACTTTCTTAAGCGAGCAGAACATCACACAAGACACCCTTCCTCAACTTTTTCATACTGGTGCACATAATTACCAATCATCGACATCGGCAGATAAGGCCATTGCCATATCTATTATTTTAGGTGCCATATTAAGAGAGTCCCATGGAAAATAAAACCAATAGCCATAGGTCGCCCCTTAGGTATCCGGGGGGCAAAGCATGTATCTTCAAGTTCATGACAAAATTGCTTGAAGAGAATGATTTGGTTGGAACCGATTATGCGGAGCCATATGCAGGCGGGGCAGGGCTAGCCCTAAGACTAATGATGGAAGAATATGTTGGAGACATATACATCAATGACCTAGATCCTTCTATCCATGCCTTTTGGAATGCCATATTAACCCGACCTAATGATTTCTGTAAGTGGGTTGAAGAAGTGCCCGTAACGGTGGAACAGTGGCTCTATTATAAGCGAATCCAATCAAATTATAAGACTGTAGATTCTTTCGAATTAGCGAAATCAACGTTCTTTTTGAATAGGACAAATGTTTCTGGTGTAATTACAGGCGGCATTATTGGTGGATTAAAACAAGAAGGTAAATATAAAATTGACGTTCGCTTTAATAAAAAAGACCTGATTAACCGTATAAAAGACATTTCCAAATTTTCAAAGAGGATTCATCTTTACAACATGGATGGTGTTGATTTTGTAAAAGAGTTGGAAAAGAAGAAAAAAAACATCTTCATATATCTTGACCCTCCGTACTATAAAAAAGGGTCGGATCTATATATGAATGCCTTTCACGACAACGACCATCAACTTCTGGCATCCAAAGTAAAAAAACTTAAAAAGAAGTGGGTGATCTCATATGACAACCAGGATTTCATTGTGCAACTCTACAAGGACGAGCCAAAGGTCATGTACCAACTCTCACAATGCACATCCAATCGTATAGGCGATGAGGTTGTAATTTTTGACAAAAGGTTGTATACAAACAACTCTATTTCAAAATTGAATAACGCTATTGCTATTTAAAAATGAAAATCACAAAAGTTCATATCGAAAGATTTCGTGGCTTCCAGAAAGAAGAATTCTCTGTGGGAAGCCAACTGACTGCAATAGCAGGGCAAAATGGAACTCAAAAATCCACTCTGTTGGGAATGATAACACAAACATTCTCAATATCGCAGGATCATCTTATGTATAAAGAGAAACCATTGTGTGGAGGGAACTATCGTTCTGCCTTTAAAGATAAATTCAGGCTATCTCCCGTTTTTGATAAGCCCCAAGAACACGAATGGACTCTATATTTCGACAACAGAGACCCTTTCCAAATAGAAAGCATAAAAAGATCCGATGACCCAAATGTCAGATTCTGGCAAAAAGGAAACCGTGATAAAGGTGGTGGATATATTCAATACCCCACTATTTTTCTTAGTTTAAAAAGATTAGTTCCCATTGCTGAAGAGAAATCCATTAAAACAGATGACACACTGTTGACAGCAGAAGAGATTGCAAAATTCAAAGAACTGCACAATAAGATACTAATCACCTCAACTTCCATTACGTCAGCAACCAGTATATCATCTACCAACAAGCAGTCCCTAGGCGTTAATACTGACATGTATGACTGGAACCAAAACTCCATGGGACAGGATAATATTGCTAAAATAATCTTGGCCTTATTCTCATTCAAGCGGTTGAAAGATAAATATGGCGACTCCTACACAGGAGGGATTCTAGCTATCGACGAGCTGGATGCAACTATATATCCTGCATCCCAGGTAGAATTGTTGAAGGTTCTTAGGAAATATGCATCCGAATTGTCACTGCAAATATTTTTTACGACACACTCTTTGACAATGCTAAAGGCAATGGATGAATTATGCCAAGAAACAAAAAAAAGACCGGAGACAGAAAACCAAATCAGACTGGTATACCTCAAGCGTGTGGACAACAACATTAAGATTACGGACGATGTTGACTACAAAGGAATCATTCTAGACCTAACTGTCACGGCGGAAGCCCCAGACAAGCACAAAAACAAGATTACCGTATATGCAGAGGACAAGGAAACAGAGATTGTGGTCAAAGCCATTCTAAAACAGAAGCTGTATGGATGCTTAAAGTTCGCGAATGTCCCAATGTCCTGTGCAAATTTGATAGATTTAGCCCATAAAAAAGTTCCCGCTTTTTCATATCCTCATTCTATTATTTTCTTGGATGGAGATATCCGTAAAGATAAAGCGAACATTAGAAAGACAAAGGCATCACAAAACATTCTAGTTTTGCCAGGCGAAGAATCTCCGGAAAGGATGATTGCTACGTATTTGTTTAATCTATCCGACAACGACCCTCTCTGGGCAAAAGTGGCAAATGGTTACTCTAAACAGGTGTGCTTTAGAGAAATTTCTTATGAACAAATAATCTTGCCTGGTGAAGATGGAAGACAATTTGCAAAAAAATGGTTTAACTCACAGTTGCAATATTGGGGAAGAAGTGGACTAAAAGTTTTAAATCCTTTTCTATCTACCATACGGGAAGACTGCAATCAATTCAGGGCAGAATTTGAGCAACTAACAAAAAGATTCATTCACGATTGAAATGCTGAAGAAAACATTGCACTCATAGACTTGTTTGCTGGCATTGGCATTTCTTCTGTGGCTGACTATGAAAAACAGCAAAAAGATCCGTCCACGATTAATATCACATGATGTCAACTATACGAATGTAGTAAAATGATCGAAAAAAAGGAATTTGGAAATAAATTAAAGGGGTTGTTTTCACAAGCAAAAGAAAACCTCCAAAAAAAAGAAAACGGGAATACCAATTTTGTCTTTTCAAAAAAAGAATTTGGCTTCTACATTGACGAACAGATAAAAGTCAAATTGGGATTAGGACAATTTGGTGCTCCTGCATATGTTCCATGGATGGGCTTTCTTGGACCGAATCAAGCTCCGCAGGAAGGTATCTACCCGGTCATTTTATGTTATTTAAAGCAACACACGATAATCATAACATATGGGGTTAGCGCAACCCGAAAACCATTAATAAGTTGGAACAACATTTATGACAAACACGGTAATCCTGCGTCCACAATTGGTGCTTTTTTTGAAGCAAAAAAAATAGAAGTTGAAAATCCAGATTATAATAACTGTTTTATTTACAGTGTTTATTCAGACACTCTACTCGATGAAGAAATTTCTGACATTTATGACGATGTAAATGTTTTGCTAGGAATTTATAGAAAAACATTAAGCATATTACAATTTAATAAGACTTCTAATAGACTACACATTATTCCCATGTTAAAATTGCTATCATTAAAATTTCTACCCTACCTTGCCGCCTTACGTACCAAGCCGTTTATGTTGCTGGCGGGGATTTCGGGGACGGGAAAGAGCCGCATCGTGAGGGAGATGGCGAAGGCTTGCTGGAAGGAAGGCGACCCCGAATTTGGGAATAACCACCCTAGGAACTTCTGTATGGTGCAGGTGAAGCCCAACTGGCACGACAGCAGTGAACTGATAGGCTATGTGTCGCGCCTGAACGGCGAGAAATATGTCGTTGGACCCTTCCTGCGTTTCTTGGCAGCAGCCATCAAAGATCCTGAGGTACCTTACTTCCTCTGCCTCGACGAGATGAACCTCGCACCAGTGGAGCAGTACTTCGCCGAATACCTGTCGGTCATTGAGAGCCGCAAACTGAACCCCGACGGCACCATCACCACCGACCCTATCATCGAATATGAGAACACCGATGCCTACGGCAGCCTGATAGACCAACTGTTTGACACCCCAGAGGAGCGCAAAACCTACAAGACTGATGAGGGCGGCAAGCGCCTGACCATCCCGCAGAATCTCTTCGTGGTGGGTACGGTGAATATGGACGAGACCACCTTCTCGTTCAGCCGCAAGGTACTCGACCGCGCCATGACCATCGAGATGAAT
>ONJY01000053.1 GCA_900318275.1 uncultured Bacteroidales bacterium | reverse complement strand
GAAGATGGGTGTGTTGTGTTTCTGCTTGGGGCGTTCGGTGATGTAGACGTTGCCGTCGCGCATGCCCTGGACGCGGCAGTTGGCGAGGAAGGGTTCCATTTCGACGCACTCGGTGCACATGAAGTCGAGGATGTGGAGCCCAGGGCGGTCATGTGCCAGCGGATGACGGCGATCTCGTCATCGGAGAGGTCGAGGCCGAGGCGGAGATGGGGTTGTCTTTGCTGTCACACTATCGGCAGGCAAAAAGGGTACAATAGAGGAAAACACGGTATATTATATCCCGTGTTTCTGGCTTTGCCGGCGGTCGTAGTGTTCGGCGGTGGCGTGTCTCGACGGAGTCCTGCACCACGCCGATGATGAAGCCTATGGCTACGGCCTGCATGGCCACATCGTTGCCGATGCCGAAGAAGGAGCAGGCCATGGGGATGAGCAGCAGGCTTCCGCCGGCCACACCAGAGGCGCCGCAGGCGCCGAGGGTGGCTATCACACCCAGGAACAGGGCCGACGCAAACGTGACATCCAGACCCACCGTGTGGGCCACCGCCAGCGAGAAGACGGTGATGGTCACCGCGGCACCGTCCATGTTGATGGTGGCGCCCAGCGGGATGCTCACGGAGTAGAACTTCTCGTCAAGCCCCAGTTTCTTGCACAGCGCCATATTGATGGGTATGTTGGCCGCCGACGAGCGCGTGAAGAAGGCCTGCAGGCCACTCTCCTTGAGGCAGGTGAAGAGGAGCGGGTAGGGGTTCTTGCGCAGCATGATGAACGAGATGAGCGGGTTGAAGACGAAGGTGTTGACCAGCATGCAGCCCACCAGCAGCAGTAGCAGGTGTCCGTAGGTGGTGAAGACCGCGAGGCCGTTTTCGCTGACGGTGCTGAACACCAGGCCCAAGATGCCGAAGGGGGCGAACTGGATGACCCATTTGACCACGCGCGACACCACGTCGCTAAGGTCGTGCACCACCTGCACCGTAGCCTTAGAGGCCATAGTCTTCAGCGCCACGCCGAGGATGATGCTCCAGAAGAGGATAGCTATGTAGTTGGCATTGGCTACCGCCGCCACAGGGTTGCCCACCATGCCGGTGAGCATCGTGGCGAACACGTCGTCCAGCGACCCGGCGTCGGCCTCCACCTGTAAGTTCGCCGCCACCTCGCCCAGCGGCAGCGTCACGGGGAACAGAAAGCTGCCAACTACCGCACACACGGCGGCGATGAAGGTGGAGAGCAGGTAGATGGCTACCAGCGATGTGAAGCGTCGCCCCAGCCCTTTGCCGGCCTTGGCGATGGACGAGATGACCAGCACCGCCACCAGCACCGGCGCTATGCCCTTCAGGGCGCTGACGAAGATGCGTCCCAGGATGCCGATACCTGTCCAGCCGGGCAGCACAAGGCCCAGCACAGCGCCTATCACCAGGCCGATGAGTATCCTCATCATCAGGCTGACGGAGGTGTATCTATGCAGTATTCTCTTAGCTATGTTCATGGCGTTTTATTGTTTGTTTAGTGGGTTGTCCAATCGCATGATGCGCACAGGCTTGTCGCCGCCGAGCTGCAGGTGGCTGCAGCGGTTTATCATTCCGGTGTCGCGGAAGCCGCACTTCTCCATCACCTTGCCGGAGGCCGGGTTCTCGGGGAAGTAGTCGGCCCACAAGGTGCTGAACCCTTTTTCGCGGAAACAATAGTCCACCAGCATCTGCAGCGCTTCGGTGCAGATGCCTCGGTTCCAGTAGGGACGTGCCACCCAATATCCGGCTTCGGCGTCGTTCTCGCCGATGTCGATGTTGCTCTCGCCGTAGGCGTAATAGCCTATGCAGCCGATGGCTTCCCCCGTCTCTTTGAGCTCTATGGCCCAGATGTGGTCGCTGCTGAAGAGGGTACGGATAATCTCCAGGCTCTCCCCGACGCTCTTGTGCGGAGGCCATCCTGCACGGGGCCCCACCTCGGGGTCGGAGGCGTATTTGTACAGCGCTTCGGCATCGTCGTCGCGCCACGGGCGCAGCAGTATCCGTTCGGTTTGCATGGTCTTCGGCATCGTTAAAATAGTGCATGTTTCCGGCTGCAAAGGTACGAAATAAAAGGCATTCCGTAAAAAACAATTGTCGCAATACAGGAAAAAAATGTATTTTTGCAGCGTTCAACGATTTGTCGAGATATGTGTAAAATCCTGCGTAATCATCGGCCTTTCAGTGTGTTGTCAGTACTGATGCTGATGGCCACCGCTGTGTGCGGACAAGCGAATGTGCTCTTTGTCGGCAACAGCTATATCTATACCAACAACCTGCCTCAGATGACCGCCAATGTGGCGAGCAGCGCCGGCTACCGTATGACCTGGCAGAGCAATGCCCCGGGCGGATGTACCTTCATGCAGCACTGTGCCAACCAGAGCATGACGATGATACGCAACGGCGGCTGGGATTTCGTGGTGCTGCAGGAACAGAGTCAGTATCCGTCGTTCCCGCAGTGGCAGGTGGAGGCCGAGGTGTTTCCTTATGCTGCGCGCCTTGTCGACTCTGTCTATGCAGCCACCCCCTGCGCCGAGCCCATGTTCTACATGACCTGGGGGCGTAGGGACGGCGATGCCGGCAACGCCGGAGAGTTTCCCGTGCTGGGCACCTACGAGGGCATGGACAGCATGCTCTACGAGCGCTATGTGCAGATGGCCGTCGACAACGACGCCTCCGTTTGCCCCGTGGGGCGTGTGTGGCGATACCTGAGGACCAACCACCCATCTATAGAGCTCTACCAGAGCGACGGCAGCCATCCGTCTGTGGCCGGCACCTATGCGGCGGCATGCTCCTTTGCCGTCATGTTCTTCGACCTTGACCCGCTGACGGTCATCTATTGCCCGACATCCCTCAGTCAGCAGGATGCCGAAACAATACGGCAGGCCGTCTACACCGTAGTGTATAGCCAGCTGGCACGGTGGCGCCGTCCGGCGCCGCAGGCCTCTGTTGTGCTGCAAGGGATCAGCGGACATGAGGCATCCCTCGAAGCCCATGTAGCCAATGCCGACGCCCTAGTGTGGCATTTCGGCGACGGCGACAGCGTGGCTACTTTAGACAGCACCGTCAGCCACACCTATGCCGATACCGGCAGCTACACGGTGACGCTCGTCGCCACCCGTCATTGCATGGCCGATACGGTACAGCTCGTCGTCCACATTCCAGACACATCTCCTGTGGGCATCACCGCTCCAGCCCCAAGCGTTGCTGCTGTAGTATATCCCAATCCCACTGCCGACAGCTTCACCATCGTCATCAATGGCTGCATGGTGAGACCGTCAGACGGCGAAGTGACCCTCACATCCTCCGACGGCCGCAGCTACGGCATGCAGCACTTCGCCGACCTGCCGTCCGGACTCTATGTCGTGCGGGTCGTCCACAACGGCCATCTGCATGTCGGCAAGGTGGTAAAACGGTAGCAGATAAAAGACTGCGGGCCCGCAATGCAATTGCGGGCCCGCAGTGGTTATTGTCGTGTCACTATTCTTCCGGTGCAAACATCGGGTCCCAGGCGGGGAGCATGATGGGCTTCTGGTCCATCATGGCGCGGATGTTGGCGGGGATGTATTTCTCTTCGAGGACTACGCGGAACATATACTCGTTGAACCAGTCGTTGGTCATGATGAGGTTGCCCTGCCAGCCGTAGTTGGGGCCCCAGCTGTTCTCCACCATCCACTTCACGGGCTTGCCCTCCTTGTCGAGGTCGACGGCACAGAGGGTCATGGCGTGGCTCGAGCCGCTGGCGAAGGTGGCCACGCGCTGCTTCTTGTCCATGCCGAAGGTGGTGCCCATCAGGCTCTCATAGTCGAAATTGTTCATGTCCATCAGGCCGTTGTCACGGTTGAGGAATTTGCCCACGTCGCAGCTGAAGTACATCATGGTGCTGTCCTTGATGGAGGCGATGCACATGGGGGCGATCTCCTCCATCGGCAGGTTGAGGTAGCGCCAGTTCTGGCCGTCGTAGACGTGGCGGTCGTACTGTATCTCGTATACCTTATAGTACTCGCGCGTGGGGTCGTTCATCACCATGTAGTACTTCGAGAAGTCGGTCTTGGCGAATTTCTCGTAGAACTCCTTGGGAGTGTAGGTGGCAGTCTCCACAATCTCGCCCTTGGCGTCCTTCTGCTGCCAGGTGAACTGTGCTGGGGGCTCGCCCATGGTGAGGGCCAGCATGCGGTAGATGGTGCCGAGCAT
>ONJY01000041.1 GCA_900318275.1 uncultured Bacteroidales bacterium | reverse complement strand
GTGGTAGCGAATGGGGTCGAAGTAAGGCAGGACGGTGTCGTGGTAGGCGATGGCACGCTCCCGTTCGTTGGCGATGTGGTTGGCCTGCTTGCGGGCTTCTACCATGTTGTCCACATTCTGCTTGATGGTGGCGATGTGCTCCGAGAGTTCTTCTATCAGCGAGTCGTCGTGGGCTGAGAGGGTACGGGCTTTGTCGATGTCATAGACCTGCCGCATCTTGTATACGTTGTCGAGCAGCGTCGACTGATAGCGGGTAGCCACAGGAATGATGTGGTTGAGGACGATGTCGCCCAGCACACGGGCCTCGATCTGCACTTTTTTGATGTAGGTGTCCCACTTCACCTCGTTGCGTGCGGCCAGTTCGGTGCGATTCATCACACCGGTGGCCTCGAACATCTGCACCGACGAAGGCGATATGTATGCATCGTAGATGAGTGGCACGCTGCTTTCGCAATCCAAGCCGCGCCGCTGCGCCTCCTGCCGCCACTCGTTGCTGTAGCCGTTGCCGTCGAAACGGATGGCTTTCGACTCGCGGATATACTCACGCAGCACTTCGAAAATGGCGTGTTCCTTCTGTTCGCCTGAAGTCATACGTGCATCCACCTCGCGGCGGAACTCCTTCAGCTGTGAGGCGACGGCGGTGTTGAGGGCTATCATGGCACAGCCACAGTTGGCTGAGGAACCTACGGCGCGGAACTCGAAGCGGTTGCCAGTGAAGGCGAAAGGTGATGTTCGGTTGCGGTCGGTGTTGTCCACCAGCACCTCGGGGATGTGTGCCACGCCGAGCTGCATACGGCGTTTCTCGTCGAGTACGATGGCCTGCTCCTTGTCGGCATTCTCCAGTTGGTCGAGTACCGCCGAGAGCTGGCTGCCTAGGAAGACGCTGATGATGGAGGGCGGAGCCTCCTGGGCACCCAGTCGGTGGGCGTTGGTGGCCGTCATAATGGAGGCCTTCAGGAGGGCGTTGTGCTTCTTGACGGCCATCATCACGTTGACCAGGAAGGTGACGAAGCGTAGGTTCTCCTCGGGAGTCTTGCCGGGGGTGAGGAGGCCAACGCCGGTGTCGGTGCCCAGCGACCAGTTGCAATGTTTGCCTGAACCGTTGACGCCGGCGAAAGGCTTCTCGTGCAACAGCACCTTGAAGCCGTGACGGCTGGCTACCTTGTGCATCAGCGACATGAGTATCAGGTTCTGGTCGACGGCCAGGTTGGTCTCATTATAGATGGGCGCCAGCTCGAACTGGTTGGGTGCCACCTCGTTGTGGCGGGTCTTGCAGGGAATGGCGTATTTGTATGCCTCGAACTCCAGCTCCTTCATAAATGATTGTACACGGGCGGGGATAGCGCCGAAGTAGTGGTCCTCGAGCTGCTGGTTCTTGGCCGACTCGTGCCCCAGCAGCGTGCGACCAGTCAGCAGCAGGTCGGGACGGGCGGAATATATGGATTCGTCGACAAGGAAATACTCCTGTTCCCAACCCAGATAAGAATAGACTTTATGCACGGCGGGGTCGAAGAGATGACACACGTTGGTGGCGGCGCAATCGACGGCGTGCAACGCCTTGAGCAGCGGCGTCTTGTAGTCGAGAGCCTCGCCGGTATAGGAGACAAAGACAGTGGGGATGCAGAGGGTGTCGTCGACCATGAAGGCCGGCGACGAGGTGTCCCAGGCGGTGTAGCCACGAGCTTCGAAGGTATTGCGGATGCCGCCGTTGGGGAAACTGGAGCCGTCGGCCTCCTGCTGCGCCAGCAGTTTGCCCGAGAACTCCTCGATGACGTCGCTTCCCGGCTGACCGGCATATTCGATGAAGGCGTCATGTTTCTCGGCCGTGCCCTCGGTGAGTGGCTGGAACCAGTGGGTGTAGTGCGTGGCGCCCATGTCCAGCGCCCAGTTCTTCATGCCTACAGCCACATTGTTGGCCATTTCGCGGTTGAACGGAGCCCCGTTGTCGAGCACATCGCAGAACGCCCTGTAGGTCTCGGTCGAGAGGTAGCGTGCCATTTGTTTTCGTCCAAAAATGTGGCTACCGTAATAATCGGAAACCATGCCGGCAGGAGGCTGGACGGCGACCGCCTTCTTGGCGAAGGCCTCCTGCAACACTTTAAATCTTAGATTACTCATTTTTTAGATGATGGATATATGGTGGTATTAATATTGGTTGCTGAATATCGGCTTTGACGGATACTGCTAAAAAACAAAGTATTTCCCGCTAGGTATTGTTTTCTGGCGGGTGGTTTGTATATGCAAGTGGTTATATCAGTCCTTGCGGATAGGCTGGCTTCGCCCACCTGTATGGCGCCTCGGGAGAATCAGCGAGCTGCCTCTCCGCTCGGCTTTTGAACAGGTTCGGAGGTGAGGCCGACGCCGAGTTTCTTGAAGATTTTGCGGTCCACTTCGCTGGCCATGACGGTGGTGTGCATCTGGCAGCCGTCGAGCATGGGGAGGCTGTCGAGGGCGCGGCGGCAGTTGTCGTCGAGGAGGCTGAGGATGGAGAGGGTTACCAGCACCTCGTCGGTGTGCAGGCGCGGGTTGCTGCCGTGCAGCATGCTGACCTTTGTGTGCTGGATGGGCTCTATCATCTTCTGCGAGATGAGTTTGACGCTGTGGTCGATGCCGGCGAGGTGCTTGAGGGCGTTGAGCAGCAGGGCTGCGCAGGCGCCGAGCAGGTCGCTGGTGGTGGCTGTGATGATGGTGCCGTCGGCCAGCTCGATGGCTGCCGAGGGGGCCCCCTCGTGGTCGCGGCGCTCCTTGGCGGCGACGGTGGCGCGGCGGTCGTCGGTGCTGATCTTGGCCTGCTTCATGAGCAGCGCTATCTTGTTGATCTCGCTGTCGGTAGCCTTGCCGTTGGCGTAGTCGCAGAGGGCTGTGTAGTAGCGGCGGATGATCTCGTCCTTGGAGGCCTGGCAGCAGACGTCGTCGTCGCAGATGCAGAAGCCGGCCATGTTGACACCCATGTCGGTGGGCGACTTGTAGGGGTTCTCGCCGTAGATGCCGTCGAAGATGGCATTCAAGACGGGGAATATCTCGATGTCGCGGTTGTAGTTGACGGCCGTCTTGCCGTAGGCTTCGAGGTGGAATGGGTCGATCATGTTCACGTCGTTGAGGTCGGCGGTGGCGGCCTCGTAGGCGATGTTGACGGGGTGCTTCAGGGGTATGCTCCAGATGGGGAAGGTCTCGAACTTGGCGTAGCCGGCCTTGATGCCACGCTTGTTCTCCTGGTAGAGCTGGCTGAGGCATACGGCCATCTTGCCGCTGCCGGGCCCCGGGGCGGTGATGACCACCAGCGGGCGTGTGGTCTCGACGTAGTCGTTCTTGCCGAAGCCTTCGTCGCTGTCGATGAGCTCCACGTTGGTGGGGTAGCCCTCGATTATATAATGATAGTAGGCCTTGATGCCCATGCGGTGGAGGCGCTCGTGGTAGGCGGTGGCGCTGGCTTGTCCGCTGTAGTGGGTGATGACGACGCCCGAAACCATGAAGCCGCGCTCCATGAAGGCCTCGCGCAGGCGCAGCACGTCCTCGTCGTAGGTGATGCCGAGGTCGCCGCGTTTCTTGTTTTTCTCAATATCAACAGCGCTGATGACGATGACGATTTCGGCATCGTCCTTCAGCTGGGTGAGCATCTTGAGCTTGCTGTCGGGCTCAAATCCCGGCAGGACACGACTGGCGTGGTAGTCGTCGAACAGTTTACCGCCAAATTCAAGATAAAGCTTATTGCCGAACTTGGAGATGCGCTCCTTGATGTGTTCGGACTGTATCCGAAGATACTTCTCGTTGTCGAAACCGTATTTCATAATGATGTTTGATATATTGTGTGATAAATTTCAAAATCAAAAAATACGGGATACAAAATTACGAATATTTCTGCAAATGGCAAAAAATATTTTTCATTCTTGCCACATCATTCTGTTTTTCAGGGAGAATAAATTCATTATCCATCATCGTGGGATGGTTCAGGCCGGTGGGTGGGAAGAGGGGAAAACTCAATCCTCGAGGCTGTAGCCGAAACTTTTCAAGGCCCTGTCGCTGTTGCGCCAGTCTTTCAGCACTTTAATGTGCAGGCTGAGGAAGCAGCGCTTGCCTGTGAACTCCTCGATGTCCTTGCGGGCCTCGATGCCGAGCTTCTTGATGGCCTTGCCTTGATGGCCTATGAGTATGGCTTTCTGGCTCTCACGTTCGACGAAGATGAGGCACGAGATGTTGTCTATCCCGTCGCGCTCCTCGTAGCTCTCCACCGCCACCTCGCAGCTGTAAGGTATCTCCTTCTGGTAGAAGAGCAGTATCTTCTCGCGCACTATCTCGCTGACAAAGAAGCGCATGGTGCGGTCGGTGAGCTCGTCCTTGGGGAAGTAGGCGGGGTGTTCGGGCAGCCGTTCGAGGATGAGATCGAATATTTTGTCCACGTTGAACCCTTCGGTGGCGGAACACGGCACCACCACAGCGCGCGGAATCTGCTCCTGCCAATAGGCTATCTTGTCGCTTATCGTGGCCTGGTCGGAGGTATCTATCTTGTTGATGACGAGGATGACGGGAGTGTCGCTGTTGATGACCTTCTCCAGCACGTGGCGGTTCTTGAGGCTCTCGCCCACCTCGGTGACGAGGAGGAACAGGTCGGCGTCCTGCAAGGCTGTGCCCACGAAGCCCATCATCTGCTCGTGCAGCTTGTTGTGCGGGTTGACGATGCCTGGAGTGTCGGTGTAAACTATCTGGAAGTCATCGCCGTTAACTATGCCCATCACACGTTTGCGCGTCGTCTGGGCCTTGCTTGTTATAATGCTCAGCTTTTCGCCCACGAGGGCGTTCATAAGCGTCGACTTACCCACGTTGGGGTTGCCGATAATATTCACAAACCCTGCTTTGTGCATGGCTTAGAAATAATCGATTGTGCGTGTGGTGGTGTAGGTGGGGAGCATGCGGTCGCCGAGGACCTCGTACTCGGTGCAGCGCACCCAGTTGCCGTGGGCGTCGTACTCACGTTTGTAGAGTGTTACGAACATCTCGGGCTCCTCTTCGGTGTAATCGTAGAGGGTGTAACTTGTGGGGTAACCCTGCTCGTCGTACTCCCAGCGTTTCTCCTGCACCTTGTGTTTGGTGCGGTCGTAGACGACGGCCTTGTTGAGCGTTCCGTCGGGGTTGTAGGTATATACCTCGCGTTTGAAAATTTCGCCTGCGTGGTCGTTGTAGCTGCGCTGGCTCACGCGGCCGAGGCCGTCGTGCTTGAGGAGCATGCGGCTCTCTATCTGGCGCTCAGCGTCTTCGACATAGGTCTCGGTGAGGGTGTGGTCGGCGTCGTAGATGTAGTAGGTGCGGCCAATGACGCGGTCCTGGTTGTCGACGATGTGCTCGAGGGTGGTGAGGCCGAAGCCGTCGTGTTTGTAGCGAGTGCGGAAGATGATGTCCTCGGCCACAGAGAGATACACCTGCTGGCGGCGCTGGCCCTTGGTGTTGTATTCGGTGACGAGGTGCTCCAGCTGGTCGCCTTTCGCGAGGTTGTCGTTGAGGTCGTAGTGAGCTTCGTACATGACGGCGTCGACGCGTTTCACGGTACCGTGAAGCCCGTCGTCCTGCAGGTCGTGGCCGCTCTGCGCCGAGGCGCAAAGGGTTGTGGCCAAGGCGGCCATGAGTGCCAGTATTTTGCTAATTCTCATTTCTTTCGTTCTTTTTATATGCTTTCAATAACGCGTGTGGCCTTTTATTATTGTGTGTGCCGTGATTTTTTTTTGAAAGCGACGTGGGTAGCATGCCTGCAGCAGGGTGTCGACAGGTATTTGGTCCGGCACTTCGACCATCGTTCGACCATCCTTCAACCATCCTTCGACCATACATGATGGTTAAACGATGGTAGAACGATGGTCGAAGGATGGTAGAAATAGCGAAGGAAGGACGGGTGGGAATGGGGGCAGGGAAGGGGAATTGGTGTTAAAAAAAGTTAATGGGGTAACAAAATCGTCTTTTTTACGTCTATTATATCATAAAGATGTTATGACCCACCGGTTAAGGATAATGTTGTCGCTGCTGTTGCTGCTGGCTGCGCCGATAGGCGTGTGCTGCCAGGTGAACTTCTGTTACCAGTTCGACGATTGCGCCGGCAACAGCCGTCCGGCAGGGTGGGGGGCGTTGCCGAACCTTGACTTTAACCATGTGGGTGTACTCGCGTACGACAATACGGCTATTTCCGGAGCTCACTCGCTGCACATTAAAGGCAATGTATGCTACGCCCTTATGCCCGACGAGGGCATCGACTATGCGGGCGACGGCGTGTGGATGAGCTTTAGGTATTACCTGGCGATGAACACGACACGCATCGAGGTGGGCTACCTGACCAATGCGTCCGACACGTCGACGTTCCATCTCCTCAAAACCGTCCACTATTGGGGTGAGTGGTATTATAACGCTGTGGTAGACCTCTCGTCGGTGCCTATGGGGTCAAGGGTTGCTTTCCGCTCGCGCGACATTATGGCCGGCGACGGCACATTCTGGCTTGACAACGTGTTCGTTACCTCGGAGCCGTGTGAAGTGGAGGTTATGAGCCTGCGTGTGACGGGCAACTGGGCCGACTCGGTGCGGCTGGAGTGGATTGCCGCCGGCAGCCCCAGTGTGAGCATCGGCATCGGCAGCAACACGTACAGCCCTACAGGAAACAGCATCACCGTGCCTCGCTTTTTCCCCGAGACATCCTATGCTTCGCCTTACTATCACTTGAGATTCATAGACTCGTGCGATGGCATCCAATACCAATCTCCATGCAGGTTCCAAGGTCTGTTTAGCTATTTTAATGTCCCGCCTTACCGCGAAGGGCCTTGTGTGGCCGTCACCGACAGCTACTCGTCGATGGCGTTGCCCTACGTAGGCACCCCAGTGGAGCCATACCTGGAGCTTGGCCCCCGCAGCACCGACCGGCCGGGTGTGACGGGCGTCTATCGCGGCTCGCACACCATCACCACCAACCCCAACGCCGAAGCGGGTACCGGCCAGATGATCTTCCCGTGCATCATACCGCCGGGCGACGCTGCCGTGATGCGGCTCGGCAACCGCCTCGGCGACTGGGAGTCGGCATCGATGCTCTACACCATCAGCGTAGATACCGCCGTGAGCGACCTGCTGGTGGTGAAATATACTGTGGCCATGAACGACGGCGTCTGGATGAATATCGGCGGCGGCCCTGCGGTGGAGCATGCCGACAGCACGCACCCGCCGCGTTTCAGCATCGAACTGCTCGACGACACCCTCGAGCCGCTGCTCCCCGCCGACTGCCACCGTGTGGCCCTCGACGGCATGTCCACCGAAGGGTGGGACGCCCTCGACGAGCGCAACAATTCGTACAGCCGCCGCAACTTCACGGCTGTGGGCTTCGACCTAAGGCCTTATCACGGGCAGCGTGTGCGGCTCCGCATCACGGCCACCGACGGGGCCCTCAACAACCGCTGGTGCTATGCCTACTACAACACCGAGTGCATCAAGCAGCATGATGTCGTGGGCGGCTGCGATGTGGATAGCGTCACCCTCACGGCTCCCTTCGGCTTCCGCTACAGCTGGTGGCGCGACGGTATGACCGCCGCCGACACCGCGCGGAGCATCACCGTTGCCACCGACGGCACGCTGTGGCATTGCACCCTCGCCGACCCCCACAACCCCTCCTGCACGCATACCATCCACCGCCGCGCGTTGGGCGGCCCGCTGGTCGAGCTGCGCGACACGGTGACGGAGAACGAGCTGCCGTACACGTGGTACGGGGTGACGTTCACCGCCGGCGGCGACAGCAGCGTGATGCTGCCGGCAGCGACGGGATGCGACACCACGCTGGTGCTGCACCTGCATGTGTGGGAGAACCGGCATGTGCGCGTGGAGCGCCGCGTGTGTCCCGACAAATGGCCCATAGTGTGGCAAGGGCATACCTTCACGGGTGTAGACAGCGTGGATGTGACCTATACCGACGTGTACGGCGCCGACAGCGTGGTGACGTATGTTGCCGTCGAGGCGCCGGCCTACGAGCTGGCCGACACGGTGGTGATATGCCCGTGGAGTCCCTTTGTGTATGACGGCATCGACTACGGAGGACCTGGCACGTATGATATATGGATGACCAGCGTCGACGGCTGCGACTCGACGCTGCATGTGACCCTTGCGCCGCGCGACAGCGCTTTCAGGCCTCGGCCCTACCACAGCGTGGACGGGCTGACGTGGGCAGACACGGTGCCCATAGTGCTGTGTTCCAACCAGCAGCTGCGGGTGACGGACTCAACGGAGAACGCCGACGGATGGCGATGGACGCTTGGCGGCGGAGACAGCGTCGATACGCGCGAGGCGACATTTACCTTCGCCGTCGGCGACACGGTGACGACCACGACGCTGACGCTCGACGTGACGAGCGGCGGCTGCCACGACACCGTGGTGTGGCCGGTGGTGGTCTTCCCCACGCCTGCCGCCGACTTTGCGTGGAGGCCTGAGCATCCTGTCGATGTGGAGCCGCAGATGCAGCTGCAAAACCTCACGGTGCCCGACAGTTGCCGGTGGCTGTGGCTGATAGGTGAGGACAGCGTGGCGGGATATGAGCCCTACTACCGCTGGCCGGGATATACGGCACCGGGCGAGGTGGCGGTGACCCTCAAGGCGTGGCTCACCATGAGGTACGACAGCATCGTGCACACCTGCATGGACACCGCCACAAGGCAGGTGGAGATTGTCACCTGCTGGCTTGAGTTCCCAAGTCTGGTGACGCCCAACGGCGACGGGGTGAACGACACGTGGGAGGTGGTGAACCTGGTAGAGATGGGGCAGTACCCGACGAACGAGCTGTGGATATACAACCAATGGGGTGTGAGGGTGTTCCACGCCAAGGACATCAAGAGCCACGACCAATGCTGGGACCCCAACACGCCGCCGTGCCCCGACGGCACCTACTACTTCCGCTTCCAGGCCAGCAACAAGTACGGCTTGGTGCGCAGAAACGGTGTCATCGAGGTGCTGCGATGAGATTTTTTTTGTATCTTTGCAGTCTCTAATTATTGGACAGATAGCATGGAACTGACTATACTATTGTGTTTTGCCGCCTATACGGTGTTGCTTTTCGCTGTGATGTGGCTCACGGGTCGACGCGGCGCGAAGGGCAACGAGGCCTTCTTCCGTGCCGGTCGGCGGTCGCCGTGGTACGTGGTGGCCTACGGCATGATAGGGGCGTCGTTGAGCGGCGTGACCTTCATGTCGGTGCCTGGTGGCGTATACAACGGGGCGTGGAC
>ONJY01000033.1 GCA_900318275.1 uncultured Bacteroidales bacterium | reverse complement strand
CTCAAAGACTGGGGCGAGCTGCTGGTGGTGGCTCCCGCCACAGCCAACATCATAGGCAAGGTGGCCAGCGGCATAGCCGACGATGCCCTTTCGACGCTCTTGCTGGCCTTCTCCGGCAAGCCCGTCATCATGGCACCCGCCATGAACTGCGAGATGTGGGCACACCCCGCCGTGCAGCGCAACATACAGACCCTCAAGACGTGGGGCATCAGCATGGTAGGCCCCGAAGAGGGCGAGCTGGCCTGCGGCGTCAACGGCGTGGGTCGCATGGCCGAACCCACCGCCATAGCGGAGGCCGTGTGCGCTGCGACTCGGTCGCAGCAACTGCAAGGTCAGCGCTGGCTGGTGACAGCCGGCCCCACCTACGAGCGCATCGACAGCGTACGCTTCATAGGCAACTACAGCAGCGGCAAGATGGGCTTCGCATTGGCCGAAGCTCTGGCCGAGCAAGGTGCCGACGTGGAGCTGGTGACAGGACCCACTCACCTCGACACAGCAGCGTGCCAACGCATACACGTAACCCGCGTCGAGAGCGCCCGCGAGATGTACGCCGCCGCCACCGAGGTGTTCCCCCGCTGCAACGGCGCCATACTCTCGGCCGCTGTGGCCGACTACCGTCCGGCGGAGTGCGCCGACCACAAGCTCAAGAAGAACGGCTCTGAAGGCATGCACCTGGAACTGGTGCAGAACCCCGACATACTGGCCACCCTCGGCGGCATGAAGCAGGTGGGACAGACGCTGGTGGGCTTCGCCCTCGAGACCGACAACGAGGAAGCCAACGCCCAACGCAAGCTGGAGAAGAAAAACCTCGACTATATCATCCTCAACTCGCTGCGCGACAAAGGCGCCGGCTTCGGCGTGGACACCAACAAGGTGTACATCATCGGCCGCGACGGCAGCCGCACAGAGAGCCCCCTGCTGAGCAAGCAGGAGGTGGCACGTCTGATAATCAACACCGTGACATCATGAAAAAGCTGTCCGTCATAGCTATAATACTGGCTTCGTTGGCTATAGCAGGCGAGGCCTTTATTTTCGCCACCCGCAAGGAGGACAAGAGCGACGAGATTCAGGCCAAAGCCATCCGCGCCGGATACCACATCTACGCTCCGCCGATGCCCGACACGCTCTACTTCTGCGGCGAACGCGTGCCCCTCAACCTCTGGTATGTCCGCGAGGGTCTGGACCGCGAGCTGGTATCGAACATGTACTACCAGAGCAACACGCTCTTCAACATCAAGCGCGCCACACGCGTCTTCCCCGTCATCGAGCGCATACTGAAGGAAGAGAAGGTGCCGCAGGACATGAAGTACCTCTGCGTCATCGAGAGCGGCCTGCAATGCGTCACCTCGCCCGCCGGCGCCCAAGGCTACTGGCAGTTCATGAAGGCCACAGGACAGAAATACGGGCTGGAGATAAGCGACGAGGTGGACATGCGCAACGACCTTGAGGCATCGACTCGCGCCGCCTGCCGCTACCTCAAGGACCTGAAGCGACGCTTCGGCGGCTGGACAGCAGCAGCAGCAGCCTACAACTGCGGCGAGAATGGCCTCGAGAAACGCCTCACCAACCAACGGCAGAAGAGCTACTACGACCTGCTGCTCAACAAAGAGACACAACGCTATGTATATCGCATTCTGGCCTTGAAGCTCATCATGCAGCACCCGCAGGACTACGGCTACACCGTGCGCCGCTGCGACACATACCCTGAGCTGCCCTACGAGGAGGTGACACTAAGCGGACAGAACGTAGACCTGGTGCAGTTTGCCGCAGACAACGGCACAAGCTACAAGATGCTGCGCACCATGAACCCGTGGCTCACCACCGACAAGTTGAAAAACAAAGCCGACAAGAGCTACAAGGTGCACATCCCCACCAAGAAAGGCACCGAATACAACACAATAACACGTGGCAAACACGACACCACGGTAATAGAGAGCATCTGATGGACGACGAGAAGATAAAGATATTAGGTGCAAGAGAGCACAACCTGCAGAACGTGGACTTGGAGATTCCGCGCGGCAAGCTGGTGGTGTTCACCGGCCTCAGCGGCAGCGGCAAGTCATCCCTGGCCTTCGACACCATCCACGCCGAAGGGCAGCGCCGATATATGGAGACCTTCTCGGCCTACGCACGCCACTTCATCGGCAACATGGAGCGTCCCGACGTGGACTTGATAGAAGGCCTCTCGCCAGTTATCTCCATCGAACAGAAGAGCACCAACAACAACCCTCGCTCGACGGTGGGCACGCTGACCGACACCTACGACCTGCTGCGTCTGCTCTACGCCCGCATCGGCAAGGCCTACAGCATCGTCAGCGGCAAGCCCATGGTGAAATACAGCGAGGATAAGATACTGGAGATCATCACCACCGAATACGGCAGCCGCGACATCATGGTGCTGGCGCCGCTGGTGAAAGGCCGCAAGGGGCACTACCGCGAGCTCTTCGAGCAGGTGGCCAAACGCGGCTTCCTCAAGGTGCGCGTCGACGGAGAGGTGAAGGAGATCACCTATAAGATGCAGGTGGACCGCTACAAGGTGCACGACATAGAGCTTGTTGTGGACCGCCTGCGTGCCGACCGAAATGCCACCCGTCTCCGCGAGGCTGTACAGACAGCCTTCAGGCAAGGCAAGGGCATACTGATGATACTGAACAATGAGGATGGCAGCATACGCTATTTCAGCCGCATGCTTATGGACCCTGACAGCGGCCTCTCCTACCCGGAGCCCGAGCCCAACACCTTCTCGTTCAACTCGCCCTACGGCGCATGTCCGCATTGCAACGGCCTGGGCGAGGTGGCGCAGATAGACATGCAGAAGCTCATACCCAACCCTAAGAAGAGCATACGCGACGGCGCCATCGAGGTGCTTGGAAAATATTCGCCCACCAACTACGTATACCGCAAGCTGGAACTGATGGGCAAGCACTACGACTTCACGCTCGACGACCCCGTGGAGGCCATCAGCGAGGAGGCCATGAACGCCATACTCTACGGCAGCAACCATTTCGCCGGCATCGAAGACCCCGAGGACCCCGGATACCTCAGCGAGTTCCAGGGCATAGTGAACTACATCACCAGCATGGCCAGCGACGAGAGTCCCGCCAGCCTGCAGAAGTGGGCTGCAAGCTTCATGAACACCGTGCCGTGTCCCGAATGTTACGGACACCGTCTGAAGGCCGAGAGCCTCGCCTTCCGCATACTCGACAAGAACATCGGCGAGCTGGCCGACATGGATCTGCTGGAGCTGGAGGAATGGTTGCGGGCTCTGGAGCCGCAGCTCGACGAGCGCGACCGCAAGGTGGCACACGAGGTGTTGGTGGAGATACTGAAGCGCCTCTCGTTCCTCAACAACGTGGGCGTGGGCTACCTCAGCATGAACCGCAGCGCCAAGTCGCTCTCCGGCGGTGAGGCTCAACGCATACGTCTGGCTACACAGATTGGCTCACAACTCACCAACGTGCTTTACATCCTCGACGAGCCGAGTATTGGCCTGCACCAGCGCGACAACCAGCGCCTCATCGAGAGCTTGAAGAAGCTGCGCGACCTCGGCAACAGCATCATCGTCGTCGAACACGACCGTGACATGATGCTTGCCGCCGACTATCTGGTTGACATAGGCCCCGGAGCCGGCATCCACGGCGGCAAGATACTCTTCGCCGGCGAGGTGACCGACAAGGTGCTGGCGAAGCACAAGCCAAGCGTCACACTCGACTACCTGTCGCGCAAGAGCGACATAGCGCTGCCGGAGAGACGACCTAACGTAGGCCGCGAGCATATATTATTGAAAGGCGCCACCGGCAACAACCTCAAGGGCGTGGACCTCGACCTGCCGCTGGGCATGTTCGTCTGCGTGACGGGCGTTTCGGGCTCCGGCAAGTCGAGCCTCATCAACGACACTCTGCAGCCCATCCTCAGCCAACATTTCTACCACTCGCTACGCGCACCGCTGCCCTACCGCAGCGTCGAGGGCATAGAGCATATCGACAAAGTCATACAGATAGACCAGAGCCCCATCGGCCGTACGCCGCGCTCCAACCCCGCCACCTACGCGGGCTTCTTCGACGACATACGGCGCCTCTTCGCCGAGCTGCCGTCGGCGCGCATCCGCGGATACAAGCCCGGCCGCTTCAGCTTCAACGTCAGCGGTGGTCGCTGCGAGCATTGCAAGGGAGCCGGCCTGCGCACCATAGAGATGAACTTCCTGCCCGACGTATATGTGCAATGCGAGGTCTGTGGCGGCAAGCGCTACAACCGCGAGACGCTGGAGATACGCTACAAGGGCAAGTCTATAGCCGACGTGCTTGACATGACGGTCAACGAGGCCGTGGAGTTCTTCGACGCCTACCCCAAACTGCGCCGCAAGCTGCTGGCGCTGCAGGACGTGGGTCTCGGCTACATCACCCTCGGCCAGCAGAGTACCACCCTCAGCGGCGGCGAGGCGCAGCGCGTGAAACTCGCCACCGAGCTCTCGCGCACCGACACCGGCAAGACATTATATATATTGGATGAGCCCACCACGGGCCTCCACTTCGAGGACATCCGCATACTACTCGGCGTGCTGCAGAAGCTCGTCGACAAGGGCAACACGGTCCTCGTCATCGAGCACAACATGGACGTCATCAAGGTGGCCGACTGGGTCATCGACCTCGGTCCTGACGGCGGCCGCGCCGGCGGTCGCATCACCTTCTGCGGCACCCCCGAAGACTTAGCCAAGCAGAAAGACAACTTCACCGGCCATTACCTCGCCGAGGAGCTTGCGGCGATGCGCCGATAAAAAACAAGGCCAAACTGTCCGAGAAATTTCTTCTCGAAAGTCGTCATCCTGATTTTGCATTGTGACGTAACGTTGCCGTCCGCATTGACGAAAGCCACACTGTACACATAGGTCTTCCCAAACGGGAATATGACCGGTTTGTATGATGAACATCCCGCCGCAAGCAACGAGAATACCATCGCGCCGAGTAAAAAGAGTTTCTTCATACTGTTGTGTTTTTTTCAGTTATCGAGTAAGCCACTCGCGCACCTCTGGGGGGATGACCTCGGAGCTGCTGGTGCTGCGGCGGTAGCCGGCCATGACAGTGCGGCACTCGACGCAGACCGTATCGGTCTCGGTATTGATGACGCGCTGCATGATGGTGAGGCTCTTGTTGCCGAGTTTCTCGATCTCGGTGGTGACGGCGATGCTGTCGTGGTAGTGTATCTGCGCCCGGAAGTCGACGTCATAGTGCACCACCATGACGGTGAAGTCGCCCTTGGTGGGCGGCACCCCGTGCGAGGAGAAGAAGGCATCTTTACCAAGGTCGAGGTACTCCATGATGACGGCGTTGTTGACGTGTCCCATCTGGTCCACGTCGTTGAAGCGTATTTGTATCGGTGTTGTATGCATAGTCGTATCTTTTGAGTGTGCAAAAATACAAAAAAATAAGTTACCGAGCACCTATAATACATTTTTTTTGTAATTTTGCACCGTCTAAAACAGACTAACAGCATGAAAAAAATCCTATCACTCATCGCCGCCATACTCATTGCCAGCGCAGCCTCGGCACAGTTCAAACCGCGACCTGACGCCTTCCCTCCCGTCGAGGAAGACAATGCCGCCAAGGCCATAACCATGGCAACCACACCGGCGCAGATGGCCGGCTGGGACCGCTACCCGACCTACGGCACCTACGTCACCATGATGCAGCAGTGGGCCACCGACTACCCCACCCTCTGCCGTCTCGACACCATCGGCACCAGTGTCAACGGCCGCCTCATCCTCAGCATGGAGCTCACCGCCAACCCCACCGACACCACCCTGCGCGAATTTTTCTACTCCTCCACCATCCACGGTGACGAGGTAACAGGCTATGTTATGATGCTGCGACTCATCGACACCCTCTTACACGGCTACGGCAGCAACCCGCAGTACACCGCCTTGATGAACACCACACTCATCTGCATCAACCCCCTCGCCAACCCCGACGGTACCTACTACGGCGGCAATAACACCGTGCAGAACTCACGCCGCTACAACGCTAACAACGTAGATCTCAACCGCAACTATCCTAATCCTTTCGCCACAGCAAAAGATGCCCTACAGCAGGAGAACCAGGTGATGATAAACTACTTCAACCGCCACAACTTTCGACTCAGCGCCAACCTCCACGGCGGTGCCGAGGTGATGAACTACCCTTGGGACACCTACACTTCCATACAAAACCCACACCCAAAAAGCGCCTGGTGGGTGGCTGTATGCCAACGCTTCGTCGATACCTCACGAACTTACAATAGCAACCACTTCAACGACACATACCCATGCGGCTACACGGCCGGCGGCGACTGGTACGTCATCACTGGTGGCCGTCAGGACTACTTTAACTATTATTACAACTGCCGTGAACTAACAATGGAGGTATCCTCCACAAAAAAGCTGAGCAGCAATCAACTGCCCACTTACTGGAACTTCCTACAACACTCTTTCGTTAATTATATCGCTGAAATACATGAGATTGACAAGATTATCACTGCATTATCTTCCGACACAACTCTTGGAACTGTTGACGGTGGCGGCGTCTATGATGTTGGCGACGTAGCAACAATATCTGCAATACCCGCCAACAACTGCCGCTTCGTACGGTGGAGCAACGGTTCCACTGACAATCCACTACAGTTAACTATAGCCGGCGACACATTACTGACAGCCATTTTCGTCCGCGACTACAGCGTCACCGCACTGAGCGACAACAACGACATGGGGTATGTCGATGGCGGCGGCACCTACCCCGAGGACAGCACGGCAATGCTTACCGCATACGCTTTTGACGGCTACATCTTCAGCCACTGGATGGACGGCGACACCACCAACCCACGTCTCGTAACAGTAACCTCCGACACAATATTCACAGCCTACTTCGAGGCCGTCGGTGACACCCTAAGCATTACAACGACAGAAACCACCGATGCAGTAAATGTCTATATGCGCAACGGCTGTATCACCGTTGACAACACACAACTGCCGATACTCATCTACGACATCATGGGTCGCAGGGTAGAGCCCTGTAATCAACGGCCGGGTATATACATTGTTAAGGTTGGCAACCGTCCAGCATGCAAACTAGTGATATTGCAATGACAAAAATAAAAGGAGACTCAATGAGTCTCCTTTCTTTTTGTGGTGGCATCGACTGGATTTGAACCAGTGACGCAAGGATTTTCAGTCCTTCGCTCTACCAACTGAGCTACGACGCCATCTCTCGACTTTATGGAGCAAACTGAGCCCCTCGGTCATTCTCTTTTCGGAGTGCAAAATTACTAACTTTTCGCAAACTGGCAAAATATTTTTTTACTTTTCTTCACCATCTTCCACTTTTCTTCCTGATTTAGCGCGCTTTGGCGCGACAAAAAATTGATCTATCATCATCCAGAATATGCCAATTGTAATGGCCGCATCGGCCACATTAAATATCGCATTGAAGAATTCGAAGTGTTTTCCACCCACCACAGGCACCCACATCGGCCAATCAAACTCAAACAGAGGAAAATAGAACATATCCACCACCTTGCCTTGGAACAGTGGAGCATAACCGCCACCCGTCGAGAACATCGTGGCCACACTGTAGTAGCTCTCGTTGAAAATCAGGCCGTAGAAGCAGCTATCAATCAGGTTGCCCACAGCGCCGGCCAATATCAGTCCCAAAGATATCAGCATCGAGTTGCGGACTCCCTTCTTCACCATGTGCGCCATCAGCCACACAATGGCAATCGACGCCACAAGGCGGAACGATGTCAGCACTACCTTGCCTACCGGGCCGCCCATCTTCATGCCGAAGGCAAAGCCCTCGTTCTCTATGAAATGCAGCCTGCACCACTCCCCTATCAACGGTATGTCCTCGCCATACTGCATATTGGTCTTCACCAGTATCTTCACCACCTGGTCCACAACGAGTATTGCCGCCACCATGACGGCCACCAGCGTTGCCTGTCGTTTCTTATCTGTCATTATTCCTTAAGTTAATTTGTTCAACCAGTTCTTCATACCACGCCTCGCCGAACCGGCGTATCAGCGGTTCCTTGAGGTATACATACAGCGGTTCGCCCTTGCCCTTGGCGCATCGGCAGATGTCCCACTGGTGGTAGTTCACCGCCTGAAACTCGCCGTAGTCCTCCACCCTTATCGGGTATAGATGGCAGCTCACAGGCTTGTAGAGTTCCTGCAGGGCACAGAGTGCGCAGCCGTCGGCGCTGTAGGTGATGTAGGCGCAGGCACCGCCGTCGATGAGCGGTGTGCCGAGGTCGCCGTCCTTGTCTCTGACAGCCACACCCTGCGCCTCCACTGCAGCACGCCCCTCGGCGGTCATCAGCGGCAGCGCGTCGGGCAGCACAGCCTCCAGCTTCGACACCTCCTCCTCCAGCAGCGGTGCACCGCTGTCGCCGTCGACACAGCAGGCCCCTTTGCACACACACAGGTCGCACCCGAAACGGCAGTCGGCCACATCGTCACTCACTATATTGTTTCCTACAACAATCATATCAACCTTTCAACGTCTTTATCATCTTGTCGGCCAGCACGGCTGCCAGCTTGTATTTCGACTCCACGGTCCAGCCAGCCACATGCGGTGTCAGCACCGTCAGCGGCGACCGCATCAGGTACTGCATCGACACCGGCACGTCGCCCAGCCCATCGGCCTGCATGTTCTCGTACTCAAGCACATCGAGCGCCGCACCGCGCACCTTGCCTCTCTCCAGTCCCTGCACCAAAGCCTCGGTGTCCACCACTGCCCCGCGTGCTGTGTTGACAACAAAGAAGGGCTTGGCCATAGCCTCTATGAAACCAGTGTCGAGGTAGTGGTGCGTCTCGTCGGTCAGCGGCACGTGGAAACTAACCACGTCGGCCTCACGCTGCACCTCCTCCAAGGTACCTATCTCCTTGTATTTGTCATATATCACCACACGGCATCCGAAGCCGCTGAGCCGCTTGGCGAACGACTGTCCCATGTTGCCGTAGCCTATGATGCCCACGGTGAGGCTGCCGAGCTCAATGCCACGGTTGGCTTCGCGGCGCCACAGCCCCTGTCGCACCTCGGCGTCAGCACGCGCAATGTTGTCTATCAGCGCCAGCAGCAGGCCAACGGCATGCTCGCCCACGGCGTCGCGGTTGCCTTCGGGGCTGTTGAGACAGCTGATGCCTTTGCTTTCGGCATACTCCACGTCGATGGTCTCCATACCGGCACCCACACGTCCTATGCAGCTCAGCGACGGCACACGGTCTATGAACTTGCTGTCTATTATCACCTTGCTGCGCACCACCAGTCCCACGCATCCCTGTGCTGCCGCCACCAGACTCTCGTAGTCGTGGTCGGGCTCCACGCTCACCACGAAGCCTGCCTCGCGCAGCTTCTCTTCCAGCACCTCGTGCGTCCTGTCGGCAATCAATATCCTACCCAAACAACTCATAACTCTTAACTGTTAATCGCTTCCTCCTCGTCGTCATAGTCGCGCTGGGCGGCTGTGAGGCGCGGCTTGCCTTTAGGTTTGCGGTACTCGTTGACCACCTCGCCAGCCACGACACCCGTAGGCACGGCGATGATTGAGTAGCCCAGCAACATCACCAGCACGGCGATGAAGCGGCCGCCGGGAGTCACCGGCGCTATGTCGCCGTAGCCCACCGTGGTGATAGTCACCACAGCCCAGTAGATGCCCGACAGGATATTGGCGAACGCCGGGTTCACCTTGCTCTCGAAGCTGAACATCAGGGTGCCCAGTATCACGGCGGCCACCAGCATGAAGAGCATGAACACAAGTATCTTTATGGCGCTGGCACGCAGGGCCGCCAGCAGGTGGAACACCTCGTTTTGGAAGCGGTTGAGGTGGAAGATGCGGAAGATGCGCATCACCCTCAGCAGACGCAGCACCGTCAGCGCCTGGGTGGCGGGGAACAGCAGGCTCAGATATGCCGGGAAGATGCTCATGAAGTCTATCACCCCCCAGAAGGAGAAGACATACTTCCTAGGGTGCTTGAGGCAGTAGATGCGTAGGTAGTACTCGAAGGTGAAGAGCAGCGTGAAGCCCCACTCCAACACCTTGAACACAATGAACTGCACGCTCATCTGCGCCCCGCTGGTCATGGTGGTGGTGGTGCCCGTAAGGCTGTCGATGACCAGCAGCACTATGTTGAGCACTATGAGCACCAGCAGCCACACGTCGAACTTCTTGCCCGCCGGCGTGTCGCTCTTAAAGATTATCTCGAATATCTGCTTCTTCTTCAGGCCGCGGTAGCGCTTGGGCAGCAGCCAGCCGAAGAGTATGCCGTGCAGCACACGCCCTATCCAGCCCACGATGCTGCGGGCCACGCCATGCCAGTCGACACCGTCCAGCCACTTGCGCATACGCCACCAGGCATTTACTATACTATCTTTCAGCTTCATAGTCCAATCTATTTTCTCGTTCGGGACGGAACACCTCGCGAGCGGCACGCTGCACGTCGGCAGCCGTCACACGGCGGTATTCCTGCGGTTCACGGTCCACCAGGCCAGTGTCGCCGAGCCACGTGTAGTAGCAGAGCGAGAGGGCGCGGTCGGCAGCCTTGTACTGGCTGTAGACGAAGGTGTTCTCGTACTTGTTCTGCACCTTCTGCAGCTCGTAGTCCGACAGCCCTTCGTCTGCCAGCAGCTGTGCTTCGCGGCGCAGGGCGTCGGCCCCCCGGTCGAGGGTCACGCCGTCGGCCAGCTTGCCGCTGAGCACCATCAGACCGGGACCGGCGTCGCCGGTGATGCAGGCGTCGGCCTCGACGAAGAGACCATCACGGCGCACCAGACGGTCGTAGAGGCGGCTGCTGGTGCCGTTGCCCAGTATGTCGCTCACCAGGTCGCAGGCCCTGAACAGCGGGTCGTTGCGGTCGCCCATGGGCCACGCCAGGTAGACCATCGACGACGGCACACTGCGCTTCACATGCAGGTAACGCGGAGCAGTCTGCAAAGGTTCTGTGGCCATTGTCCACTGTCCACTATCCACTGTCCACTGTCCACTGTCCACTGACCACTGTCCACTGACCACCGCCTTCAGCTGCTCGTCGTGAGCCATCGGCGCCGCAACGGCAAGGATGGCGTTCTGCGGACGGTACCACCGCTCGTGGAAAGCGCGCACATCCTCCAGCGTGGCCTCACCAACATGACGTATGTCAGCACCTATCGTGGGCCAACGGTAGGGGTGCACCTTGTAGCACAACGGCCTGAGCAGCTGCCACACGTCGCCGTAGGGTTGGTTCATATAGCGCTGGTGGTACTCCTCAGTGACCACCTTCTGCTGCACCTCCAGGGCCTTCTGTGTAAGATCGAGTCCCTGCATGCGGTCGGCCTCGAGCCAGAGGGCCGTCGACAGGCCGTCGGCGGGCACGGTGACATAGTAGTCGGTGTAGTCGCAGTTGGTGAAGGCATTGTTCTCGCCCCCCAGCGAGCTCACCACACGGTCATAGTCGGGCACAAGCTTTGTGCCGCCGAACATCAGATGCTCGAAGAGATGCGCGAAGCCTGTGCGCTGCGGGTCTTCGTTGCGCGAGCCCACACCATAGAGCACATTGACGGTGGCCAGCGGAGTGTCCCACGCCTCGTGCGTCAGCACCGTCAAACCGTTGTCTAATATGTGTTTCCTATAGTTTACCATGCCGAAACAAACTGCAAAGATACAAATAATTCTCCATACGGCAAAAAATAAGCCCGTTTTTCACCCTTTTTGACACCCCTCCCCTACGGAGCCGTAGGGACTCCGAGGTGACTTGGATTTTTTTTCGAATGGGGTGCAAGTTTTGCAATAAAAGCGATACTTAAACGTTATTAGATAATACATTTATATACACATGAAACTACGCAACATACTGAGAGTAACAGCCCTTGCGGCCATGATTTTGACAATGTTCAGCTATGCTGACGCCCAACCCGGAGGCCCCGGCGGACGCCCGCCATCGAGCGGCTCGGGACACGGCAGACCCACCGGACGGCGGCCCCCGATGATCGGCGACTGGAACCAGATGCAGGGCAGCCAGCAGGCCCAGCAGGTGAAGCAGAAGAAGAAAGTGAAAGAGGGCGACACCTTCAAGGTGGTGGGCGAGCTGCGCGACTCCGTGAGCGGCGAGTTCCTCGCCTTCGTCAACGTCGCCGTGCTCGACTCAGCCGACAGTAGCTTCGTCAAAGGCGCCGCCACCAACCTCGACGGCCTCTTCGAGATCAGCGGCATACCGGCGGGCAGCTACTTGCTGCGCGTGACGGCCATAGGCTACCGCAACCGCCTGGTACCCTTCACGGTGAGCAACAACACGGCCCTCGGCACGCTGCGTGTGATGCCCGGCGCCACTACCCTCGACGCCGTGGAGATCACCGCCGAGAAGCCCCTCTACGCCATGGACGGCGAGAAGATGATATACAACGTCAGCGAGGACCCCAGCATACAGACCGGCACCACCGAGGACGCCTTGCAGAACGCCCCCGGCGTGGAGGTCGACGTGGAGGGCAACGTGAGCCTCCGCGGCGTCTCCAGCGTCGAGATATGGATCAACGACAAGCCGTCGAAGCTCACCGAGGAGAACCTCAAGACCTACCTGCAGACCCTGCCGGCCAACGCCCTGGCACGCATCGAGACCATCACCAACCCATCGGCCAAGTACGCCACCGACGCCGAGGCGGTCATCAACATCGTGACCTCGGCGCACATCAAGAGCAACCAATTCGTCTCGTTCGGCGTCAACGGCTCCAACCAGCCCTTCTTGAGCCCCTGGGTGAGCTACATGTGGGCCAAGGAGAAGCTGAGCTTCAACCTCTTCGCCAGCGGGCGATACAGCCGTCGCGACAACACCACGGAGACACACTCCTACATGCGGCGCGACCACAACGCCACACCCGACGGCACCTACGACACCACGATGGCCGAGACCGCCAACGACACCTCCAACACCCGCTCACACAGCGCCAACATATTCATGAGCCTCAACTACGAGATTGACTCCATGACAGAGCTGAGCGTCGACGCCGGCGGCTTCTACAACTACAACCCGTCGCTCAACAACAGCCTGCGCAGCCAGACCTACTACCTGCTGGACTCGGTACCTATGCAGACCCTCTACTACAACGACACGCTGAACTCGCGCAGCAAGGGCAACTCGATGTTCGCCCACGCCGGCGCCGACTTCACCAAGAAGTTCGACCTTGAGGGACACAACCTGCGGCTGGGTCTCAATACACGCATGAACCGCAACGCCAGCGAGCAGTGGTACAACCGCATGTACGACACCTACACCGACCTCGACAAGCACCGCTACCTGCTGAGCAACACACAGAGCCAGGGCGCCAGCTTCGACGCCCGCTACAATCGTCCCTACAGCAAGGACGGCGAGATGAGCTACGGCTTGAACGGCGACATAAGCCACATGGACAACACCTACGACCGCTACAACGACACCATGGGCACCCTCGTCGACACACTGCGCACCTACCACTTCATAAGCAACGTTGCGGGTCTGGATGCCGACGTGGACTGGACGCACCGCTGGGGCGGCTTCACCCTCAGCGCCGGACTCGGCGTGGGTATGGAACACGAACACTACCAGTATATCAGCGACATGCCTTTCGCCGACGACACCGCCACCTTACAGTTTGACTTCCACCCCTCAATCCACATGAGCTACCGCACCGAGGACATGCACAACTTCAAGCTCAACTACACGATGCGCATGACTACACCCGGCGAAGAGCAGACCAGCCGCTTCCGCCGCTACGGCGACGAGAGCTACAGCACCGGTAACCCGAAGTTGAAGGACGCCTTCACCCACAGCGTAGAGGCAGGATGGCAGAAGTTCTTCGAGAGCTTCGGCAACGTCGGCATCGAAGCCTACGGCCGCTTGAGCACCAACGAGATAAGCTCACTGACAGACCGCGTGGACTGGGACGAATACCTGAGGATGAGGGCCGTCAGCGTCTCGATACCATACAACATGGGCACCAGCTGGCGCTACGGTGCAAGCCTCAACATGACCTACCGTCCCACGGGCTTCTTCAACGTGAGACTCTACGCCAACATCTACGACTACGGCTATCGCATGGAGTACGACCGCAACGGACAGCACCTCACCGACCAGCAGCACAAGACATCGTGGAGCGCCCGCGTCAACGCTTGGGCCAAGGTCTTCGACCAGTACCAGATAACCCTCGGCGCACGCTACTCGTCGCCCACCCTGAGCCTCATGAGCACACGCAAGGCACGCTACGGCCTCGACTTCGGCGTGCGCAGCGACTTCTTTAAGCGCAAGCTGTCGGTGTTCATCAACGTGCAGGATATCTTCAACTGGGGCGGCCGCTTCGGCTCCGGCTCGGAGAACACCAACCCCTACTACCTCAGCGATGCCACCAACAAGATGACCAACAGCCGCTATATCTCGGCAGGCATCACCCTCCGCTTCGGCAAGCTGGAGCTCGAAAAGAACGCCAAGGAAGGCTCAAGCGAGGCCGGCGACAGCCTCTGAGCAACAAAAAGGCAGCATAAGAAAAGCGCCGGCAGACGTCTGTCTGCCGGCGCTTTGTTTGTTTTAGGCTTACGTTTAGTGCTTGTTCAGCGTGGTCTCGCCACCGATGGTGAGGCCCTGCTGATACTCGAGCGTCATGCTGCCCTTCAGGGTCCTGGCGCTCTTGTTGTAGAGCATCTCGAAAGACTCATCAAACAACGAGCTGTCTCTTCTGACATCCAGAACGACATAGTCGGTGTTCTGGCGCGGACTCACTCTTGAGACGACGTAGTTGACAGTGTAATCCTCATAACGATTTGAGGTAACAAAAGCCGACATGGTGCCAGCCGATGCGGTGGAGAGATTGACTGTCCAGTTGATGGTGTAAGTCATTTGGGTGTCTTGATAATTAGCCGTGCTGCTATAACTGCCACTCCATGTGCCTAACAAGTCGGCGGGATTGACATCCGTTGAGGTGGTGTTGGTCTTCTCGACGGTGTCAGTCTCTTTGTTGCAGGAGACGAACAGTGTGCCGCAAAAAAGGATGGCGGCAAGCATCCATGAAAGTTTCTTCATTTTTGTAACTATTAGGTTAA
Source organism: uncultured Bacteroidales bacterium (assembly GCA_900318275.1). Taxonomy (GTDB): domain Bacteria; phylum Bacteroidota; class Bacteroidia; order Bacteroidales; family P3; genus Colimorpha. The sequence goes on along the minus strand of ONJY01000033.1, from coordinate 5,268 downwards.
TATTAATTTATCTATTTTTGCGGTACAAAAATACACATTATTTCTGAATGGCAAGAAAAATTTTTTATCTAACGGCGAAAAGGGCACTGCTGCAAGAGGCGAATTCCGGTCTGACAGGAGCGACAGCCGGCACCTGATGTCAGCATCCGGAATGATGACCCAGTAAAAAAATAGAGCGAATAACACACTGATGTACAACAGATAGGACAGGGAAAGAAAGGCTGTGGCGAAAAAATATTTTGTCAGTTCGGAAAAAGTTAGTACTTTTGCACCCGCTTTCAGAGAGAAAAAGAAAGCAAAAAAAGAGATTGTCCTATGGTGTAACGGTAGCACATCTGACTCTGGATCAGCTTGTCTTGGTTCGAATCCAGGTAGGACAACAAAATGGTGAAATTGCTAAATAGCAAAAACACAAAGGGAAACCCCCGAAACTCAAGAAAAATAACGAGTTTCGGGGGTTTTGCTTTATCATATTTCTTTATTCAAATTTATTCAATTTTTTCGTTTTTAGTCACTGATGTGACCAAAATGTGACCAAAAAATTAAAATCTTTTACTTATCTTTGCAGCCAAGAACATAAAAAAAACGTCAATATGAGTATCAAATTTTCACTTTCAACAAAAAAGAATGTCACAATTACTGAAATCCGTGTGACGGTACACACACGGCAGACGAGCCGACACACGGGAACTGGCATTATGATTGACCCAAAGTATTGGGATGCGGTAAAACAATGCGTAATTGAGCCGAGGTTTAAACTTGCAAGCGCGGAGCAACGGCAGCTGTGCGCGGAACTGCGAGAAAAGAACAGACGGTTGTCCGACCTTAAAAGGATAATTGAGGATGCAGTGAACGATGCAAAGTATAGCAAGCATGGCGAGTTGTCGGCTGCAGAATTAGATGTGTTGGTACACGGTGAGCAAGCAGAACAAAACGAAGGTTCAACAACAGCAACGATTAGTCTATATACGCGGATGCAAGAGGCTGTTAAAGTGGTGTATAGTATGCGTGACGTGTCGTATGGCAGAATGAAACGTGTAAAAAATGTCATCAACAAATTGGAGCAGTATGAGATAAGCAGGGAACGGCCTATGACCATTGGCAATTGTACCCCCGAAATATTAGCGGATTTTGAGAGATTTTTACTCACAGAAATAAAAAACGACAACAGACGTAGCCACAGAAACAATAATAGTGTTGGCATTGGGAAAAACACAGCAAATACCGACCTAAAATTGTTGAAAGCCGTTTTTAACCATTGTGAGCGCAATGGAATAATAGACAAATCCCCCTTTATGCAATTTGAATTGCCGAAAGCGGTGTACGCCGACCCGATTTTTTTAGCACAGAGCGAGTTGGCAGCAATAGAAGGTGCGGATTTTGGCGTGTTTGTGGACTATATCAAACAGAGTTTTAAAAAACGTTTGAGAGAAGGCGAAATCAAAGCAATGCCGAGCGAAAAACAGATATATGGGTTTGCAAAGTTATTAGAGGAAAAGCGAGATATATTTGTTTTTCAAAGCCGTGTCGGTTGCCGTATAGGTGATTTACTGAAACTGACCAAAAAGAATGTTACAGAGGGCAATGATGGTGCATATTTGCATTATATTGCAGAGAAAACAACGAAAACGAGTGCGAGAACAATAAATGTACCTTTACATGATGAGGCGTTGGCAATAGTCCGAAGGTATGCAGGGCGTGACGGTGTGCGATTGTTGCCGTTTGTGTCTGCACAGAAATACAACAACGAAATAAAACGAGTTTTTGAGGCTGTGGGAATAACACGAAGTGTTACAATACTTGACACAGCGACACAGACCCCGAAACAAGTTAGAATTTGTGACGTTGCATCGAGCCACATGGCGCGGAAAACGTTTTGTGGAACAATGTTTAATGAGGGTGTGGACAGCTCAATTATTTGTGCTATGAGTGGCCACACCGAAGGAAGTAAAGCGTTTGCGAGATACCACAATGTAGATATGAGTTTAATGAGAACGGCAATTAACAGAATATAAACCAATTAAAATTATTAGATTATGGAAACCACGCAATGCAATGCCATGATGGCACAAAAGAAAATTACGGTTACTTATACCGTTGAAGAGGCAATAAAGATTGCCGAGGTGTTTGATATGATGTTGAGCAATTTAGCAGTTAGTGTTATGGAAGAGGGGGTAGATAGAAAAAATTTAGATGATGCGTTAGTACTTAATGCGTATATTGGGAAATTACGGCAGGGTGTTTATAATGCCGTATTGGGAGAGTGAGAGGCGAAACAGATTAGATTTGCAATGCCGTGTCTTATTGGATGCGGCATTGTCATTTTATAGTACCGTGGTGCAAAATATATCAAAGTAATAATTTGCACCCCTTTATTGTTGGTGCAATGTAGTGTTATAAGATTTATTTTGCACCGAAAAAAGATTGCACCGATTGAAGTGTAAATTTGCGGTATATGTGGTCATAGGTGGTCAATCTCCTGCCCGTGGTGCGTATATGTGGCCGTAGGTAGCCAGTCCTGCCCGTTGCGAGCCGACGCGCTGCCCGTTGCGGTGTATGAGGCCGGAGGTGGTCAATCTCCTGCCCGTTGCGGTGTATGTGGCCATAGGTAGCCAGTCCTGCCCGTTGCGAGCCGATGCGCTGCCCGTTGCGGTGTATGTGAGGCCGGAGGTGGGGGTATACCCCCCCTTTGACCTTTTGAGGTGGAGCGATATTTGAGGTAGGATTGCAGAAATTTTATTTTGAGTTTTGGAAAAAATGGTAATACGTGGTTTTATGGAAAGTTTTTCCAAAGCCATATAATTATATATAATAATATAAATATTTTGTGTGTGTCTATTAAGACACACACAGAAAGAATAAAAAGAGGTTATTTTATTTAGGCCAACAAGCACTGCACACTTTTGAAATGTTGTTTATATGGCGTTTTTTATTGATAAAAATTATCACTTAAGGATGTCGGCAGACAGAAGAATTTGATTTTTTTGTGCGCGGTGGTGCTGCGGTGGCGGTGGCACGCTGCGGTTGCCATTGAAGATAGGCTAAAATATTGATAAACAGACAAACATAAAGAAGGGGTGCAAAGTTTGTCGTTTATTACTTACTGACAATTAAACAGATACAGAGATATAGATATGCGCTGCCCGTGGTGCGTATATGTGGCCATAGGTAGCCAGTGCTGCCCGTTGCGGTGTATGAGGCCGGAGGTGGTCAATCTCCTGCCCGTGGCGGTGTATGTGGCCATAGGTGGCCAGTCCTGCCCGTGGCGAGCCGATGCGCTGCCCGTGGTGCGTAAAATGTATTACCAAAATTTGAAACGTATTGCAAAAATAAAAACTATGTTTGTATTTTATAATTGATTTTATATTTTACACTGAATTACAGATACTTATGTTAATAAAATGTTTGTAACTTCTATATTACAATATGATTATACTTGGATAAAATGCTGTATTTTTGCATCACCAGAACGCAAGAGATATTTTGTGGAAATATTGACACAAAAATATGATTGTGTGAAAGTTAAACCAAGCCAAACCAAGCAGAAATAAGGGTAATTTTCTGTTAGATGAAGCTCAAAGTGGAGGTCATAGGGTACGACCAACATTTTAATACCCGATGGGGCGAGTGTCACCCCGTCAGCAATGACAGATGAGGGTAGTCTGTCAAGTCAAGTTAATTTTATTAATAACATTTTCGGTGGCGTATAGTGCTACTGGAGAAAAAAAAAGAAACGTATCTTTATGAAGAATGTAAAGAATGTATCATTAACGGACTTGAGGAATAACCCCGAAATGCTGCTGACAACGGCACAAGTTAAAAGTGTTTTAGGGGTTAGTAACCCGACCTTGTTCCGATGGAGGGAAGCACACGTTATACCTTGCTACAAGGTTGGTGGTGTCTATAAGTACAAGGCCAATGAAATTATTAACTATTTAAATGAAAATGAGTTATGAAAACAATAAAGATAATATTAACCAAAGAAGAGGCCAAGAGATTTAATCTTTTAAAATCCCGTATAGGTTTGGATGGCAAAAAACTGACCCCAGAACAAAACGGAGAATTGGTTTATCTTATACGCGGTATTCTGGCAGATATGGAAAGAATAAAGAGTGTGCAAATTTGCAAACGCGAATTTTTGTGCATGAAGTTCGAGGATAACACCTATTATAGATTTGCAAATATCTTATGAATGACAAGGAAACGAAAGAAAATGCAGAAAAAGCCGATTTTCTCCGTATAAAAATCCCTTTGTTATGGATATTTAAACAACAATACGAAAGCAGGAAAGATAAAAGGAATAATGTGAGTTGGATTGTTGCTTATATTGTTTATGTTTGGGTGTATCAATGGCAGTTAAACACAAAGGTGGGTTTTGGAAAAATACGAAAAAAAGATGTCTATGACCATATCGAAAAAACGTTTCCTTTCTCAAAACCAAATGCTATTGTGGGGGCGTTGATACAAACAGATTTTTGTGCTTGGGGATATAGTCAATATAAGGGGAAAAGGGTTGTTTGTCTGCGATGCACTTATCTTAACAAGAAATTGGGAATAAATAACCATGCGGAATATGAGGAGAGCGCAAATATTGGTATTGTGGCAGAAAGCAATGAGAAGGTTAGGAAAGCGACAACAATCCAAAAGGAAAGTATCGAGCCGTTGAGTTATCCTTATAATAATTGGGTATTGGATAGTGTATATAGTTGTGGAAATGGATTGATTAGCGTAAATGGCCATATTATGAGTGATAAGAATGGCGAATACTGGGATTTTAATAAAAGATGTCGTATGTATATTCCCAATAATGAGTATTTAGACCCAAGAAATTGTGGAGTGGATAACAATGCACCCCCAAGACCGACACCAACGGCAATTTATGATTGGGATATTAGGGCGTGGGTAGAGAATGGCAAAATGTATGATGGAGAAAAATGGATAGAAATTGAGGTAAAAGAAGAAGAGTTGCCTTTTTGATTGTTGGGTGTTCTATTGTGAAAGGCTGCGCGGTAATGCGTAGCCTTTTTTGTTTGTCGGTGGTGGCCATTTCTGCCCGTGGCGAGCCGATGCGCTGCCCGTGGTGCGTGTATGTGGCCATAGGTAGCCAGTCCTGCCCGTGGCGAGCCGATGCGCTGCCCGTTGCGGTGTATGTGGCCATAGGTAGCCAGTCCTGCCCGTGGCGAGCCGATGCGCTGCCCGTGGTGCGTATATGTGGCCATAGGTAGCCAGTGCTGCCCGTTGCGGTGTATGAGGCCGGAGGTGGTCAAT
>ONJY01000028.1 GCA_900318275.1 uncultured Bacteroidales bacterium | reverse complement strand
TTCCGACGACGCCCACCTATACCACTGTCACGCTGGTGGTTATCATCGTTGCCATCGCCGTCAAGCTGCTGCTCGGCCGCTATGTGAAGCACAAAGGCGTGCAGCTGAAGAGCGATGCGCTGGTGGCGTCGGGGAGCGACGCCCTGTTTGACGCCATCATCACGCTGGCGACGCTGGTTTCCGCCGGCATCATGCTGCTGTGGAATGTCTCCATCGACGGCTGGCTCGGCGCCGCCATCTCGCTGCTCATCATCAAGGCCGGCTTCGAGATGCTTATCTCGCCCATCAACGAGCTGTTGGGCAAGAAGGTGTCTCCCGAGCTGATCCGCCAGATCAAGCACGACATAACCGAGCAGAAGGGGGTGCATGGGGTTTTCGACATCATACTGCACAACTATGGGCCCGACGTGATGATCGGCTCGCTGCACATAAGCGTTGACGACACGATGAGCGCCCACGACATTCACGGCCTTACGCGCCGCATCGCCACCCTGATGTACGAGCGTTACGGCATCATCATGACGGTGGGCATCTACGCCAATGTTACGGGCAGCGGTCCTGTGGCCGAGTTGCAGAGTGCCGTCATGAGGCGCCTCTCGGCACACAAGGAGATAGTGCAGGTGCACGGCTTCTACTATTCGGAGCAGGAAGGTATGCTGTCGGTCGACGTGGTGCCCGACATCAGCGTCCACGACGATGCGGAGCTTGTGCGCGCCCTTGTCGCCGAGTTGCAGCCGTTGGCGCCCGACATGCAGGTGGTCGTCGTCATCGACCACAACTACAGCGAGTAGTTCTGGGAAATTGAGAATTGAAAAGTGAAAAGTGGATAGTGACTAGTGGCCAGTGACTAGTGGAGAATTGAAAATTGAAAGTTGGAAGGGAACGGCGAACTTGGGAAATTGAAAATTGAGAATTGAAAATTGAGAATTGAAAATTGAAAGGTAACAGCGAACTTGGGAAATTGAAAATTGAGAATTGAAAATTGAGAATTGAGAGGTAACGGCGAACTTGGGAAATTGAGAATTGAGAATTGAGAATTGAAAGGTAACGGCGAATTGGGCGAATTAGGCGAAGCTACGCAGGTCAATTTATGGCTAATTACTCGAATTTTTCGCCGGCAAAGCCTGGCGTTGGGTTGGGGGTCGCCCTACGGGCTCAAAATCTTTAGAAAATCTAGTTGGCCTGGCGTTGGGTTGGGGGTCGCCCTACGGGCTCAAAATCTTTAGAAAATCTAGTTGAAAATCTTTAGAAAATCTACTCGGTGACTAGTGGATAGTGGAACGGCGAATTGGGCGAATTAGGCGAAACTATGGTCAGCGACCTTGTGGAGCTAAGCTATGCAGGTTGATTGGGGGCGAATTACTCGAAAAGTGGGAGTGAGAGCGGTGTAAAGGGGGGGAGTGAGGGGGAAGTGAGAGTGGAGTGAGGGGGACAAATGTTTTGTTGGGGTTGATGGGGTCTTGTAGCCGTTTAGTAGCCGTTTAGGTGGGGTTAAGGGTTCAAGGTTCATGGTTAATGGTTGTTGAGGGTGGAGTAGGAGGTAGAGGTCGGAGTGGTCTTTGCAGGAGGGGGGGCTTTATCTGGCGCTGCCACTCGACGAGCTTCTTGAGTTCCTCCTCGTCGTGGTGACGAAAATCGCGACAGATGGCCTCGACAAGGAGTGAAAAATGGCCTTTGTTACCCCCGGATTCGGCCACGAGGTTGGCCATTTGGCTGCAAGTTTCCTTCCAGGTGAGGTCGGGATACTGAAATTCGGGAGCGTGCTTGTGAGCGCTGGGGAGGGTGAAGGGTGCTGGAAGGAGGGGTGCGGAGGGCGTTTTGTGGCCTTTTAGAGGAGGATTTGGATGCCTTTTTCCCCGTTTGCGGGGGTTGGCATCTGGGGTGCAGAGGGTTTGGTGATGCCGTATTTCATTGTTTGTTTGCCTTTTAGATAAATTTGATTGGCTGGTTTCACGACAGACGACAGTCCGACAGTTTAATTTTTGAGGGGTACAATTCCCTTCTTTTCTTATTTACGCATTTTTCTTTCTGTCGGACTGTCGGACTGTCGGATTTGGTTTTGATGAGTTGTTTTAATTATTCGCTATTTTCCCTACGAGGCCTTTGCGACCTTTGGATTTGAGAATAGTGTGGTCCACCTTCTGGGCGATGGCCAGAGCTTGGTGGACGAGGGGAGGGACGGAGGGTATTTTATGGCCTTTTAGAGGAGGATTTGGATGCTTTTTGTCCCGTCTCCGGGGGTCGGCATCTGGGGTGCAGAGGGTTTGGTGATGTCGTATTTCATTGTCTTTTTGCTTTTTAGGTGAATGATGATTCTTGAAATCTTACAGTCTTACAGTCTTACAGTTGTTTTTTGAGGGGTGCCCATTTCTTTATTTCTTATATATATTATTAATTATTAATTAGTTATATAATATATAAAGGGGGTGTTGTATGCCATTTTTTAATTGTAAGACTGTAAGACTGTAAGATTCGGCAGGATTTGTTCTTTTGGGGTTAAAAAAAGTTGGAAAAAGTTCTCCGCAGAAGGCGGAATAACCCCTCGTATAGCAAACGATAGAAGAGGCCAAATCCCCAAATTCATATATGATTTGGGGAATGAAATCGCCAAATTCGCATATAATTTGGCGATTGGTATTTTGGGTGTGTCATGATGTGGCGCACGGGTTTGCTATCTTTGCAGCCGGAAAAAGACGCTAAGATATGCAAAAAGAGAAAGACAACATCGACCAGCTGCGCAAGCGACTGCAGGACTGCGAGGATTTCATCCTGCGTATTGCAAAGCCATTTGATGGCTATTGGGACAAGGCGACGGAGGAGGTGATTGGCGACCATCTTGGTACGCGGAAATGGATACTTGACGAAATGTTCGAGAAGCACGCCACCGAGGCCGAGGTGCGGCGCTTCGAGGTAGTCAACGAGAGACTGCTAGCGCTGACGAAGCAGCTGAACGAACACCACCGCACGCTGCAGGACCAGATATCCGCCATCCACACCCTCGGCGGCGAACCTTTCGAGTTGGAGACCACGCTCCTCTATAGTCACAACTATGATGATCCGCACCTCTTTACGATGGAGGAGGATGCCTTCTACGGCTCGCGGTGGAACGAGATGCTGTGGGTCATCGGCGAGAACTCACGGCTGGACGACATCTGCTGGTGCTGTGGTGACCATATCTGTAACCTCGACGACGGCCAGACCTGGGCCGAAGGACCCCTCCGCATCCCTCAGCTCGACCACCTCTGCGTCTGCTATGCCGTCCACGCCCTCTGCACCCACATGCACTACTCCATCCCCGACCTCCTCCGCATGACTACCTACGCCTTCAACTACCAGATAAACACAAATGTCGACCCTGTACCGATTGAAGGATAAAATGCGTTGAATTTAGAAAATATTTGTATCTTTGCATTTGATTTAAAAATGAAAGTCGTACATTTAGGCTTTTATTTCAACTTTTAATTAAAAATATATGACCAATGGAGAGAAATAATCTTTTTGACAGAATTGATGATTTGTTGAAGGTTCAGGACTACGACAGTCTTTTGAGTCTCGAGGAAGAACTGCAAGAATATAGAAAAACATGTTCAGAGACAGAAACTGGATTTTGTGATATTTACTTGAAAAATATTGAAGTGGTTCGTTCCTTAAAGCAGGTAGAACAGCAACAAAGGAAACTTGTAGAATTCGTCAAAAGTTGGGGGAAAGAAAGTATAATAAAACTTGAATATATTGAGCCTTATGGGAATTCATGTGGAGTGACAATATTTTTTGATGATTATGCGATGGAATTAGTGTACAAGCCTGTCGATATAATTGAAAAAAATGAGATTCGCACAAAATTCTATCTTAATGCAAACGGTGTGTTTAAGCAGTTTGTCCTTTCTCGCAACATAGAAAAAGCCGATTTTGCTTTTCTTAACGAGTTCAAAGGGCTTTATTATGCACAAAAAACGACCTTCGCCAGTTGGGGCGATGATATGATTGAAGACATTAATGCTATCTGTGAGAAGTTAGACAACTTAACCATCTTATGTAATAAATCGTGTCCGTTCGATAAAAATGGGAAACATAAGTATGATTTTTGGGAAACTTTAGCCAAGGTCGAAGTCTCCTATGTTGAGAACACCAGTCTCATCCAGGGGATAAAAAAGGGGCAGACGGTTTCGGGTGCTCATGTGGTTGGTGACAACGGATCTTATCGTGTGTGGGACAAGCGGACATATGTGATTAAATGTACGGTGGACAAGATGTCTTGTGAAAAGCCGGTACGGCATGAATACATCTACGATTTGGATGCTTATTTTCGAGATTTAAAGGAACGACTTGGATATGCGAATATGCCCTATCAGAAACTCAACTCACTCCTGGAGAATAAAATTCATGTTATCACCCATGACATGAATAAGGATCCTGAAGCCCGAGTGTTCTATCCTACGGAATACAACAATGACTGGATAGGATTTTTGAATCATGTATTTGAAAGACTTTAAACAAAACAACTATATGGGACACGAAACATTTTATCCAGAAGAAGAATTGATAAAAGTACTGGAAGAAGTTAAAGACATTCATACATCCATCAAAGAGGCATCTAAGAACAGACCTTATCATATCAACGTAATCGACGAACTACACGCGAATGAAAATGCCCACTCGCGTATACTGAACAAATTATTAAGTTATCCGAAAGGTTCAGAATATCCTATTCTTCAGTCATTCGTAAGAAAATTGCATAATTGGGATAAGGAAATTGTAATAAATACACCTTCTTTTTCAAATGAACTAGAAAGAATAGATTGTCTAATCCAGGAGAAGAATAAATATGCGATTATAATTGAAAACAAGATTCATGATGCGGCAGACCAACAAAACCAATTGGAAAAGTATCTAGATAAGGTCAGAACCCATGATATTCCAAATGAACATATATGGGTGGTGTATTTGACCCGTGATGGAAGAAAAATGCCAGAATCTTATAGTTTAACAGAAAAGGCAAAAAAGATGGTTGGGAATAGATACACTCCGCTTAATTATCGTTTTGATATTTTACCTTGGTTAAGAGAAGATGTACTTCCTTCATGTATGATTAAAGAAGAGTGGTTGATAAGTGCAATCAAGCAGTACATTGATCATTTGGAGGGAATGTTTCAAGAAAGAAAAGATGATGAAAAATATAATAACACGATGAAAGAGATAATAAACAAACAGTTTAAACTGGAGAATTTGACAGATAAGGATGTATTTAATAAACTTTTGGAAGAAGAAAAACAAATAGAAAAGGTTCGGGATTCTATTCGGAACTACCGAATGACTATTGACAAAAGAATAATTGATACATTTACACTTATAACGAAAAATTACTATAATCAAGAAAAGTTCAAGAAATATGGAAATTTTAAAATTGTTGACTGCCATAAAGATGAAGAGGGTTATTACCAGATACTACCTGAAAAATGGCCATCATGTATTCATTTGGAATGGGTGCCGTTTGGTATGAAGCAATTATTAAACGACAAGTCGCTTACAATAGTTCTACATATTGAGGGCAGTGCAAATGATGAGAAATTGAAGAGGTTAAAAGATAATATATGCAATGACCCCGATTATCAAAAAATACCTAAAAATAATTTGCCTGGAAGAACGGCTACTTTTTATAGCAAAAAAATTGAGTTGAATATGCCGTTTGCGACCTTGCCTGATGATGAAAAAAAGGATGTGTTGCACAAAACATATAGTGAGACAGCGTGGTTGATAGATTTAGTTGAAAAATATTTGAACAACTAATGATACAATACATCGCAGACAAAGAACATTACACAAAGGTGCTGGCGATTTGCGAGAAGGTCAAGCACGATTTGTGGATTGGTACTGCAGATTTGAAGGATCTGTATGTGGAAGGAGGTCGGGGCGTGGTGCCGTTCCTGTCTGTGTTGGATAAGCTACTGAAACGTGGCGTCGATGTGCGGCTGCTTCATGCCAAAGAGCCGGGTGAGAACTTCCGCGAGGATTTCGACAAGTATCCGGGCTTGTGGAGCAGGTTGGAGCGGAGGCTTTGTCCGCGGGTGCATTTCAAGATAATGATTTTCGACTGCACTACCGCCTACATCGGCTCCGCCAACCTCACAGGTGCCGGAATGGGTATGAAAGGCGACAACAATCGCAACTTCGAGGCCGGCATTCTCACCGACGAACCATCGCTGGTGGATGCCGCCGCTGACCACCTCGACAGCGTCTGGCAAGGGCGACGATGTGCCAAGTGCAAACGAAAAGCCTTCTGCGGCGACAGGATTACAAAATAAACACAAAGGTGCGTCACGATGTGACGCACCTTTGTTGTATTTTTGCATCCCGAAATGAAAAACAGATAAAGATGGATGCAAAAACAAACATTTTCTTTCATGCTCCCAAAGAGCTGACAACGGATGCTTTCCTCGTGTGGTTGCTCTACTTTCTCGATTCAGAGGAGGCATACAAAACACAGAAACAGACATTCTTCGACAGGTTAATATTGAAGAAGGCGGATCGCGGCAGGCCGATTGGCGGCATGGAGTTGAAGCGTCAAGAAAACAATGTCGACGTGCTGCTGACATTCCGCTTCGAGGATGACGGCGAACGGCAAATGGCGTTGTTTGAGGACAAGACCTGGAGCATGCCCCATAGCGGACAGCTGGCCCGATACAGGAAGATATATCCCGATTGCTATCGCTATTTTTACTACAAACTGGCCTATGTGAATTCGCAGGAATGCAAAGAGGTCTCCAATGAGCATTATGACATTATCTTTGTTGGTGAGATGGCGTCCGTGTTGGAAAGGATGGTCGACCTGCACCCGCTGATAAAGATGTACTACGAGTACATCACGGTTGCATTTCTGCAGAATATAAATTCGCTACATGAAAGACTCTTCAAGAAGCATGATTATGATGTGTTATGGAGCGCCTATGGCCAGAAATACTTGTGCGATTGTATTGTCGAGAATATGTATGAGCAGGGTGTTCCGTACCTCGAAATAAGGAATGGGACCAGCTTCGGCCGTCCATGGACACAGATAGATATTGCGAGAAAGGGGGATGGGTATTGCGAAAGCCTGTTTTGGAGGGTGGATATTCGCGCGGGGAGGTTCTACATCCGGCTAAATCAATACGGCGAGCCGTCGAACGATGAAGTTGAATACAAGATGCAGCGGTTGGAAATCCTCCGCAAGGAAGCGGCTGATATTGTGGTAAGCATGCCGGCATTGCATCCGGGTAAGGTTACGGATAGAGGAGCAAAGGAGTGCGAGGTTCTGATATTCTTCCTTGAGGAGAATGATATAGACAGGCTAATGGAACTGTTGCCAAAGATTTCCAGTCGCATGATAGATGTCTTTAAAAAGATTGATTAATAAATAGCCTTTTTCTCAATACCGCACAAGGGTGTGCCGCGATGTGGCGCACCCTTTTCGTATTTTTGCAGTCGAAAACAAGAAAAGAAGTTAGTTATGGAAACCGAGAGCAAAAAACATAGTAGAAGTAAGTTGGACTTGCTTACGGCCGTCGAAAACATCGTAGATCTGTCGAAAGACTCCCAGCTGTCGCCGGAGTTCTATCGTAAAGCAAGTCGTTATATAAAACATATTTCCACGCGCCTTGATCTTACGAAAGAGCAGAGCGTGATGATGGCTTTGTTCATCGACCAGAGCGACGACTGCAATATCTATGCAAGCGACATCGTCAAAGCAACAGGTTGCCGTACCACGCGTGTCATCCGCTACACCAACGACATAGACGTCCTGGTCAATCGTGGGCTGATTATCAGAAAACGGGCCACCGATAGAGTTTCCTACCGTGTTCCTCTGGAGGTGGTTGATGCCTTTAAAGTTAACGAAGTATTTGCCCCTAGAAAATTGTCTGGGCTGACTTGCCGAGAGCTGTTCAATGAACTTGCCATAATATTCGATATGGTTGAAGACGATGAGATGGATTACAAATCTGCACGTGAACGGTTTGTCATGTTGCTTGAAAGCAACCAACATTTATTATTTGTTCAAGCATTGAAAAAACACTGCCCTAATAGGTATATGCAAGACGACCTGATACTGCTGCTGATGTTCTGCCATCTGTTCGTAAACAAAAACGACGATATGGTTGGTTTCCATGATATTGATTGTATGTTCGGCAAAAGCGAGATGCGTAGTATAAGGTCACAGTTAGAGCATGGTGATAATAATTTACAAAACATGAAACTGGTGGAGTTCAGCAACAGCAACGGCATGGGTGACCGCTACTATTTCCGTCTCACAATGAAGGCCAAGCGTGAACTGCTCGACGAGCTGCAGCTCGCATCATTGGAAGCCTCCAAGTCGTTCCGCAACATGATAAAGGCGGCCGACATCAAACCTCGCACGCTATTCTATTCGAAGGAAATAACCCACAGCATCGACGACTTGGCAGGCCTGCTTGACGAGAAGAACTACATCGATATCCATACCCGCCTGCAGGAGCAGGGGTTCCGTTGCGGTTTCACCTGCCTCTTCTACGGTGCACCTGGCACCGGAAAGACCGAGACGGTGATGCAGCTGGCGCGCCGCACGGGACGCGATATCATGCAGGTCAACATCGCCGAGATGAAGAGCTGCTGGGTGGGTGAGAGCGAGAAGAACATCAAAGCGCTATTCGACACCTACCGCCAGCGTGTCGGCGAAAGCCACATCGCGCCCATACTGCTGTTCAACGAGGCCGACGCCATCATAGGCAGGCGTCAGGAGGGTGCCGAACGGGCTGTGGACAAAATGGAGAACTCGCTACAGAACATCATACTGCAAGAGATGGAAAGCCTCGATGGCATACTCATAGCCACCACCAACTTGGCGCAGAATATGGACAAGGCTTTTGAGCGCCGCTTTCTCTACAAGATACGCTTTGACAAGCCCACCGTCGAAGCCCGCACCGCCATCTGGCGCGAGATGATGCCCACCCTCGATATTGCTGACGCAGAAAAACTGGCCAAGCGTTACGACTTCAGCGGTGGACAGATTGAGAATATTGCCCGCCACTATGCCATTGACGCCATCCTCCATGGGAACGCCGTTCCCACCGCCGAGAATCTGGCATCGCATTGCGACTCCGAGCGTATCGACCAATCTGCATACAACAAACGAATTGGTTTCAACTTTTAAAACATAAAACACGATGAGCAAACAGATGACATTTCGCGCAAGGCAAAGGAAACTGAAACGTAAGATCCGCAACGAAGAATGGTCTCGGTTGATGGGCAACCACCGAGCCGTGGGAATCGAGGAGGCGTGGAATCTTGAGGTATATGCTGCCAAGTACATCGCTCCACGGCTTAAGCTATTGAGGAAGATAACACACGGATACCCTGGCGAACTCAACCGGCAATGTCCGGAAGGCAACGATGCTTTTGAGTGCTGGCAGTCAATGCTCGACAAGATGATCTTCGCATTCGAGTACTACGACGACCTCTATGCCCGCCGCCTCGTCACTACCAATGAAGAGCAAATTCGGGTAAAGGAAGGTTTACGCCTTTTCGCCGAATGGTACGAACATTTATGGTATTAACAAAACCATTTGTTATGTATAACGAATTATCAGAAATAAAACAGATTACCAATGCCGACACCCTCCGACAGATGCTTGCCCAATGCGAGGATGAAATTATGAGGCTGGCAAAAAATGCCGGTAGTTGCTACTACTGGCCAAGAGACTGCGAAGGCGAAGTTAGTATTGAATTAAGTACCCGTGCTTGTATTCTAAATCATATGTTTGCTATCGTGACGATATTTTTAACGCCAAGTTTTATGAACGCTACAAAAAGTATATCCCCGTGAATGATTTTCTTGATGATTCTCATCTTCTTCGCGCCATGGAGGACGAGGCTATGGACCGCATTAAAGAAGAGTTGACAAAACAGTGCTAATATGCAATCCTTTTGAACAAAGATTCTTGGAAACTATCGGATTTACTATTAAATATAAAGAAAATTGATAATAAACATTACAGAACTACAGGAGCGGCTTTCGCGTTGCGAACGGGAAATCTCCGAATTAGTACTTCACGGCGAAGAGAGTCACCCAGATGGCAACAATCACTTGACCAGATTGTTCGCTGAGCGGTGTGATACGTTAAATCATCTGTTTGGATTTCATAAAACTTTGGAAGATGTCCAACGGGTGGAACAAAAAAACAAACAGATGACAGATGCTGAACAGATTGCTTTTGACGAACATTGCAAATTATATCAACGACTATATGGGATTGATGTACGGCTCAGTCTATATACAAAATTGAAGATTAGGCACGGAGATAAGATACAACCGATGGACGATGATGTTTATTATGGATCCAGATGGGCTGATATGATATCTATTCTTTCCAACAACAGTCACACCCTATATTCCTGTCGGACTTACCCCATTAATGATTGTCACACATCCTATTCTGATGGATGGATATGGAGTGGCCGTCTACATGGCTCCCCTCAGTTTAATCATATAAAGATTTGCTACACATTCTGGGTGTTATGCGAAAGACTTAATTATAGTATTCCCGATTTGCTTCGGATAAACCAATTTGGATATAGCCATGTTGCTTCATTTAACAATGATATCTTCATTTAGTCTCACAGTCGTAAAACCGACATCACGTTGCGGCTCGAAAAGAAACTTCACCAAAACAAGCAGCAAAAAGGAACAATCTATAAAGAGACAATTGTGCAATAATATGGCACAAAAGCCGTTATAATTATATAACAACGTATGAACGTACTAAAGAAATATACCTGGCTGGTGGGGACGCTGATGCGGGCGGGCGATAAGGGCTTGACGCTTGAGCAGATTGGCGACCGTTGGAACGCTACGGAAGAGCTGCATGAGGAGGGTGCTTTCGCCCGGCGCTCTTTCTACCGTCACCGCAGCGAGATTATGGACCTTTTTGGCATCGAGATTGAGTGCTACGTGGATGGCGGTCAGTATCGGTACCGCCTGGCCGACGATGGAGGCCGGGAGTACTTCCGCCAGTGGATGATGGACTCCATAGCGGTGAACAAGGTCGTCGCCGACAGCCGCGAGGCAGCGCAATATGTCTTGGTGGAACCTACGGACAGCAGGATGTTGCCGATGCTGCTGGAGGCGTTGAAAGAGCAGCGCACGCTTAACTTCACATATCAACCCTACTGGAGCGAGTCGCCCTACAGCTACAGCGGCGTGCAGCCGTATGCCCTAAAGATGTTCGAACGCCGCTGGTACCTCATCGCCCGACGCGACGGCGAGTACCGTATCTTCGCCCTCGACCGCATGACGAAGGTGGAACTGCAGGATGAGACCTACAAACGCGACCCGAAGTTCGACCTGAAGAAGATGTTCGAGGGTGTCTACGGCATCATTGTGGATGATACGCCTATAGAGTCCATACGCCTGAAAGTCAACGCCTATCAGGCTAACTACCTGCGCTCGTTGCCACTGCACAGTAGTCAGCACGAGCTGAAGCGCACCGAGGAGTATTCCATCTTCTCGCTGCGTGTACGCCCCACCTTTGACTTCAAGCAGAAGCTGCTCTCACTCGGCAGCACCGTTGAGGTGCTTCAACCCGAAAGTCTACGTGCCGACATGCGCGGCGAGATACAGGAGATGATGAACAAATACCAGGATAACAATGAATAATTGTGTTTATGGTAAGAAGTTCACGGATGACAACAGAAAACTGTCGGTAATCACTAACCTGTCAACTTGATCCAGTCGCAGGACACAAAAGTGACAACCAAAATCAGCAAATCACAAATGAAACATTATAGTTCCCCTAGGAGAACCCTAAGGGCACACAAAAGGTGTCGAGAAGGGGAGCAGAGAGGGAGCAAAACCAATAGAGTGGTGTGACGGGTGCAGGAGGTAATATTGCCGAGATATCTCCGTGCTATGGTACCGACTTGGTCGGCAAGTGGTACCGGTGGTTATTATAGTCAAAGCTCAAGAGAGTCTGGATTGAGCAGAAAGTCGTATATGCTCATTGTGGTGATTCCCTGTTCATTTCTGTGTATAAGACCTTCCTCGCCGGTGATTATGATTTTTTTGAAAGAATCACGTACATTTAACAATGAGGCTTGCTCTTGACGTCGCTTATCGTCGCTATCCATTCGAAATGCTGACTGAATATAATATCGTCGACTTCCTTGGTTGCACACAAAGTCTATTTCCAGCTGGCTTCTGTGCTGTTTGCCGTCATCTCCAATTTTCACAACGGGAACAACGCCTACGTCGACGTTGAAACCTCTAATCAGTAACTCATTGAATATTATATTTTCCATCAGATGCGTTTTTTCGTCTTGACGGAAATTGATACGTGCATTGCGAAGCCCAGTATCTGTGAAATAGTACTTATAAGGTGTATCAATATATCGCTTGCCTTTTACATCGTATCGCATGGCTTTTGTGACAAGAAATGAATCGCACAGGTATTCCAGATACGATTTCAATGTATCCGCGGTAATACTTATGTTCTTCATGCTCTTGAATGTGTTTACCAGTTTGGCGGGATTGGTAAGGCTCCCAACGGAAGAAGAGATGATGTTGAGCAAATCCTCAAGTTCATCCTCGTGGCGTATTTTGTATCGGTCTTTGATGTCCTTAATGTATGTTTCGGCAAAAAGATTCTTTAGATAGGTTGATTTTTGCTCCTCCGATTTCAAGGAAAGAATGAATGGCAGTCCTCCGTAGGTCATAAAGTCGTCAAGTCCTCGTTGCTGACTTCCGTTGTATGCACTCATATATTCAGAGAAAGAGAGTGGGTAAACCTTTACTTCATCACCTCGCCCCCGGAATTCTGTTATAACATCTTTAGAGAGGAATTTTGCATTGGACCCCGTTACATAGACATCAGCGTTGGGTACACTCAGGTAGCTGTTCAAAACATCCTCGAATTCATCCACCAATTGCACCTCGTCAAGCAGGATATAATACATATTATCGTCATGCATTCGGCTATCAATGTGATCTAACAAAGAATCAGGGTTCCGCAATTTGATGTTACGTCGGCTTTCCAAATTTACCATGATTATATGGTCATTGTCCACACCTTGTGACTTAAGGTAGTCATAGAAAAGGTTGAATACAAGGTAAGATTTGCCACTGCGTCGCACTCCAGTTATAACCTTAATCATTCCATTGTGCTGACGATCAATTAACTTTTTAAGATATATGCTTCTTTCTATCTTCATCTTATTCGATTTTTATGTCATTTGTGACGCGAATTTCGGCTGCAAAGATACACAAATTTTTGTCAATAGAGAGAAAAAATGACACGTGGTTTGACAAAATGTAAAGAGACCGCCGAAGGATCGTCGAAAGGCTATGGGTTGATCGTGCTGGAAATGAGTTGTTTATGTGTTTGTGTTGACGCAAGTGTCATTTGGTTGAGTTCCAGTTCAATTGCTTTGCTTGCAAAGAAGGCACAAAGAACCCACGAAGAAGTCACGAAGAAAGCAGGTTTTATAAAATTCTAACAATTTGCGTGATATTTATCAAGCAACATGTGAAAAAAATGCACAAGTTATTATATGAGGCAGTATGATAGTTGTTGCAAAATATGCAACAACAGCCAAATTGTTCACATGAAGAGAATTGGTGGTTGTCGCATATTTTGCAACAACCACCAAAAGGTCGTATGTGCAAAATTTGCACATACCACTACGAATAACGTGCAAAAAACGCACGTTGTTATAATTCCATAGCAATATGAAGCTGTTTGGAAATCCCGAACAACTGCCGAAGATGGTAACTTGTAAGGATTTCTTACAAGCTGAAATTTGTACCGTCTTTGCATCAAGAAACCGACAGGGGTTAGGTGACAGATGTTATAGACGATGAATGACTTTGCGGCGATAGTGTTGAATATCTTATAGAGGGGGCCAATCCCTTGTCTCAAATAAAATTCAAGGAATCAATTCCGCGTTTTTAGTAAAATTTGAGGAATTAATTCCTTGTTTTTAATAAAATTTGCGGAATGTCCATTTTATTTTGTATTTTTGCATCGAGAAAAAAAGCATTTATGATACAGCGAATATTGCTTGAGGGAATTAGAAACCAGCTCTTTAAAGGTAAAGCCATAGTCCTTATCGGTAGCAGGCAGACGGGTAAGACTAGTTTGCTCCATTGTCTTTTTGCAAATGAAGATGATGTGGTGTGGTTGAATGGCGACGACCCGACTGTGCAGACCATGGTGGCGCAAATCAACACGGAACAATGGCGTATGATGATGGGCGACAAGAAAATCCTTGTGATAGACGAAGCTCAACTGATACCGAATATAGGTATGCGTATGAAGCTGGTGACTGACTACTTGAAAGATGTACAACTTGTTGCCTCAGGTAGCTCCGCTTTTGAGTTGGCCAATCGCCTCAATGAACCTTTGACCGGGAGAAAATGGGAATATAAGCTTTTTCCCTTCTCATACAGAGAGATGGTAGAACATCATGGATTGATTACAGAACATAGTCTTATCGACCATCGTCTTGTTTTCGGCTATTATCCCGAGGTTGTGACTTCGCCTGGCAACGAACGAGAGGTGTTGAGGACTTTGACTGACAGTTATCTTTACAAGGACATTCTGGCGTTCGGTGGAATAAAGAAACATGACAAGCTTATGTTGCTGCTGCAAGCCATCGCTTACCAGATTGGCTCGCAGGTCAGCTATTCCGAACTGGCCCAAACGGTTGGAATCGATGGTAAGACTGTCGAGACATATATCGATTTGCTTGAGAAATGCTACATCATATTCCGTCTGCCGTCATTTAGTCGTAATCTTCGCAACGAGCTGAAGCATAGTCGTAAAATTTATTTCTATGACACCGGCGTGCGGAATGCCGTAATCTCGAACTTTTCACATATTACCCAACGAACAGATGCAGGGGCATTGTGGGAAAACTTCGCCATTGCGGAGCGCATGAAGCGAAACGCCTATATGAATTACTGGTGCAACAACTATTTCTGGCGGACACACCAGCAGAAAGAGATAGATTATTTGGAAGAGTGTGACGGACAGCTTTATGCCTACGAATTCAAATACAATTCGCGCAAAGCAGCCAAGGTGCCTGGTGATTTTGCATCTTCTTATCCCGAGGCTCAATTTAAGGAGGTTACTCCAGCTAATATTGATGAGTTTCTAATGATGTAATTATATGTTGTGGATGTAAATCAATGAATGATTTTGCGGCGATAGACTTTGAGACGGCCAACGGGCAGCGCAGCAGCGTGTGCAGCGTGGGGGTTGTTGTGGTGCGCGGGGGCGAGGTGACGGACAGGTTCTACAGCCTGATACAGCCGGAGCCTAACTACTACAGCTGGTTCTGCCAGCGGGTGCACGGCCTCTGCCATGAGGACACGGACGACGCCGAGGTGTTCCCGACGGTGTGGCACAAGATAGAGCCGCTGATAGAGGGGCTGCCGCTGGTGGCGCACAACGCGATGTTCGACGAGGGCTGCCTGCGGGCGGTGATGCAGGTCTATCGGATGGAGTGGCCGGGATATGTCTTCTACGACACGCTGCGGGCTTCGCGCCGCATGCTGCGCGACCTGCCCAACCACCAGCTGCATACCGTCAGCGAGGCCTGTGGCTACTGCCTGGAGAACCACCACCACGCGCTGGCGGATGCCGAAGCCTGCGCGGCGATAGCGTTGAGGCTGCTGTAAAACTATCTATAATGTTCCTTGATACGGTCGAGCACCTCGAAGGTGGCTTCGGCCGTGGGGGTTGACACCAGCGCCAGACGGTAGGGCTTGAAGTTGTAGAGGCCTTTGAAGTAGGCGCCGTAGTGCTTGCGCATCTCGAAGATGGCGGTGCGCTCGCCTTTGGCTACGCCTTCTCTCTCCGGCTCGGAAGAGCAAGCGAGTTTGCTCTTCTCTCGCATCTCCGTTCGATTGAAGTCTATGGCCATCTGCAGGTGGCGGCGGCAGACGTCCACGCGTTCCGCGACGCTGATTTCCCGTTCGGGCTCTCCGCGGAAGGCGCGCTGGCATTGCTCGAAGATCCAGGGGTTGCCTATGGCTCCGCGTCCTATGAGGATGCCGTCGACGCCGTAACGACGCTTGTTCTCAACAGCTTGCGCTGCGGTGACGATGTCGCCGTTGCCGAAGATGGGTATGTGCATGCGGGGGTTGTTCTTGACGGCGCCTATCATCGACCAGTCGGCGGTGCCGCTATACATCTGAGTCTTAGTGCGTCCGTGGATGCTGAGGGCCACGATGCCGGTGTCCTGGAGTGCTTCGCAGAAGTCTGTAATCATCATGGAATCATGGCTGTAGCCTATGCGGGTCTTAACGGTCACCGGCAGGTGGGCGTGACGTACCAGCGAAGCGGTGATTGCAAGCATCTTAGGTATATCCTGGAGGATGCCCGAGCCGGCGCCTTTGCCGGCGACCTTGCGTACGGGGCAGCCCCAGTTGATGTCGATGAAGTCGGGCTCGGCCTGTTCCACCACCTCGAGGCAGCGCAGCAGCTCGTCCTCGTCGGCGCCGAAGATCTGAATGCCTATGGGGCGCTGTCCGGGGGTGAAGCGCATCTTGCGGAGGCTCTTTTCGGCGTCGCGGTTCAGGGCCTCGGAGGCTATGAACTCGGTGACAAGCAGGTCGGCCCCCATCTCCTTGCAGAGGGTGCGGAAGGGGAGGTCGGTGATGTCGTCCATCGGCGAGAGGCCGACGATGCAGTCCTTCTGTGGCAGGAACGTGGCGTTCACTCTTCTGCGGTGTTGTCCGTGGCGGCGTTGTTCTCCTCCTCTTTCTTGGCGAAGGCGCCTAGCTGGCGCATCAGCGACCAGTAGATGAAGATGAAGAGGGCCGCGAACATGATGTCGCCGATGCCCACGAAGCCGCGTCCGAGGAAGAGCATGGGCATGATGAGCAGCAGCAGGCGCGCCAAGGTGTAGCAGTGGAAACCCGTGGGGCGCAGCGTCCACATCAGCGCGCCGCCGAGCACCTCGACGGCATAGAGCACGCCGCAGCCTATATAGTAGGTCTGTGGCACATCCATCATGCGCTCCATGTATACGGAGAACTGCTCAGGCAGCAGCCCCGGGTTGGCGGCATAGTAGCTCTGCACCGTGGGCAGAGTAATACCCATGATGATATACACCAGCGCCGACAAGCCTGCCGACAGGAAGGTGATTACCAGCAGGATGTGCAGCAGTACGCGGTTGTTGTTCATAGCACGGCAGCCATTTGTTGTTGCAGCTTCAGGGCCTCGCGGCCGGCGGCCTCGGCGAAGTCGGTGCCGTTGGAGGCGTAGATGATGCCGCGCGACGAGTTGACCAGCAGGCCGCAGTCGTTGGTGAGGCCGTAGCGGCACACCTCTTCGAGGCTGCCTCCCTGAGCGCCCACGCCGGGCACCAGCAGGAAGCTGCCGGGCACTATGCGGCGCACGTCGGTCAGCATCTCAGCCTTTGTGGCGCCGACCACATACATCATGTTCTCTTCGTTGCCCCACTGCTTGGAGGTCTCCAGCACGCGCTGGTAGAGCGGCGTGCCGTTCTTGTCCTCGGTGAGCTGGAAGTCGAAGGCCCCCTTGTTGGAGGTCAGCGCCAGCAGAATGACCCACTTGCCGTCGTAGACGGTGAAGGGCTGTACCGAGTCGGCGCCCATGTAGGGGGCCACGGTGATGGCGTCGAAGTCAAAGTCGCCTTTGGGGTCGAGGAAGGCTTTGGCGTAGCGCTCGCTAGTGTTGCCAATGTCGCCGCGTTTGGCGTCGGCGATGGTGAAGACGGCCTTGCCCATGCCGTGGATGTAATCCATAGTGAGCTTCAGCTGGCGGAGACCTTCGATGCCGAGGGCTTCGTAGAAGGCCAGGTTGGGCTTGTAGGCCACGCAGTGGTCTATGGTGGCGTCGATGATGGCGCGGTTGAACAGGAAGATGCCGTCCTTCTCGTTGTGCAGGTGCTCGGGCATCTTGGCGGGGTCGGTGTCGAGGCCGACGCAGAGGAACGAGCGGCGCTCGCGGATGAGGTCTATTAACTCTTTACGTGTCATATCTTTGTCTTACATTGTTAGCTTGTGGAACTGTTCTGTCAGCTTGTTGGCTGTGAGGCCGCTGATGTTCTCGTCGGCCAGTATCTTGCCGTGCCCCATGATGATGGCGCGGCTGCACATAGCCTCCACCTCCTGCATGATGTGGGTGGAGAGGAGTACGGCCTTGTCCTTGCCGGCGTTGCGTATCACATTGCGTATGAACTCCAGCTGGTTGGGGTCGAGGCCTGTGGTGGGCTCGTCGAGTATCAGCACCTTGGGGTCGTGGATGAGGGCTTGCGCCAAGCCCACGCGCTGGCGGTAGCCTTTGGAGAGCTGTCCTATGCGCTTGTTGGCTTCGGGGGTGAGGCCTGTGAGCTCTATCATCTCGTCGGCGCGCTCGTTGGTGTTCTTCACGCCGCCAAGCCCTGCGGCGAAGCGCAGGTATTCGCGCACGTACATGTCGAGGTACAGCGGGTTGTGTTCGGGCAGGTAGCCTATGCAGCGCCGCACCTCCAGGGTGTCGTCGAAGATGCTGTGTCCGCACACCGTGGCGTCGCCGTCGGTGGGGGGTATGAAGCAGGTGAGTATCTTCATCAGCGTCGATTTGCCGGCGCCGTTGGGGCCCAGCAGGCCCACAATCTCGCCCTTCTTGACGCTGAAGGTGGCATGGTCTACGGCGCGCTGTTCGCCGTACAGTTTGCTGATGTCTTTGACTTCTATCATTTGCCTTTCTGGTTCTTTTGTCGCAGGGCTTTGGCCTGCTCTAAGCTTATGCGTTCGCCGTTGTAGATGGCTATCACGAAGGCGTCTCTGAACTTGGTGGTGCGCTTGATGGTGTTGCAGCGCTTCTGGGCCTCGGCCTGCGAGGTGTAGTCGCCTGCCGTGTGCACGAATTTGTCGACTGCCGGTGCCGAGTGGACGTCCTTGATGCCCTGCAGGTCGGGGTCGCCGGACTTCATCTGCTTGCTCGAGGTGCAGAACTGCACACGGTAGGTGAGGCCTTTCACCGGAGCCACGGCCTTGGGTTTCTGTTCGTTTGTCTTTTCTGGCTTCTGTTCGACGGTCTTTGCGGGTTGCTGTTCGACGGTCTTTGCGGGCTTCTCAGCTTCGGCCTGAGGTGCTGCCGGCTTGGCGGCGGGCTCTTGGAAGATGTGGGCCCAGGCGTCGGTGAACGGGGTGGCGCTCTTGAGGTGTTTGCAGTAGGCACGGGCCTCGTCGATGGTGTTGAAGCGGCCGGTGTTGTAGGCGTAGCGTTTGCCCTGTTTGCTGACCTTGAACTGGC
Organism: uncultured Bacteroidales bacterium; assembly: GCA_900318275.1. Taxonomy (GTDB): domain Bacteria; phylum Bacteroidota; class Bacteroidia; order Bacteroidales; family P3; genus Colimorpha. Next base: position 6,668 of record ONJY01000028.1, on the reverse strand, counting down.
GCACGCCGCCCAGTTCTGGGGCTCCTGCCTCATACGCCCTCGGGGCGGTGAGGAACTGCACGGTGTAGTATGTCGTGGCGTCGTCGGCTGCGGTGTTCTGCGGGTCCTGCAGGGTTTCTTTCTCCACAGGTGCGGGTTTGGCTGGCGCTGTCGCCGGGGCTTCGGGTGTGGCCTCAGCCTTCGGCTCCAGACGAGACTCTTCCTTGGCGGGCTGCTGCGGTGCCTGTTGCGGTGCGGCCTCGGGCTCATTCTGAGCCACAGTCTGCTGCGGCAGTTCTGCCGGCGGCAGGGGCTTCTCCTGTGGGGTCTTGGCGGTCACGGCGGGGGTCGCCTCGGGCTGCGGTGCCTCCTTGGGCTCGGCCTTGGGGGCCGGTGCGGGCTCTGCCTTGGGCTCAGGTGTGGGTTCTGCCTTGGGCTCAGGCTTCGGCTCGGGTTTCGGTTCAGGTTTCACCTCTTCTTTGGGCTGTGCCTGTGCCACCTGCTGCGCCTCGGCGGCCGTCTTCTTGGCGGTAGCTGGCGCGGTGTAGCCCTTGATGTTTATCACGGGGTTGGTGATGCGGTTGCTGCCTTCCTCTGCGGCCTTGAAGTTCATGAAGGCGTTGAAGAGGCTTATGGCTATCTTGGCCTGTCCCTCGTCGCTGAGCATGAAGGCCTCCTCGGTGGGGTTGCTGATGAAGCCTATCTCCGTGAGCACCGACGGCATGGCGGTCTTGTAGAGCACGAAGAGCTCGGCCTGCTTCACGCCGCGGTTGATGGTGCGGAGGTTATTCTTGTACTGTGACTGGATAGCTTGGGCGAAGTTGAGGCTTTTCTCGAGGTAGGCGTTCTGTGTCAGGGTGAAGATGATGTAGCTCTCTTCGGAGTTGGGGTCGAAGCCGGCGTAGTCCTTGTTGGTCTTGTAGTCGGCCTCGAGCAGTATGTCGGCGTTCTCTTTCTTGGCCACCTCCAGGTTGGCGCGGCTCTCGGAGAGACCCATGACGAAGGTCTCCACGCCTGTGGGCGAGCTGGTGGGGTGCGAGTTGGCGTGGATGCTGATGAAGAGGTCGGCTTTGTTGCGGTTGGCGATGCGGGCGCGCTCGGCGAGCGAGATGTCGACGTCGGTGGTGCGGGTGAAGATGACCTTCACGTCGGGGTAGTTATCCTGTATCAGTTTGCCGAACTTCTTGGCCACGGAGAGGGTGATGTTCTTCTCCCAAGAGCGGCTGCCCTGTGCGCCGGGTTTGGCGCCGCCGTGACCCGGGTCTATCACCACTGTGCGCACGCGGTAGGCCTCCTTTTTTTGCGAAAAAGCACAGCCGCACGAAAGACCCATTACGAGAAATATGATTAATAAACGTTTCATATCCACGACAATATATTTTTGTTTTTCAGTTTGCAGAAATAGTTTTATCTTTGCAATCCAAAATGCAAAGATACAAACATTTTTTGAATATTGAAAATTAATTATTTTGCCAGCCTGTAAAAGACATATCGCCAGCCTCATTCTGCAGCTGTCCGGCTTCGCAACAGCGGCGCTATGGCTTCTCCTCGGCCGTCCTATCGCAGTTTGTATACCGAACACCCTATCGCGGCCGAAGGAAGGCCGAAGTGGGGCCGAAGTGGGGCCGAAGGGGCTCGCCTTAAAGGCTGTCTTTGTGGCTGTTATGATGTGCCTGTGTGGATATAGTGCTGTAGCTCAGACCGATGTAGACACGCTGATGCGCATCTCGCCTAACGCCGTCGACGAGCTGGTGAAGTACAAGGCGCGCGACTCGGTGGCGATGGACCTCCAGACGCGGCGGGCGTTCCTCTACAGCGAGGGCAAGATAGACTACGGAGAGATGATCCTCGAGGCTGACCGTGTGGAGGTTGACTTCGGCAAGCAGACCCTCCATGCCTACGGCACCACCGACACCGCCGGCGAGGTGGTGGGGCGCCCCTTCTTCAAGCAGGACGAAGACGAGTACCACGCCGACACGATAACCTACAACTACAACTCGCAGAAGGGTATCATCCAGAGCGTTATCACGCAGGAGGGCGAAGGCTACCTGCACGGCGAGAAGGTGAAGAAGCTCAATGACTCGGTGATGTACCTCAGCGGCGGCAGCTACACCACTTGCAACTACGCGCACCCCCATTTCGCCATCAACTTCACCAAGTCGAAGCTCATCACCGGCGACAAGATCGTCACCGGTCCGGCGTGGCTTACCGTCGAGGACTCGCCGACGCCTATAGCGCTGCCCTTCGCCTTCTTCCCCATCACCCACGACCGCGCGTCGGGCATCCTCATTCCCTCCTACGGATGGATGAACTATCGCGGCTACTACCTCAAGGACGGCGGCTACTACTGGGCCGTCAACGACAACCTCGACCTCTCGCTGCTTGCCGAGATCTACACCAACCTCTCGTGGGCCGGCGAGGTGCAGTCCAACTACTACCGGCGCTACCGCTACAAAGGCTTCTTCGATGCCCGCTACGGCCGCACCTTCACGGGCATACGCGGCGACCCCAACACCTACAGCGCCTACAGCGACTTCAAGCTCACCTGGCGCCACGACCAAGACGCCAAGGCCAACCCCTACAGCCGCTTCTCGGCCAATGTCAACCTGCAGAGCCGCAACTACAACCGCAACACCACCAACCGCGGCGACTACTTCAACAGCACCACCACCTCGTCCATCAGCTACAACGCCAAGCTGGGCTCCTACTTCAACCTGGCAGCTACGGCACGCGAGTCGTTCAACGCACAGACCGGCGTCATCAACATCAAGCTGCCGTCGATAAGCCTCTCGTCGGTGACCATCTACCCCCTGCGGCGCAAGAAGCCCGTGGGCGGCTACCGCTGGTATGAGAACATCTCGCTCTCCTATGTCCTCAACGCCGAGGACAACATCACGGCCCAGGACTCGGACCTCTTCAAGCAGACCACCATAGACCGCATGCAGTACGGCGTGCAGCACACCATACCCATCAGCAGCAGCGTCAAGGTGCTCAAGTACTTCAACTGGACCAACTCCGTCACCTATCACGAGCGTTGGCATTGGAGCACCATAGAGCACACCTTCGACACCGCCACCAACACCCTCCACACCGACACCATACGTGGATTCCGCTCCAACCGCGACTTCAGCTTCTCGTCGTCCTTGAGCACGCGCATCTACGGCATGTTCCAGTTCAAGTTCGGACCCCTGAAAGCTCTGCGCCACGTCATAAACCCCTCGCTGAGTTTCACCTACCGCCCCGACTTCGGCAGCGCCAAGCTCGGCTACTGGAAGGAGTACACCGACAACACGGGCTACGTGCACCGCTACTCGGTCTTCCAGCAGAGCCTCTATGGCGGACCCCCCGACGGCCGTAGCGGCCAGCTGCGCCTCTCGCTGGGCAACAACTTGGAGATCAAGGTGCAGAACCCCTTCGACACCACCGCCGAGGTCAAGAAGGTCACCCTGCTCGAGAACCTCACCTTCAGCGGCTACTACGACCTCGCCAAGGACTCGCTCAACCTCAGCAACCTCTCCATCACAGGCCGCACCACGCTCTTCCGCTCGCTCGTGCTCAACTACAGCGGCTCCTTCTGCCCCTACGTCGTCGACTCCTTCGGCAACCTGCGCAACCAGTTCCTCTGGACCGCCGAGCGACGGCTCTTCCGCACACAGAACTCCACCTGGAGCGCCCAGCTGGCCTTTAACCTCAACAACAACACCTTCAAGGGCGACGGCGAGAAGAGCCAGGGACATCCCGTCTACTCACTCCTGCAGACTCCCTACAACTACAGCCCCACGGTCATGATGGGCGGATATGTCGACTTCTCTGTGCCTTGGAACATCAGCGTAAGCTACTCCTTCAGCCATGTGGGCAACTATGTGGCCCGCGAGATGAACCTCAAGCACGAGACCATACAGAGCATCAGCATCAGCGGCAACGTGAGTCTGACGCCCAACTGGAAGCTCGCCATGACTACGGGTTACGACTTCGTCAATCACGGCATGTCGTACACCACCGTCGACATCTACCGCGACCTGCATTGCTGGGAGATGCGCTTCTCGTGGGTGCCCTTCGGCTACTACCGCAGCTGGTCGTTCCAGATCAACATCAAGGCCGACGCCCTGCGCGACGTGAAGTACGAGAAACGCGAGAGCTACCTTGAGAACCAGGGGTACTATTCTTATTAGTTATTAGTTATGAGTTATGAGTTAAGAGTTATGAGTTAAGAGTTATGAGTTAGTTCACTTCGTTCACTCACGTTGCTTGGGCTCGGCATAGAAAGCGAGCTTTCTCTGCTCTCGCTTTGCGCAACGGTATGAGTTAAGAGTTATGAGTTAAGAGTTATGAGTTATGAGTTAAATAAGGTGTAGAGGCGTAAAGTGGATATATATAATGTATAACTCACTCCACCGCTGAAAAAACATAACAATATGGAAGATAAACTGTATTATTCTATAGGCGAGGTGGCTGGCATGCTCGGTGTGGCGCCCTCGGTGCTGCGCTTCTGGGAGACGGAGTTCGACCAGCTGCACCCCGTCAAGAACCGTCGCGGTGTGCGCTCCTACACGCGTCGCGACGTGGAGCTGCTGCAGCGCATACACTATCTCACACGCGACTGCGGCTACACCCTCGAGGGTGCTCGCGACCAGCTGCGCTCACACCCCGAGGAGGACCCCAAGATGCAGGTGGTGAGGAACCTCAGCGAGCTGCGCTCGTTCCTCGTCGAGCTCAAGGAGCAGCTCTGAGTGCCGCGCGCCAATCATTGTTACATATATACCGGTAGCCCGCGGGGTGTCTTAAATAATGTTAAATCCACAGGGCTGTGCATCCTTTTGAGGTCGGAAATGCCCTTATTATAGGCGAAAGGGCACTACTATGGACCGCAGCGAACTTTTTACCCGATACAGCGAGCTGGTGCTGAGGCACGAGCGGATGATCCGCACGCTGTGTCTGCGCCAGACCGACGACGCCGAGCTCCTGAAGGACTTGGCGCAGGAGGTGCGCATAGGGCTCTGGGAGCGCTACCTGGAGAGCGGCGGCAACCTGGGGATGTGGCCCGAGGGGCTGTGGGTCTACTGGCAGACGCGCACCGTGACCTCGCGCCGCAGGCGCCTGCAGCGGGCGGAGCTCGTGAGGCTCAGCGAGCAGATGGTGGAGACCATCGCCGCTGGCGACGATGCCGCCGCGGAGCTCGTCGACGAGCTGGCCGAGGGGTTGCCGCCGCTCTATGCCGACCTGCTGCGGCAGCTGCGCGAGGGCTACAGCGTGGCCGAGATAGCGGAACGCTGCGGCGAGCCGCTGGCCACCGTCAAGTCGCGCCGCCAGCGCCTGGTGGAGCAGCTGCGCCGCCGCGCCGAAGCCCTAGGCAAGATACAGGATAATACAAATACACAAACGTTATGAAAGAAGATTATATAGACCGGTTGCTTGTCGACGCCGGGCGCCGTGGGGCGCTGCGTCGCAGCGTGGCGGAGCGCTGCGACGAGCTCGACGGGCGTCTGGCGGCACACGCTGCTGACCGCCGCCGCTACTACCGCCTCGCGGTTGCGGCGCTGGCGGCGCTGCTCGTGGCTGTGGGCGGCGTCAACGTGGCCCTCGCCGCACGGCAGGAGCAGAGCCTGCGCTGCAACAGCGCCTGCAACACACAAGAGTTACTAACTGCGGCCGACGGTGTGATAGCCAGCTGCCGCCAAAACACAACGATATGAGGAAGATACTTAACATTATGCGCACCGCTGTGGCGGTGCTGGCGGTGACCGCTGTGGCGCAGGCCTGCATGCAGCGCGGCACCGCGGGAGCCCTCGACGGGATCTACGACAGCTATGCCTCGCAGGAAGGCTTGCAGGTGGCCCTGCTGCGCGACAAGGGCGTCTTCTGCGGTCCGGCGCAGGGCGACAGCGTGTATGTGGACATGCTCATGCTCACGGCCACCGACAGCGCCGCCTGGTGCCGCCTGCAGGAGGACTTCCGCGCCCCGCAGCCCTTGGAGGCCATGCAGCGCAAGATCGCCGCCGGCGAGGACATCGTCACCGTGGGCCGCTACCGCAGCGCTGAAGCCGCCGAGGCCAACGACATGAAGGTGGTCTCCTACCTCAACCGCACGGTGAGCATCATCCACGCCGCCTCGGAGGCCGACATGCACACGGTGCTGCACCGCAACATGGAGAACAACATCAAGTAAGACAGCAAACACTAAAACAGCAACAGATATGAAAAAGAGAACAATAGCAATGGTACTGGCCGCCGCGATGATGGTGTTGGCGGCAGGATGCCAGAAGGAAGAAGCCACACGTGTGGCGCCGGTGAACAGCGTGCGCACGGTGGAATACAGCGTCGACAACAACCGTCAGCATGTCACCGTCGAGGGTTCGGCGGAGTGGCAGGCGCTGCTCGGCGAGTGCCTTGACCGTGCCGCCGAGGGGCACCTCGTCAGTATCTCCCACGGCGCCGTCGCCAACTACGCCAAGGAGCGCCAGGTGTATGCCACCGAGAGCCGCAATGCCGCTCTGGCGTGGGTCGACGCCCGCTTTAACGAGGGCTATGACGTCACTATGTGGTACGATGAAGAGGAGGGCAAGTACATCTGCGTCGCCAGCAAGCTGGCACCGCCGACGGGTAGCGATACTGTGAATTATGGCCATATTCCGCTGGAAGATTATCTGCAGGGAGGTTGGAGGAGTTGCACAGATTATATGGCGTCTTTC
>ONJY01000026.1 GCA_900318275.1 uncultured Bacteroidales bacterium | reverse complement strand
AGACTCGTCGGAGTGGGCCCGTTATGAGAATATTGACAGCATGCTCCGCATCGAGGATGACTACTTCGTCATCTACTACTCCCGCAAAGACTCTGCCGATGAGCATAACAAAGCGTTGGTATGTCAGCGATATGCCCACGAAGCCATCCCGCAGGGTGAACGGCTCATGAAGAACTACCCCTATCCCAACCAGCTCAACGGACGAAAACTCCCCATCTACTTGGCAAATAGTGACAAAAGCTTTCAGAACATCTGTCTCCAGCTCAATCATGGTACCCCCAACAGCCTGGCGATAGGTCTCTATTGCTTCCGCTATGGTAGCGGCAAAGTCTTCACCGACGGCATCATCATCTCCCCCAAGGCCTGGACAGTAAGGGAAAAGAAAATCCGAGCAAACGAAGGGTTGGCGGAGTATTTCGCCGGCAACTACGACCGTCTCCGCGAAGTCGGCAACTACAGCAGGCTTGACCTCAGAGACGACTTCCGGGGTGGTGGCAACACCGAATACTGGGCAGGCCTCTCCGCTTACCTCTCCTTGGAAGAGGCCTTCTCCTCTGCCGCAGTCTCCGATGTCGTCGTGAACTCCTACACCAGCTCCATAGACAAGTCGCTCAAGACCGCCATCCCCAGTTATGGCGGCCTCAGCCAGTGGAACAAAGAGTGGCATCAGTTCATGGATGCTAAAGAGTACATAAAATACAAGGAGAATAAGCGATGAAGTATAAGAGGTTTAGGCTGGTAGTGCCCATATTGCTCGTAGTGGGCATCATCGTCGCTTGTAGTTCAAAACCTTCGGTCGAAGAGGACGAATTCGATGATTGGGTCGATTACAGGGAGCAGCCTGACAGCACGTCGCCGGAAGTGGCGGAGTGGCTCACGCGTGTGACCCTCGACTCCGCCGAGAGGGTCCTCAGCCGGCACGACGGATGGGTGGACATGGGCGATACCACCGTCATGATGTGGTTCAGCGACATCCTGCGCTGCAGGACAGCCGATGCTATGGACTATCCCTTCGAGGAACTCGTCGATTCGTTGGATATGACCATCCTCAGCACCGACGACGGTCGGCTGCGTTTCTTCTATTGGAATACCGGCATGGGTGGCACCTGTCCGGATATAGCACGCTACACTCTGCTCAAGGCTGACGACGGCACCGTTCACCTGTTGAAAGGCGGTCATGGAAGTCCGCAGCTCATCGACATCTACCAGCTGAAGACCACGCGTGGTGACAAGGTATACTTGTTGCACGAGTACTTCAGGGAGTGGAGCAGCTATGGCGCTGCATGGGGGTGGGGATGCCGCATAAAAGGCCCAACACTCGACACCTTGGCGCTCTTCCCCCACGGCGATACGGCCGTAGGAACAGAGTACAGCATCCCTGGATGGTATTTCGCTGCCAACGACGGCGAAGGGTGGGGGTGGCTTTTCGAACTTCATGGCGACGACCTCTATGTTCCTGTTGTGATAGACGATGGCATCACCGACCGCTACGACCTATACCATTGGAACGGCACCACTTTTGACTCGGTGGGCAATGTTGGCAACCGCCGCCTGCATCAAAGTCTGCAGCAATACTACGAGTTGTGTACTTATTTTGTCACCAAGGGCTTCCGCGTGCGGATAGACCGGATGGCTGATGACAGCTACCGCTATGCTTCGTGGCCACGCAGCAAGGAAACCTCTGTAAGGCCAGACCTCGTCATAGAGGGCGGTCGATACGACGAACAGAAGGACAGTTATACCTTCGAGAATGAAGGCTACACCTACTATGTGGGCAGCTTCATCGTCAACGACGAAAACCGCCGAGGGCTCGTCGTGTCGAAAGATGGCAAGGTGCTCCTGAAACAGGAGAAAGAATAAAAAGACATGTGATAGAGAACCCCGCGCTCTACGATTTTATGGCTATATGACCCTAAGACCTCTTGATAAGATATGGTAATCAGATATTTTAGGACATCGCTGATAATCGTTTTGCTGGCAATCGTCGGCGTGTGTGACGCTTGGGCGGCGGAGCGGTATCCCGCGCGGTGCAGGGTGACGACGGAGCTCAACGTGCGGAGCGGGCCCGGGAAGGATTACGGCAAGATAGGTCTGCTGAATGCCAATGAGGTCGTAACGGTGAACAGCACCACGCGCTCCACCAGCGGCGACGAATGGGGCGTCATCGACTACGGCACTCGACGGGGGTACGTCTCCATGCGCTATGTGCAGTATGTCTATCCCATTGAAGCCCAGCAGCCGCATCGCAACGTCGTGAAGAAGAAGCCGAGCGGCATAGCGCGCTTCTTCGCCGGTGTGTGGAGTGTCGTCAAGACCATCCTCTGGATTGTGGGTGTGATACTGGTGATTGCCCTGTGGCAGTATATCCTCGAGCTGGCCATCTATGCCGGCATCTTCGCCGGCGGAGGGGCGCTGCTCTTCGTCATCTTCGGTGGCAACGGCGGCACAGGCGCCATAGTGGGATTGGTGGTGGCCGCCATAATGGGTGTGGGATGGCTGATGAACCGCCTGGACATAAGCATCTCGGACGTGGAAGTGGGAGGAGTGTTCAGGACTATCTTCATCGGCGCCTACTATCTCATCTCTTCCCCCATATATTTCCTCAACCGTCTGGAACATTTCCTCGTGTCACCCTGGCGCTATTTCTTCATGAAAAACTGGGCGTCGGACGACTCGAAGCCTACGTGGAGGGTGGTGACGGAGGTCATCACGGTGGTGATGTATGTCGTCACCACGCCGCTGCGGTTGGCGAACGCGATAATATACAATATCTTCATCCATTGTGTCACCGGCATCTACGACCTGCTGCTCGAGGTGCTGGCTCCTTCCGACTACAATGAAGGCGGCAAAGGCCTGTGGGCATGGATCTACATGCTCCCGTGGCGTTTCCTCAAATATGCCGTATGGCATGGGTTCCTATTGCTGCTGGAGAGCGTGATATGGACGGTGGTGGACATCTTCATCCCCGCGCGAACGTTCTATCACGGCACCAACCTCAATGCAGGCAACGCCATCACCAGCGACCCGCACCGCAACCACTACATGCAGAATACGTCGGAGTGGTCGTCGGGGACTTTCCTCGCCAGCTCGGACCCCAACTGCAGCTGGGCCGGCAGGGGTGTCTATTTCGCCATACAGCGCAAGCTGGCGCTGGCTTACAGCGGTGGCAACAGGTCGGGCATCGGCGGCGACGCCGTGATGATAGCCTGCCGGGTGTCGATGGGCAGGGTGATAAGCTATACGCTGATGCCCGACTATGTATACAGCCAGGCAGGTGGCGGCGGAAAGCACGACGAAATCAACAAGTTCGCCGATGCCAACGGCTATACAGCAGGTGAATGGTACAATTATCGGGGAGTCTGGGAGTACTGCCTCTTCGACTGGCAGAACCGCTACAACCACCCGTGGCGTATACGCCCCATATACATGCTCAACCTCCGCACGGGCCGGGCGCAGCATGTGACCGGCGGCATGCAGCACTGGCTCTTCGACAAAGCCGTGCTGGAGGACCTGGATATTTTATAATTGAGAATTGAAAGTTGAAAATTGAAAATTGAAAGAGAACGGCGAATTCTACGATTTTATCGAACTATGGTCAGAGACCTTGTGGAGCTAAGCTACGCAGGTCAATTTGGGGGCTAATTACTCGAACTTGGGAAATTGAGATGGCCACTATCTTTTTGAAATAATCAATTCACAAATTAATAATACTCTATCTTGCGGGTGGCGTAGTAGTGCTCGCCTTTCAGGCGGAAGTCCTTGCGCATCCAGTTGCCGTGATTGTCGTAGCGGTAGTCGTAGCGGTACGTGGTGTCGCGGCGCTCGTGCTTCCATCGGCCGTCGGTGGTTTTGGTGGACACTCTGTCGTGCAGGCGGTCGACGACGACGTTGCCGTGGGCGTCGACCAGACTTGTGCGGTAGTGGATTTTCTTCTCGTCATGTGCCGTCTGTATCGTGATGAAATAGTTTATCCCCTTGCGGTAGGTGAAACGTAGCGCCTCGCCCCAGCTGTGGTGACGGATGGTCTTCGTCTGCAGCGTACCGCCGTTGTCGTATACCCTTGTCTCCTCGGATGTTATCTGCCCCCGGTCGTTGGTGTATAATGTCCGCACCAGCCGGCCGGCACCATCGTATTCATACGTCTCCTCGCGCGTCAACACGTATCGTTCCCTCGCTTTGCGGTAGCAGAATATCGCCTTGTGTTCCATCTGCCCGTTGCCCGTGAATTCGGCGACGGTCTTGTGTTTTAAGTTATCGCGCTTGTCCCACCCGATTTGGCGCACCAGCCTTCCCTCGCCGTCATATTCGTTCTCGAAGGTGTATTCGCGGTCGTCCTTTTTGCCGGAAGGTTCTTCATAATGGTATTCCTCGTGCGTTATATTATGGTACTCGTCGAAGGTGGCAAGATATTCTCCGCAGTCGATAGCTATTATGCTGTTGCTGAGGTATTCGTAGTAAGCTTCTCGCTCCAGCGCCCCGAAGGGTGTGTAGCTGCGGTCGGAGTGATGCGGTCCGTTGTTGACAAAGACCGGAATATTGCTGACGGCCGTCGCCTCTCCACTTTCCTGGTCTACATGGAACACGCGAGTCTCGACAAAGCGAGGCCTCCCGTTAAGTTTTTCATTGTTATAGGGTTTGTACATATTGTGCCGGTTGGTTTACAAGGTGCAAATTTACGAAATAAATCCGGTTCTGCATGGAAAAAAAGAACGATATAGGCAGGTGCTGCAATAATGAAAAAAACCGACTAGTGTTAATTATTGTTAAATATTTTGGTGGTATTGAAAATAGTGCTACATTTGCAGTGTACTAATCAACTAATACAGTAGCACAAAATGTGTATAACGATATGAAAAAGAGTGTTGTAAAGAAAATGATGGTTGCCGTTTTGATGGCCTGTTTTACCCTGCAGGGTGGTGTTTGGGCCCAAAATCACCATGTTTCGGGTCGGGTTGCCGACGCGGAGACGGGGGAGGCGATGCCGTTTGTGAATGTGGCGCTGATGCGCCAGGCGGACACCGTCTTCATGCGCGGTGCGACGACGGACATGAATGGAAGCTTCGTCATCGGTTCGGTGGACAGCGGCAGCTACCTGATGCAGGTGTCGTTTGTGGGCTATCTGCCTATATTAAATAATGTACATGTGAGCGGCGACATCGAGGGCCTCGTGCTGAAGATGCAGCGTGGCACCACGCTGGAGGCTGTGGAGATCACGGCCGAGAAGCCGCTGTACCTGATGGACGGCGAGAAGAACATGTACAACGCGAAGGAGGATCCCAGCATCCAGACGGGTACGGCAAGCGACGCCCTGCAGAACGCGCCGGGTGTGGAGGTGGATGCCGAGGGCAACATCACGCTGCGCGGCGTGAGTTCGGTGGAGATATGGATCAACGACCAGCCGAGCCACATGAACGAGGAGGCCCTGAAGCAGTACATCAAGACCCTGCCGGCCAACGCCATCGAGCGCATAGAGGTCATCACCAACCCCTCGGCGCGCTACTCGTCCAAGGGCGGCGTCATCAACATCGTCACCAACCAGCGCGTGACCCGCAACGAGTTGCTCTGCCTAGGTGTGCGCGCCAACATAAGCCCCGAGAGCACTCCGGCGCTCAACAGCATCAGCCCGTGGTTCTCCTATGTGTGGGCTAACGAGAAGATTGATTTCAACGTCTACATGAACGCCAGCTATTCGCGTCACGATATGAGAGCTACCAATGAGTCCACGCTAATCGACGACACTGGTGCCGTGAGCCGCTACCAGGAGTATGTCACCGACGGCAAGATGCCTTACTATGGCGGATACGCGGGCTTCAACTTCAACTGGAATATCGACAGCATGACGCATCTCTCGGCATGGCTGGGTGCCTACCCCTACTGGGACCTCAACTCGTACTCCGGCACAATGAAGGATTATCAGTACAATCCGTTTGTGGATAGCAGCAACACCTCCGCCACCCATAATAATGGTTTCAGTAGTGGAGCATACGGCGGTGCATGGTTCGAGCACCGCTACGACACTACGGGCCGCAAGCTGAGCATAAACTTCAATGGCAACTACTGGAGCAACAGTGGCACGTCGGACCTCATGCGCGAATATACCTCGCTGGCTATTCCCAAGCTCGACAGGCATGTTGAGGCGTCGTACTTCGCCCCGCATTTCAGTATCGGTGCCGACTATACGCTGCCGCTGAAGAACAACTACGAGATTGAGGCTGGACTTGATTTGGGCTACAGCCATAACAGCAATGTAGAGCGGTTGGATGAGAACAGCGGCACAGTAAACCTGCGCAGCTACCGTGCCATGGGCACGGGCTGGGAACCGGCGGCCTATGTTACGGCCCAGAAGCGCTGGGGTGGCTTCACCGCCAAGTTGGGGCTGCGTGGTGAGGGAACTTATGAGTATGGCACGTTAAGCCATTATGGAGACGAGTCTCCTATGGTCCTCGACACCTTCTTTTTCGGGCTCGTGCCGTCGGTGCACCTGAGTTACCAGACTAAGGACTTCACAAGCTACAGTCTGAGCTACACGCGCCGCTTCTCGCAGAGCGAGGATATAATGGACTACACGCTTTTCCGCCTATATGAAGACTACACCTACCGTACAGGCAACCCTAATCTGAAGAAGAGCTACACACACAATATCGAGGCGGCCTGGAACAAGTACTTTATGGGGTTCGGCATGGTGAGCCTGAACGGATATTTCCGTGTCAACGAGAATGAGCAGGGCACCAGCTACGCCTTCGTCAACGACCCCGTTTACGGCCCAATCCATTACACCTTCCCCGACAACATAAGTTCGTCGCACACCGAAGGCATCGAGGCCAACATCTCGTACCGCCCGACAGGTTTCCTCAACGTGAGGTTCAACGCTTCGCTGTCGAACTACGGCTACAGATACCAGGGTGCCGACACCAACGGCCTGAGCTATGGCTTCCGCCTTAATGTGTGGGCCAAGGTATGGGGTTGGCTTGAGATATTCGCCAACGGCCGCTACTCGTCGCCGGCGCTGAGCCTCTACAGCGTGAGCAATGCCCGGTCGAGCGTGGACTTCGGCCTGAGCAGCGACTTCTTCGACCGTCAGTTGAGTGTGAACCTCAGCGTCAACGACATTTTCGGCTGGGCTGAGTTCGGCAGCAACACCATAGCGCCGCAATACCAGACCACAGGCAGCCATAAGTACAACAGTCGCTTCATAAGCCTCGGCCTCACCTGGCGTATCGGCAAGATGGAGCTGGAGAGCAAGGCGCGGCAGGGCGCTACCGACAACACGCCGCAGATGTGATTGGGCGGTTTGGAGTTGATAGATAATAGTTGATAGATAATATTTAAAACGATATAATTATGAAACTTGTAACAGTAGAGACCCTTCAGGGGTGCAATTATGAAGAACTGGGCGTGGTGACAGGCAGTACCATCCAGAGCAAGAACTTTGTCAGCGACTTCGGCCAGGGGCTGAAGAGCATCGTAGGCGGCGAGCTGCACAGCTACACCGACATGATGGAGAAGGCCCGCAACAAAGCCACGCAGCGCATGGTTGACGCTGCGGTGCAGCTGGGTGCCGACGCCGTCATCGGTGTGCGCTACACCACCAGCGCCATCATGGCGCAGGCCGCCGAGGTGCTGGCTTACGGGACGGCAGTTAAATACAAAAATTAAAAAACAAAACGATATGATTGAAATTCGCAATTTAGACTTCAGTTACAAGAAGACGCCGGTCTTCTCGAACATCAACCTGAGTTTCCCGGAGGGCTCCATCTATGGCCTGCTGGGCGAGAACGGTGTGGGCAAGACCACGCTGCTCAAAATCATCTGCGGCCTGCAGCGCCCCGTCAGCGGCAGCTGCACCGTCGACGGCTGCACCAGCCACGACCGTCTGCCGGAGATGCTGCAGCGCATAGTGTTCCTGCCCGACGAGGTGCAGCTGCCCGACAACAGCACGCCGCGCAAGTATGTCAACGAGCTGGCGCCGTTCTACCCCAACTTCGCCATAGGCACTTTCCTGCACCTGATGCAGGAGTTGGAGGTGGAGCCCGACCGCAAGTTCCGTGAGATGAGCTTCGGCCAGCAGAAGAAGAGCCTGATAGCCGCCAGCCTGTCGCTGGGCACCGACTACATACTGTTCGACGAGCCCACCAACGGTCTCGACATACCCAGCAAGGCGCAGTTCCGCAGCATCCTCAGCCGTCGCTTCGAGGAGCGCAACACCATCATCATCAGCACCCATCAGGTGAAGGATGTGGAGAACTTGATAGACCCCATCGTCATACTGAGCAACAACGCCGTGCTGCTCGACGCCCCGGTGCAGAAGATCACCGAGAGGCTCTTCTTCGAGTATGGCGGCGAGAAGCGTGACGACGCCCTGTACAGCGAGATGCTGCCGGGCGGCTACATGAACGTGATACCCAACGCCACCGGCGAGGAGAGCCAGCTCAACATCGAGGCCCTCTTCAACGCCGTGCTGCGCAACAAGAACACTATCAAAGAATTGTTTTCTTGAGTAGTTAAGTAGACAGTAGTTAAGTAGACAGTAGTTAAGACAAATGAACAACTCATTTGACATTCATCGCTTCGGGAAGCTTGTGCGGCACGACGTGCGGCGTTGTTCGCCACGCTCCAGCACTCTTGGTGCATCACTGATAGGCATGCTGTGGTTCGTGCCGATGATGGTGTTGACCGGAGGACTGATCGGCCAAACTTATGGGGCTGGCTATCGCGTTATGATGGCTGGAAGCATGTCGCTGCTTTTGTCCGCGATGATACCGATACAGCTTTATGCCAATGTGGGGCGCAAGCATAAGCGTGGCGATATCTACTTTGCCATGTTGCCCGCCAGCAAGTTGGAGAAATATCTCTCGATTGCGTTGCTCTCGATGGTGCTGGTGCCGCTTGCAATGCTGACTGTCAATGTGGTGATAGACACCCTGCTTACTGCAGTACACATGCCATTCTACCACAAGTATATGTGGCAAGCCAGCATAGGGCAGTGGGTTAGCTTTCCGATGCTGTGCAGCAGTGTGGTGGCCTTTGTGGGTTCCACGCTGGGCTTCATCTATGCCAATGCCGTACGGAACAAAGCCTGGCGTTATATGCTTTGCTTCCTGCTTTGTATATGGATTATGGCAGGCTTTTACGGTGGGATATTGGTGTTCATCGAGGTGGAAAACAGAGCCATTCTGTGGGGCATAGTCATCGCACAGGTCTTGCTGGCCATCCTTATGGGCTTCCTTGGATGGAACAAAATGAAAAAAATGAGTTATTAAAAAACAAAAAACTATGAATAACAAGTTTGACTGGAACCGTTTCTGCAAAGTCGTCAACAAAGACTTCCGCAATATGTGGCCGATGTTCGGCACCACAATGATTATCCTTGCCGTGCTGCCCTTCGCGGTGTGGCTCTTTATGACCGTCATAGGCGTCGACGTTCCGCTCGACCCCGCCTTCCGCCTGATTATGATACAGGGTGTGGCATATATCGCCGCCATGATGACGCCCTCGCGCATGTACCGCACATGGAACCTGCGCGACGAGGGCATCTACTACGCCATGCTCCCTGCCACGAAGCTGGAGAAGTACCTCTCGGCGCTGCTCTTCTCGCTCGTCGTGTGTCCGCTGGGTGTCTACCTGGGCAGCTTTGTGCTCGATATGTTCCTCACGGCGCTGCCTTTCGGCGCGTGGGAGGACTGGCTCTGGGAGAGCAAGGTGGGCTTCCCCTTCATCCTCGACCTTGGGACCATACTGAGTGAGATGGCTGCCAGCGACTATGGCGCCGAGGCCTTCCGGGTTATGTACTTCGGCACTTTGTACAACATCAGCTGCTGGCTGGGCTACATTGGCACGGTGCTGATGTTCGTCTTCACCGCCACCCTCTTCAAGAAGCACAAGGTGCTGCAGACCATCCTCTGGCTGTATGTCATCAACTTCGTGCTGAGCATAGTGCTCATCCCCGTGTTTATGGTTGTCTTCGGCAATGCCGACTTCATGGAGTGGGTCACTGACCTGATTACAAACATGAGCGGCCAGCAGATGGCCAACTGGTTCTTCGGCATCACCAATGGCTTCAATCTGCTGCTGATAGCCCTCTTTGTATGGCTCAGCTGGCGCAGACTGAACCGCATGGCGTACTAAGGGCAGTTATGAGTTAAGAATTAAAAGTTAAGAGTTATGAAAAAGATAGCCTTTATAGCCGTAATGGCGGGACTGGTGCTCAGTGGTTGCAACTATAGGAAGACCGTGGACGAGACCGTGGAGACCGACCGCTACACGCTTCACATCCAGGACTTCAAGTCCTATTGCGCCGCGACGGGAAATAGCGAGGTGAAGCAACGCTTCAATCCCGATACGACCGTCTTGAGTATCACGATACCGGAACTGGCCATGCATCTTGCCGCCATGACGCGTGGCCCATACCTCGACAGCGTGATGTTCTACGTCAACATGGACAAGCAGAACTTCCTGCCACACTATGTCTATACTATCGCTGACCGCGACACCACGCAGCCGAAGGACTACACCCCGCTGATGCAGGCCATGATGGACCGCGGCATACTTCGTGCCGACACCGTCTACGAGCCGAGGCAGCTGCTCGTGATATCCGACACGGCGCGTCTCAACTCCTACCGCAAGGCGGAGGCCGACCTCGACTTCACCAACGTCCTCTCGATGGCTGTGCAACTACAGCAGAGTTACTTCATGCCGGTGACGCCTGGCCCCGGAATGGAGATGGATATCATGACCGACGGCCATTTCATGGGCGACAACTGGGAGAAGGACAGCCTATGGCTTGACGAGCGCGGTCTCCGTGTCATCCCCGACCCGCAGGGTAGCCTGCTCCGTATAGTAATATTTAACCGTGCAAAAGGAAGGATTTAAATCATGAAACGTATAGCATTTGTAATGGCCGTAATGGCAAGTGTGCTGTTTGCAGCATGCGGCGAGAACACGAAGTTTGAAGTTAAGTACGACCACCCCGAGCGCTACAGCGTCGGCGATGCCACGCTGAGTCAGCCTGTCAGCGGCATCAGCATCGACTGGGTCTGTGGCGAGGTGGACATCGTCTACACCGACGATCCCGCGGTGCGTATCCATGAGGAGATACAGGAGGGCTTCCTCCCGTTGACCGACTCGCTGCGGATGCGCTACTATGTGGACGAGGATGGCACGCTGGAAATACAATACATCGGCCCAGGCAAGTACCGCTACGGCGATATGAAGAACATACGCAAGCACCTTGTTGTCGAGGTGCCGCGCGGCACAGAGCTCAAGGATATTGACATCGACGGCGTCGACAACAGGGTGAGGATCGAACAGGTGCTGAGCCGCGAGGTGACAGTAGACGGCGTGAAGGTGAATGTCAACGCCCACTATCCCGACACCATGCCCGACGAGATTGGCATCGACGGCGTCAATTGCCTGCTGGCACTCTATGTGCAACCTTCGGCAGGCCTCACTGTCGAGATGTCGGGCTTGACTCCCGAATTCAGATGCGACCTGCCATCGCGTAAGGAAGGTGAGAAGACCATCGTAGGTGATGGCGGATGCAAGGTGGATGCCGACGGCGTCAATGTAAAGCTTATCGTTAGCGAATGGAAATAAGGAGGACAAATCATGGAATTCAGGAAACAGAAATCAATATACCAGCAGATTGCCGACCGCCTCATGGACCAGCTGCTGGCCGGCACGCCACCAGCCGACGAGCGTATGCCGTCGGTGCGCGACGTGGCCGTATCTCTCGGCGTGAACCCCAACACGGTGATGCGCTCGTTCGACTACCTGCAGCAGGAAGGCATCATCTACAACCGTCGCGGCGTAGGCTACTTCGCCAGCCCCGACGCCAAAGAGAAAATCCTCGCCATACAGCGCCGCGAGTTCCTCGAAGAGGACCTGCCCGTCATCAAGCAGAAGATGCGCCTGCTGGGCATCAGCATCGACGAGCTGACACTTGACGATGTGATATAAAACGTCGGTTGGGTGAAATAATTTATGCAATGACACGTTAATCATTGTATTATGGAAACCATCAAAAAAATATACAAGTGCGGCCTGGGCCCCAGCAGTAGCCACACTATGGGGCCTCACAAGGCGGCAGAGCTCTTCCGCAAACGTACACCGCAGGCCACAGCCTACCGTGTGACACTCTATGGCTCGTTGGCCGCTACGGGCAAGGGGCACCATACGGATATGGCCATAACACGCGGTCTGGCGCCAAAAGCTGTGGAGATAGTATGGCGGGCTGACATCGTTAAGCCGTTCCACACCAATGGCATGCTTTTCGAGGCACTGGAGGGCGACGCCGTCGTCGACAGCTGGCTCGTCTACAGCATCGGTGGCGGCTATCTGGCAACCGAAGAGGGTGAGGTGCCGCTCGGCATCACCCCCGAAGGCGATGTCTATCCGCACAACACCATGAAAGACATCATGGAGTACATCGACAAGGAGGGCCTCAGCTTCTGGGAGTATGTGGAACAGTGCGAGGACGGCACGTTGTGGATGTATCTCGAGGAGATGTGGCAGCAGATGCAACGGACCATCGAAGAGGGCTTGCAGGACGACCGGGTCATTGCCGGAGGCCTGCACCTGCGCAGCAAAGCCCACCAGTACCATGTGCGCGCCAGTGGCTTCAAGCCCTCGCTGCAGAGCCGCGCCCTCGTCATCGCCTATGCCCTCGCCACCAGCGAGCAGAACGCCTGTGGAGCCAAGATAGTCACCGCGCCCACCTGCGGCTCCAGCGGTGTGCTGCCTGCCGTCCTGTATCATCTAAAGAAAAACCACGGCTTTACAGACCGCGAGATACTGCGCGCTATGGCCACTGCAGGCCTCTTCGCCAACGTCATAAAGACCAACGCCACCATCAGCGGCGCCGAAGCCGGCTGTCAGGCCGAGGTGGGCAGTGCCTGCGTGATGGCTGCTGTGGCCAGCAACCAGCTCTTCGGCGGCAGCCCCAAGCAGATAGAGTATGCCGCCGAGATGGCTATGGAACACAACCTGGGCCTCACCTGCGACCCCCTCTGCGGCCTCGTCCAGATACCCTGCATCGAGCGCAACGCTATGGCCGCCCTCCGAGCTCTGGACATAAACATCTACGCCATGATGAGCGATGGGCGTCACATCATCAGTTTTGACAAGGTGGTGCGCACCATGAAGCTCACCGGTCACGACTTGCCGAGCCTCTATAAGGAGACTTCCCTCGGCGGTCTTGCCGTGGACTGATAGACAAATAGTGTGTTGATTAAATAAGCAAGGGCGGAGAGATCCGCCCTTGTTTTGTTACTGTGGTGTTACCTCCATAGGCCTCACCTTGCTGTGGTCTATGCCGAAGGCGTCGGGCACCGAGTCTAAAGGGCTTGACGTGCTGTCCTTGCGGTATTCGAGGCCTTTCTCCGGACGGTTGCAGTCGCTCATGTTGTCCTGTATGCGTGCGATGTCCTCGGCGCTGAGCGGCTTGTCGGTCAGCGTGAAGCGCTGCTGGCGGAAGGGGAACGCCTCTGCCAGCTCGCCGCTATAGTAGAAGTCGAAACCTATGCCGCCGAAGGTGTACATGCGGTCGCCCACCTCGATGTGGCTGCCTCCCGGCACTGGGTCGGGCTTGGGCACCGACTGGTCGAAGCCTACGTTGAAGAGCGTGAACAGCAGGTCGGGTCGGTCGCTGATGTCGTAGCCTGCGCGGCGCCACTGCAGCATCGTCTGGTGCAGTATGCAGCCGGTATAGATATAACTGTACAGGTGGTTGCGGTAGTCCACCAAGCGGTTGTAGCGCTCGGTGGCGTGGTCGTCGGTCTCAAAGTCGAGCAGGTGCTCATAGGCCTTGCCCATATAGAACTCCGACGACGGGTCTTGCAGGTGCTGCTCCACAGCCTCCGCAGTGAAGTCCTTGATGCCGTTGACGCCGTAGCTGAACTGGCTCTGTACGCTCAGCACCTTCACGGGGCCGAGGTACTTCTTGAACATCTCGCGCTTGCTGTTGAACAGGCGTATCTGCTCGCCTATGAGGCAGCCCACTATCATACGGGGCTCCACGCCTGTGAGGCGTCCGGCCTCGTTGATGAGGGCGCTGTCGCGCAGTATGGCCTCCTTCAGGGCAGCCCAGGCGGGCTCGGCCATCCACGGTATCAGGTTCTGACGCTGCTGTTGCGGCACGGTGCCCAGCACGTTGGCTATGCGCTCCGCCAGCGCGTCGATGCTGTCGTTCTCCTCCATGTATATCTGCGCTGCTGCGACCATGCGGTTCACCACCAGCGGGTCGTCGCTGTACTGTGCGGCCCGCAGCATCAGGCGAGCGTTCTCGGGGTAGAAGCGTGCCAGCGCCGCCAGACGGCCGTACTGCAGGGCCCACTGCTCGTCAATCTGCGCCTGCGTCAGCTTGGCGTTCTTGAGGTTCTCCATCTCGGAGACCGACATCAAGTAGCGGTAGTTCTTGTCCACAGCCCCGCGGTTGTTGGTGACGCCCAGCTGGTAGAGCCCCCAGGCACCTATAATAGCGGCACCTGCCAGTGCGAAGAGCACCAGCAGGATGTCGCATACTTTGCGCCACACAGGGCGCTGTTTGAATTCAAGCCAGAGTTGTCTCATGCCAGGTCACGCAGCCATGCGATGTTCTCGAAGAGGGTCATATCCATGGCGATGAACACCAAGGCGCCGGCGATATAACCAGCCAGAGCCAGCAGGGTTATTTTCTTGAGGTACCAGATGAAGTCTATCTTCTCCATGCCCATGACGGCCACACCTGCGGCGCTGCCGATGATGAGGAGGCTGCCGCCGGTACCGGCGCAGTAGGCCAGGAACTCCCAGAAGGGGTGGTTGACGGCGAAGTCCACCTCGGCACCGCTGATGGGGTACATGCCCATGGCGGCGGCCACCAGCGGCACGTTGTCGATGACCGACGACAGCACGCCGATGATGAGGTCGATGAAGAAGAAGCCCGGAGCCTCGATGCCGAAGGCACCGTTGAGGCCTGCGGCCAGACCGCTGAGGATACCGCTCACCTTCAGGCAGCTCACTGCCATCAGGATGCCCAGGAAGAAGAGGATGGTGGGCGTGTCGATGTGCTCCAGCGTGCTCACGGCGGTGGGCAGCTTGTGGCCTTCCTTCTCATACTTGCGGCTGATGATCTCGGTGGTTATCCACAACACGGCAAGGCCGAAGAGCATGCCCAGATATGGGGGCAGGTGGGTGATGGTCTTGAAGATGGGCACGAACACCAGTGCAGCGATACCCATGAAGAGTATGAGCTTGCGCAGGTGCACAGGCACCTCGACGCCACCGTGGCTCTCCTCGGGGCGCTCGATGTCGCCTTTCAGCGTGGCGCCGACGATGAGCACGGGCACCACCATGCACACCAGCGAGGCCACGATGGTCTTCACCATGATGTTCACGGTAGTCACCTGACCGCCGATCCACAGCATGATGGTGGTGACGTCGCCGATGGGGCTCCAGGCGCCGCCAGCGTTGGCAGCGAGGATGACCATGCCGGCATAGAGCCAGCGCTCTTTCTGGTCGGCGATGAGTTTGCGCAGCAGGGCCACCATGACGATGGCGGTGGTCATGTTGTCGAGCAGGGCCGACAGGAAGAAGGTGAGGATGCTGATGATCCACAGCAGCTTCTTCTTGTTGGTGGTGGTGATGCTGTCGGTGATGACACGGAAGCCTTGGTAGTCCTCAATCAGCGTCACGATAGTCATGGCGCCCAGCAGGAAGAAGACTATTTCGGCCGTCTCGCCGAGGTTGTCCACCAGGTTCTCCTTCAGGAAGGCGTGCCAGCCCTCTTCTTGCACGAAGGACATGTCGGTCAGGCTGATGTTGGCGCTGGTCAGGAAAGCCGACTCGCAGAAGGCGAAGATGGTCCACAGCACGGTGCCCAGTGCGAGGGCAGAGGCCGTCTTGTTGATTTTGAATGGGTGCTCCATGGCTATGAAGAAGTACCCGATGATGAAAATTGCTACTAATGCAACAACCATGATACTTTGTTTTTAGTTATTGTTATCCTGTTTTTGTCTTATTTCCTGCGGTTCTGCTCGCGCTGCATCTGCTCGGCCTGTTTCTGCAACTCCTCGAGGCGCTTGGCGAAGCTGCTCTTCTTCTTGCCTTTGCCCTTGTCGTTTGCGTGCTTGTGGTCGTAGGCGGCCATGCGTGCGCGCACCTTCTTCTCGCTCGTGAAGCGGCGTATGAGCATCATCACCGTCATGGTGAAGGTCAGCGAGATGAGGTAGTAAAGGTTAAGACCAGCGCTCTGGCTGTTGAAGATGAAGAGCATCATGAAGGGCATGAAGTACATCACGAACTTCATGCCGGGCATGCTCTGTGTGCCGGCCTGCTGCTTCATCGTATACCATGTGTAGAAGAACTGCATGCCGAACATCAGCAGGCAGAACAGCGAGATGTGGTCGCCGTAGAGCGGTATGTTGAACCCGAAGTCAAGTATGGAGTCGAAGTTGGACAGGTCGGGGCACCAGAGGAAAGGCTTCTGGCGCAGTTCGATGGCTATGG
Organism: uncultured Bacteroidales bacterium; assembly: GCA_900318275.1. GTDB lineage: Bacteria > Bacteroidota > Bacteroidia > Bacteroidales > P3 > Colimorpha. Next base: position 9,909 of record ONJY01000026.1, on the reverse strand, counting down.
GGAAGAACATGAACATAGCCGTCAGGAAGGGCATCTGTATGAGCACCGGCAGGCATCCCGCCATGGGGCTGTATCCGGCACGTTTCTGCAGGGCCATCATCTCCTGCTGCTTCTGCATGGCCTGCTCCTGCTTTGGGTATTTCTTGTTGAGGGCCTCCATCTCGGGCTTCAGTACGCGCATGATGGCACCGCCCTGATAGCTCTTGTACACCAACGGCAGCAGCACCAGACGGATGAGCAGCGTGAAGACGATGATGATGATGCCGTAGTTCCAGCCGAACTGCTCCAGGAAGTTGAACACAGGTACTATGAGGTAGCGGCTGATGCTCTTGGAGATGATAGTCCAGCCCAGCGGTAACATGCGCTCGTAGCCGCGGTGCATGGCGCGCAGGTCGCGCAGCTTGGTGGGGCCGTAGTAGAAGCCCATGTGCATCTGCGGGGCCTTCTCGTCATACTGCAGACCGATGGTGGCGCGCATGTCGGTCAGGTAGTTGACGGCGGTGTCGCGCTTGTCAGTGCTGACCTCGATGTCGGCGTTCTCAAAGGGTATGCCGCCCTCGGCGGTCATGATGGCTGCGAAATACTGGTCCTTGAAAGCCACCCACTCCAGGTTGGTCTTCACCTGCTTCTGCTTGTCCTGGCCGAGGCTCAGGTTGTCAGGGTTCTTGTCCTTGGGGGTCTTGTAGTAGATGCTGGTGTAGTAGCGCTCTCGGTCGCTGTTGCGGTTGCTCTTGCCGCGGCTGCCGCTGTTCACCTTCTCCTGGCGCAGCATGCGGTTCTGCCACTGGAAGTCCATGTAGGGGGTGTTGCGCACCACCTTGCCCAGGCCCACGAAGTTGATGTCGAATCCCACCTCGTGGCTGCCTCCGCGCACCGTGTAGCGGAACTCGAGGTAGGGTGCTGCGGTCTGGAGGCTGCTGTCACCCTCGATCTCTGCCCTGAAGCTCACCACCAGCGAGTCGTTCTCGCCGACTTCCAGCGCGCTGCCGTCGGCAGTCAGCTGTTTGCCGTCCACGTAGGTTTTGAACACCAGGTCCTTGGTGCTGACCACGCGGTTGTCCTCGGTCGAGAAGACGAGGTTCATGTTCTCCTCCGAGGGGGTGATGAGCACCAGCTCGTTGCTGTCGTAGGTCTGGTAGTCAGCCAGCACCACACGGTCGACGCGTGCGCCGAGGGTGTTGAACTCCACCGTCATGCGGTCGTTGCTCACCGTCAGCGACTGTCCGTCGCCTTGGGCGGCGGCGTTGAACACGCCCATGTCCTGCACCTTGCGCGTCACGCCGGGCAGCACTGTGTCGCCGGCGGCAGCCAGGCTGTCGAGGCGGGCCTTCTCGGCCAGGATGCTGTCTTCCAGGCGCTGGGCCTCAACGTTGGCCAGCACCATGCTGTCGTACACGCGCTGCCGCTCGGCCATCTCCTCTTTCGACGGTGCCACCCAGAACATGTAGCCCACGAAGATGCCAAATATCAAAATCAGTCCGATGATTGACTTTTTATCCATCTTTCTCTTTGTATATTTATTTCTTATTGTTTGTTATACAATGCCATACACTTCCCGTTTCGGGGAAATACAATTTGCAAAGTTACGAAAAAATCCTGACACACATCCTTTTGTTTTGTTATTTTTGCAAAAAGTACCTCAGCCCTTCATTTCCGTACCCTGTTTTCCACTTTTTTGACACCTCTTTCACCCCGTACCGGCACGGTGTGTAGTCATGGTTAGTGCGGGCGTGAAAATATTTTGTTCAGGTATACAATATAATTGGGAGTGGGACGTTAAGTAAACTGTAAAAAAAAATATGGAAAGTATGAGTGTCCGCAAGGGTTTGGCAGTGGTGATGCTGCTGATGCTGTGTGCTTTGCGTGCGGCGGCATACGACTTTTCGGCTGTGGCTACCACGGGTCAGACGCTCTATTTCAGCTATTGCGCCGGCGGTGTGAAGGTGGTCTACCCGGCCAATACGACGGCACCAGCGCAAGGCTGGAACGGCTATGTGCGACCCACGGGGGCGTTGGCCATCCCCGGGACGGTGAGCCACGCGGGTGTGAACTACGCCGTGGTGGCTGTCGAGCATCATGCTTTCTACGGCTGCAACGGCCTGGCGGCATTGACCCTCGGCGAGGGCGTCGCCGCCCTGCGTGCCAATGCTTTCGGACTTTGCTCGGCCTTGAATACCATCGATTTGCCTTCGACAGTCGACTCGCTTGGGGCGTCGGCCTTCTACAACTGCACGGCCTTGCAGGAGGTCAGGGTGCGGCGCGCTGTGCCGCCGGTGACGGCGACCACCACTTTCTACGATGTGCCGCTGTCCGATGTAGCCCTCGTGGTGCCCTGCGGCTGCGTGGCGGCCTATAGCGCCGTGAGCCCGTGGAGCGCTTTCGGAAGCATCGACGACGCCGGCTGCATGGTGACGGTGGCCACGGGTGTCAACAACCTGCAGCGCGGCAGCGTCAGCGGTGGCGGCGATTATGCCGCTGGCGACGCTGTGACCCTCACGGCCACGCCGGTCGAGGGCTGCTTCTTCGCCTGCTGGGGCGACGGCGACACCCTTAACCCGCGCGTGGTGACTGCCTCGGCGGGTGCCCGCTATGTGGCTCATTTTTTCTTGTATCTGCATGACACCCTGCGTATTGTGCAGGCTGACACCATAGAGGTCCACGACACGCTGTACATCTACAGCGGCGCCGCCGACACGCAGTATGTGGTGCTGCACGACACCGTGCGCGTCACCGATACCGTGAGGCCCACGCTCGTCACCCTCACGCTGGCGAGCAGCGACCCGTGGCGCGGCATCGTGGTGGGCAACGCCACAGTGCCCGAAGGTACGGAGATTGAGATTGTTGCCATACCGATGGACGGCGACGTCTTCTACGGCTGGAGCGACGGTTCATACGACAATCCGCGTCGCGTCACGGTGGACGGCGATATGGTGCTGACGGCTTTCTTCGGTGAGATGGAGGGCATCGGTGTCATGGGCAGCGAAGACGCCGCATGGACGGCCTCGGTCGATGGGCGCCGCCTGACGGTGCGTTGCGAGGTGGGGGAGACGGTGCGGCTCTTCGATATGCAGGGGCGCAACCTGCTGACGCACAAAGCGTCGGCCCCGGCCACCACGGTGGTGGTGCCGGCGGCAGGGGCCTACCTCGTCAGCGTAGGTACGGCGCCGGCAAAACGGATAGTGATAGACTAAAACAAACGAGATATGAAACTGCAATTCATGGGTGCCACCCGCGAGGTGACCGGCAGCAAACACTTGATAACCACCAAGCATGGTGTCAAGATACTGCTCGACTGCGGCATGTATCAAGGCAAGGGTCTGGAGACCGACGCCATGAACCGCGACCTGGGCTTCGACCCGCAGGAGATTGACTACCTGATACTCAGCCATGCACACATCGACCACAGCGGCCTGATACCTTTCATATACAAGAACGGCTTCCGCGGCACCGTGCTCTGCACCCCCGCCACGCGCGACCTCTGCGCCGTCATGCTGGCTGACGCCGGCCGCATACAGGAGCAGGACACGCAGACCTTCAACAAGAAGCGCAAGGCGCAGGGACTGGAGCCCGTGGAGCCCATCTACGACGAGCAGGACGCACAGGCGTGCATGAGCTGCTTCATCAGCGTGCCCTACCACAAGAAATTCAACATCGAGGGCGAGGTGACGGTGGAGTTCTTCGACGCCGGACATATACTTGGCTCGGCGCTCGTGTACCTTGAAATCAAGGACGGCCGCCGTCTGATACGCCTCGGTTTCACGGGCGACATCGGCCGCTACGACAAGCAGATACTCAAGGACCCCGAGCCCTTCCCACAGGTGGACTACCTCATCATGGAAAGCACCTACGGCGACCGCCTGCACGAGAGCATACAGGACGCCGAGCAGGAGCTGCTGATGGCGGTGCTCGATACCTGCACAAAGAAGAAGGGCAAGCTCATCATACCCAGCTTCGCCATAGGCAGGGCCCAGGAGATTATCTATGCCCTCGACCGTCTGGAGCACAGCAAGTTGCTGCCCGATATAGACGTGTTCGTCGACAGTCCCCTCTCCATCTCGGCCACGGACATCATGCGGCTGCACACCGAGTGCTTCAACGAGGCCATCGCCGAGTACTGCAAGACAGACCCCGACCCCTTCGGGTTCAACCGGTTGCACTACATACAGAGCGTCATGGAGAGCAAGCAGCTCAACATACGCCACAAGCCCTGCGTCATCATCGCCGCCAGCGGCATGATGGAGGCCGGCCGCGTGAAACACCACCTGGCCAACCACATCGACAACCCCGCAACGACGGTGCTTTGCGTGGGCTACTGCGAGCCGAGCACGCTGGGCGCCAAGATTATGCGTGGCGACGAGGAGGTGAGCATCTTTGGCCAGAAGCACAAGGTGCGCGCCGAGCTGCGCCGCATAGACTCATTGTCGGGTCACGGCGACTACGAGGAGATGATGCGCTACGTGGGCTGTCAGGACAAGAAGAAGGTGAAACGCCTGTTCCTCGTGCATGGCGAAGAGGAGGTGCAGCAGCACTTTGCCGACACCCTCGGCAAGGACGGCTGGAAGCATATCAGCATCCCCGCCTTTAGGGAAGAGGTGGAGCTGTGACAGTTATGAGTTAAGAGTTATGAATTTTGAATAAAACAGTGATATGGAAAACAACAACTACCGTCGTCTGATGCGCAGCACTACCGACCGCCGCATCGCCGGAGTCTGCGGAGGCCTGGCCAAATACCTCAATGTCGACCCCACCGTGCTCCGCATCATCTTCCTTATAGCCATCCTCTTCGGTAGCCTTGGCATCTGGGCCTACCTCATCATCTGGCTCGTCGCCCCCGAAGACAACAGAATAGAAAACAGATAAACAATGATAACATTTATCATCTCGGTTGTGTTGCTGGTACTGGGGTACTGGCTTTATTCCAAGGTTATTGAGCGTGTCATCGGCGTGGACCCGAAGCGTGTGACGCCCGCTGTGGCGCACCCCGACGGGGTGGACTACGTGCCCATGAAGCCGTGGCGCATCTTCCTCATCCAGTTCCTGAACATCGCGGGCGTGGGACCCATCTGTGGCGCCATCATGGGTGCGCAGTTCGGCACCGCCTCGTTCCTATGGATTGTCTTCGGCAGCATCTTTGCCGGTGCTGTGCACGACTTCATCGCGGGCTTCATAAGCCTGCGGCGTGACGGCGCCTCGCTGCCCGAGATTCACGGCAGGTACCTGGGCAAGAGGGTGAAGACCTTCATGGCTTTCTTCACCATCGTCCTGATGGTGCTGGTAGGGGCTGTGTTTGTGAAGACTCCGTCGCAGCTGCTGGTGGACAACTTCACCCCTGGCTGGCCGCTGTGGATATGGCCGGTCATCATCTTCGTCTACTACCTTGTGGCCACCCTGCTGCCCATCGACAAGGTGATAGGCAAGGTGTACCCCATCTTCGGCTTCCTGCTGCTGGCCATGGCCGTGATGCTGGTGGTGGCCTTCTTCGTGATACCTGATGTGCACCTTGTTGAGATATGGGATGGCCTCGAGAACCGCCATCCCCATGCAGAGACCAACCCCATCTTCCCCATGATGTTCGTCAGCATAGCCTGCGGTGCCATCAGCGGCTTCCACGCCACACAGTCGCCACTTATGGCTCGCTGCATGATTAATGAGAAGCAGGCGCGCCCCATCTTCTACGGCGCCATGATTACCGAGGGTGTCGTAGCCCTCATCTGGGCTGCCGCCGCCGCCTACTTCTTCCACGACAAGCCGGAGCTGTGTGTCGGCAAGAGCGGCGACGCCATGGTGGGCGTGATATGCAACGCGTGGTTCCCCAAGGTACTGGCCGTCATATCGATTCTTGGCGTCATCTGCGCCGCCATCACTAGTGGCGACACCGCCATGCGCTCGGCACGTCTCATTGTGGCCGACCAGTTCCATATCGACCAGAAACCCATGGCAAAACGCATTGCCGTGGCCCTGCCTCTGTTTGTGCTGGCTGGCGGACTGCTGGTATATGCCTTCAGCGACGCCGACGGCTTCCAGACTATCTGGCGCTACTTCGCCTGGTGCAACCAGATACTGGCAGTCTTCACCCTCTGGGCCATCACTTCCTTCCTGTTGAAGAAAGGCATGGGCTATGCCGCGCTGCTCACCATCCTGCCGGCCAACTTCATGACTTTCGTCTGTGCCAGCTTCATCCTCGTGGCCCACAAGGAGGGTCTCGGCAGCGTCATACCGAACCCCTGGGGCTATATCATTGCCGGTATAATAACCATTGTCGGTGCCTCGTCGGCGCCTTTCTGGATTGCCAAATTCAGGGTCATTCAGCGCGTCAACAGGCTCCGCAGACGGAAAAAGGGAGTACGGAAACAATAATTTTATGTTATTTGCGTTAGTGTGACGAAAAAGTTGTATCTTTGCATTTTGAAATAATAGAAAAAGATGAAGAAAAATATTGCTCTCATTCTTGCCCTGCTCGTTGTGGGCACGGCATTTGCAGGCCCCAAGCCCCGCAAGAACTCGCGTACCGAAATGGGCATCCACGGCAACGCAATCTATGTGATTGAGTACACCTACAACCTCCGTGGCGGTCGCGACGGTGGCCGTCAGCTCATCTGCATCGACAGCATCACCTTCGACAAGCGTGGCAACTTCGCCGACAAGTTCCGCACCAAGGCCGACGACTACACGTGGTACAGCTACTTCTTCGACGTCAACGGCTATAGCCTCGGCTGGAACGAATACAACCGCGAGAAGATGCTCACGGGCCGCACCGCCTATCTCAACGATCGCGACGGCAACCGCATCGAGCGCACGGTGTTCCTCGGCAACCAGATGACCAAGAAGGAGAGCAGTACTTTCAAGAATGGCCAGAAGGTGGAGGAGCAGAGCTTCGACGAGACTGGCGAGATGACCGAGAAGCGCACCTACAAGTACGACCAAAAGGGCAACTGCACCGAGATGGAGTTCTACAACCGCGACGGCGAGCTGATGCAGCACTACCTCTACAAGTACGACGCCCGCGGCAACCGTATCGAGTGGCGCTTCTATGATGCCGACGAGTTCCTCTCGGCCCTCACCACCTACTACTACGACGACCACGACAACCTCATCGAGGTCAGTTCGTTCAATTACGACGAACACCTCAACTGGAAACACTCGTACGTCTATGAGTACGACGAGGACGACAACTGGGTGCGTCAGACCATCTACCGCAACAACGTGCCCTACCAGGTCATCGAGCGCGAGATAGCCTTCCCGGCGAACTGATAAGCCATGCCCACCCTCTTCAAGATATTCAACTTCCGGTTCATGTTCTACTCAGGAGACCATGAACCGGTTCACATTCATGTTGTGCGTGGAGGCTGTGAGGCCAAATTCAACGTGCAGCCTTTGGAGATGGTGTACAATCATGGCTTCAAGCAACATGAGATAACGCTCATCCGCTCGCTGGTGGAAGAGAACGTGGATGTGATAGCGGAGCGGTGGCAGGAATTCTTCGTGAACAAAAACAATGGATAGGAAATACATAGCACGCGTATGGGTGGACGACCACGCCGTCTATGCCGAGACCACCGACGGTCTGCGGGCAAGCTATGAGTTTGCCCAATGGCCCCGCCTGTGCAAAGCCACCGCCGCCCAACGGCAGGCTTTCGAGCTCTCCTATGGCGGCATACATTGGCCCGACATCGATGAAGACCTGAGTTTCGAGGGCATGTTCAACGATGCCGGCCTCTGCGACATCACATCTACCGAGGATGCCGTCTGCTACCTGGCCCCATACGATACAGAAGATGATACACCTCTTCCCACTGCCGCCGAAGAACTGGCTGAGTATGGGAAGTGATTAATAAACTATAGTGTAACCAAACCCACTGCCAATGAAGCATAACGCATAGTTTTAATATGCACATCATAGAATAGGAAAGAAGCGAAACGAGCTTATCTGGTCATTCTGAAAACTTCGACACTTTTCAACAATCTCCCAGACCGAGCGACGACGCTCCCGCCATGTGGCGTGGGCTTGTACGTTGATATTGGGAGATTAAGGTAGTCGAAGACCTCAGAATGACCAATGGAGACCAAAAAGTACCCACGCTCTTTTTATGTGCATATCCTTGGTACATCATCTTTTTAACTCACAAATCAATCAAAATGAAAACAAGAACCAAAACAATCTTTATGCTGCTTTTCACGGCAGCCCTGACTTTCTCTGCCTGCAACAAGGACGATGGCACAACAGATTCACCAAACAATCCCGGCACGCCGGATGTTCCGGTTTCACCAAACAATCCCGGCACGCCGGATGTTCCGGTTTCACCGACAATCACTAATGCCACATTCACCTTCGACGGGCAAACCGTCCCATTGGGCAGCCTTACTACTAACGTGAAGCGGTTTACAACCAGCTACGGGGCTAACGGACGTCGTCTGATAATCGATGCCGCCTCCACCGAGAAGCCGGCAGGATGCACAATGAACATGCCGACATTCCATATCGTCATCGAGCGTGTCGGCGGCGATGCCACATGGCGAATCATCGAAGACAGCACCTACGCCTACACCGCTGATATGCTGGCCGACGAGACACAGAGAAATTACTTCACAGAACAGGTGGACGCACAGACAGTCCGTCCAGTCAAGCCGAACTATATCCATTGGTTTTCCTCTCAGTATACCGACAATCCTGTAAACGATGAAAACAACACTGTGAGCATCAATTGCCAGATTACTTTCCAAGGTGTCTATGAGAAAGAAACCACGTGGACATATAATCCGCAAGATCTAAAAGGATTGTCTTTGTCAATCCAAGCGAATCCATGCGTCGAACAATAAAAGTAAAGAGCCCCTAAAAGAAAGGGGCTCTTTTTTTTATCCAAACAGCGACATCTGCCTGACGCCTTGGGCGCAGTAGTGCTGGTAGGGGCAGGCGTAGGGCTCGAGGCAGTGTTGGCCGGTGGGGGTGGCGGGCTCGCCGTGGCGGAGGATGTCCTTCATAGCGGCGATGTTCTTTTCTATCTCCCCGTGCTGTTCCTGCAGGGCGGCGGAGAGTTCCTCCTTGATGAAGCCGCCGTCGGGGTTGGCATATACGATGCTGAAGGTGTTTATCTCGCGGCAATGCGAGATGACGTAGTGCTGCAGGGCGGCGTCGCGGCGGTAGGTCTCGCTGAGGGCGGTGCCGGACTTCACCTCGTAGATGTCGAGGGTGCCGTCCTCGCGCTGTTGCACCACGTCGGCCAGCACCAGCACGTCGTCGTAGAGGAAGCCGGCCTCGAAGAGCGCCACACCGTCGCCCTTGTCCAGCAACTCGGCGGTGCGGGCGGGGTAGGCGTCGACGTTGCGCTTCAGCTCGGCGCTGAGGTCGATGCCGTCGGGGAAGGTGGCTTTGAAGGCGAACTCGAAGTCACGCCCGCGGTCGAAGCGGCGCATCTGCTCGGCGGTGTAACGGGCTAGGCGCGGGTTGAAGACATCGAGCCACAGCGCGCGGTCGCACTGGAGGCCGCGGATGTACTTGCTCTTGCTCAACAGGTGTGCCACGGAAATACTCTTTTTTTACGTTAATTGTCGTAAATTGATTCGTTAATTATCAGAAATTAATTCACGGCAATTAACGGACTAATTCACGATAATTCACGTTCCAACAAAGAAAATACCTCATTCACGTCGGAAGCTGCCACCAGCCCGGCGTCGCTGCGCATCAGGCCCTCCTCTTTGACGAGGCGGAGCTGGTCGAGGAAGGGGTTGTAGTAGCCGTCGATATTGAGGAGTATCATGGGTTTGGTGCGGTAGGTGCCGTCCAATATCCTCTGGCCGCCGACTATCTGCAGTTGGTTCATGACCATGACTTCGGAGACTTCGTCGATGGTGCCGATGCCGCCGGGGAGGGCGATGAAGGCGTCGCAGAGGGCGAGGATGCGTTCCTTGCGC
>ONJY01000027.1 GCA_900318275.1 uncultured Bacteroidales bacterium | reverse complement strand
TGCGCGGGCAATAGCTTCATTGCCCTTCATCAGTTGAAGTTCTCTTGCCATAGTATTCCTTTCTTTCTTTTTCGTTTAGATTTTTTTCTTGTAAACGGAAATGACGCCGTCGGGGCACACCATGGCGCAGCTGGCGCAGCCGATGCAACTGTCGTTGACGGTATGGGTGAAGTTATAGCCCTTGCCGTTTACCTCTTTCGACAACTCGATGCACTTCATCGGGCACACGGGTACACACACTCCGCAGCCTTTGCAGTGCTCGGTATCGATAATGATTTGTCCTTTAAATGCCATAATTTTAATGTTATAAGATTAATAATTTTAAAAGCCTTTCTTGGGGTATCAGGCTGCAAAGATACAAAATAAAATCCATATAATCACCAAAAATGGTGACAAATATTTTTTACACACAGCCAACACCCTGTCTGTCAGCCGCCTGCAGCCGCTCATTTGGTCAATCCGCCGTATGATTCGGCGGCGGTGTTCAGCGCATTGTCTGTGGTGAAGCGCTCGTAGTAGGTGCAACGGGTGACGGCAGCCTGCGTTGAGCAGCGGTCGCCGTCGACGCGCACCAGCGCCCAGCCGAACATCGGGTCGGCCAGGGCACCTCCGAAGACGGCCAGTTTGCCGTCGACCAGACGCAGGTGGGGCTCGCCGCCGCTGTGGCTCTCGTCGCCGTTGGGCAAGGCCAAAGTGCGCCAGCTGACGACAATCTGCGGGGCAGCGCCCTCAAGGCTCTGACGCAGGCAGCACAGACGCAGCTCCTCGTGGCGCTCGAGGTCGGCCGGACGCAGGTTGGTGAGCAGCACATCCTCGCCGTCAACATTGCCGAACCACTCCTTGATTGACGCCGTCGGGCCGGCACTCACCGGGATGCCCGGCAGCAGGAAGGTGGCCGTGCCCAGCGGGCCGTTGCAGGGCACATAGACGGGGGTCAGGCGGTTGGCCGCCGACGCAAAACGGCGGTAGGCCGTCACGCCCTCGCCGAAGAGTGGGCCCGAAGCTCTGAAGACGTGCCACAAAGCTATGGTGTGGCGCATACGCATACGCTGGTCGAACTGTCCACGGCTGCGGCGCTCCGGCTGCACGCTGCGTGCCGAACGCACCACGGTCTGTCCATGACGGGTGTAGAAGGTCACCCCCGCCGCTTTCACGCTGCCGTTCACCAGCAGTCCTGTCGATTTCTGTTTTGCCATGTCTCTATGTTTGAATGTTAATAACTTATCCTCTTTCACACCCTCTCCGGCCCCCTTCCCTGCCCCTACAGCAGCCCTACGGAGTCGGTATGACAGTTCTTCAGTAGTTCTTCAGTATTGCACTGAAATACTACTAAAGAAATGCCCTATCGGATAGATACTTGCACCGATGGGGCCACTTTCGGGCGGTGATGCAAATATACACATTTTTTGTAACATGCAAGCACTTGGGCATTTTTTTTTGCATGCTGCGGCGGCCCGGTGCGCAATAAAATGCGACGCTGAGCGTTATGACAGCAAAAAAGAGCCATGGGAATAAACCTCAAACCGATAGTCCGCATTCTCAGCCACTACTTCCGCCTGACGGGCGACCGCGAGGACGAGCGCGAGGTGATAGAGCAGGTGAGCGCCGGCGTTGTCTTCCGCGGCACCAACCTGTGGATTCTCATGTTCGCCATACTGATAGCCTCGCTGGGGCTCAACGTCAACTCGACGGCGGTCATCATCGGCGCCATGCTCGTCTCTCCGCTCATGGGACCCATCATCGGCATGGGGCTTGGCGTGGGCATCGGCGACTTCGAGCTGTTGCGGCGCGCGTTGCGCAACTACGGTGTGGCCACCGTCATCTCGGTGCTCACGGCTACGCTCTACTTCTTCATCTCGCCCCTGAGCGAGGCGCGCAGCGAGTTGCTGGCACGCACCTCCCCCACCCTCTACGACGTGCTCATAGCCTTCTGCGGCGGCGCCGCCGGCGTGCTGGCGCTGACCACCAAGAGCAAAGGGCAGGTCATCCCGGGCGTGGCCATAGCCACAGCCCTCATGCCGCCGCTCTGCACCGCAGGCTACGGCCTCGCCACAGCACAGTGGAACTACTTCTTCGGCGCCTTCTACCTCTTCTTCATCAATACCGTCTTCATCGCACTCAGCACCTTCCTAGGCGTCAAGATGCTGCGCTTCCACAGCTACGCCAACCTCATGCCCGAGCTGGCCAGGCGCGGCAAGCGCCTCGTCACTATCGTCGTTGTGGTGGCCATGATTCCCGCCGCCGTGATGACGGTAGACATCGTCAAGAAAGACATCCTGGCGCGCAACATCAAGGCCTTCGTCGACAGCGAGCTGGCGCAGAGCGGCACCCAGATCATCGACCACCGCGCCGAGCACGACACGCTGCGCGTGGTCGCCGTGGGGCGCTCCATCAGCGACGCCGAGATAGCAGCCGCACAGGCGAGCATGGCAGCGTACAAGCTCAAGGGGCTGACCCTGTCGGTGATACAGGGTGCCGACATTGAGGGCGTGGAGAATCTGGCGGCATCCTTCAACTCGCGCGTCAGCGCCGCCAACGACGAGGTGTTGCGCCTCGGTGCCCAGGTGGCCACCCTCGAGGACGAGCTCACCGCCTACCGCAGTTACGAACAGCTCTCGCTAAGCCTGGCCAAAGAGGCCGAGCCCATCTTCCCGCAGGTGCGCACCATCGACGTGGCACGCACCAAAGACGGCACAGTGGCTATCGTCACCCTCCGCAAGGGCAGCAGCCTCAATGCCGCCGACCGCCAGAAGATGCGCCAATGGCTCACCGCCCGCACCGCCTTGGAAAACCTCGACATGATAGTGCGGTAAACAAAAATATTTTCCCGCAGTTCAAAAAAAGTTTGTATCTTTGCCGCCACGTTGCACGTCGCCGAGATGCTGTCGGCGAGGTGTAATATTCTAACGATTAAGAAAATAGAAAATAAATAAATAATAGCAATAACAATGAAAATTTATCAGACTCAGGACATCCGCAACATCGCCCTCGTGGGCGGCGCCAAATCCGGCAAGACCTCTATGGCTGAAGCTATGGCTTTCTGCGGCGGCCTCATCAACCGTCGTGGCTCCGTGGACAGCAAGAACACCATCAGCGACTATCGCGACATCGAGCACGACCGCGGCTACTCCGTGGAGAACACCCTCATGTACACCGAGTTCGGTGGCAAGAAGGTGAACATCCTCGATGTGCCCGGCTTCGCCGACTACCAGGGTGAGCTCGACAGCGCCCTCAACGTGGTCGAGGCTGCCGTCGTCGTGGTCAACGCCCAGAGCGGCGTCGAGGTCGGCACCGAGATAGCCAACCGCTACGCTGCCAAGCTCGACACCCCGATGCTCTTCGTCGTCAACCACCTCGACGCCGAGAAGGCCAACTTCGACGAAGCCGTCAACCAGCTGAAGGACTACTTCGGTGGCAAGTGCACCGTGCTCCAGTTCCCCACCAACGCCGGTCTCGGCTTCAACCAGGTGGTCGACATTGTGGCCAACAAGATGTACACCTTCACCGACGGTAAGTACACCGAGGCCGACATCCCCAGCCAGTATGCCGACAAGGCCGAGGAGATGCGCATGGCCCTCGTCGAGGAAGCCGCCGCTGCCGACGACGCCCTCATGGAGAAATATTTTGAGAATGGCGACCTGACCGCTGAAGAGCTGACCCAAGCTTTGAAGCTCGCCATCGACAAGCGCGACCTCTTCCCCATCCTCTGCACCAGCGCCAAGGAGAACTTTGGCGTCAACCGTCTGCTCGAGTTCATCTGCCAGAACGTCCCCGCCCCCTGCGAGGTGGCCGATGCCAAGAAGACCAAAGGCGGCAAAGAGCTGAAGTGCAACAATGCCAACCCCACCGTGGCCTTCTGCTTCAAGAGCGCCAAGGACAAGAACCTCGGTGAGATCAGCTACCTCCGTATCTACGATGGCGAGCTGGCCGAGGCCCAGGATGTGGTCAACGCCTGCAACCAGAGCAAGGAGCGCGTCAGCCAGGTCCTCGTGTGCAGCGGCAGCAACCGCCAGCGCGTCGAGAAGGCTTGCGCCGGCGACATCGTCTGCACCATCAAGCTCAAGGATGTCAAGATCAACCATACCCTCACCACCCCGAAGAACACCGACGACGCCGTCTGCGAGATCGAGTTCCCGACTCCCATCTACACCGTCGCCGTGAAGGCCGCCAACAGCAACGACGACGAGAAGGTCGGCGCCGCTCTGAAAGACCTCGTGACCTACGACCGCAGCCTCACGCTCGAGAACAGCCGCGAGCTGCGCCAGGTCATCCTTGGCTGCCAGGGTGAGCTCCACCTCAACACCGTGAAGTGGTACTTCGAGAACCAGTACAAGCTGGCCGTCAACTTCACCGCCCCCAACATCCCCTACCGCGAGACCATCACCAAGAGCGCCGAGGCCATGTACCGCCACAAGAAACAGTCGGGTGGTAGCGGCCAGTTCGGCGAGGTTCACATGCTCATCGAGCCCTACTACGACGGCATGCCCAACCAGACCAAGTACCCCATCCGCGACACCCAGGAGTATCCTCTGGAGTGGGGCGGCAAGCTGGTCTTCAACAACTGCATCGTGGGTGGTTCGATCGACGCCCGCTTCATGCCCGCCATCCTCAAGGGTATCATGGAGAAGATGGAGCAGGGTCCTCTGACCGGCAGCTACGCCCGCGACATCGTCGTCAACATCTACGACGGTAAGATGCACCCCGTCGACTCCAACGAAACGGCCTTCAAGATCGCCGGCCGTACCGCCTTCCGCGAGGCCTTCAAGCAGGCAGCCCCGAAGATCAAGGAGCCTATCTACGACATCGCCGTCACCGTGCCCACCGAGGCACAGGGTGGTGTGATGACCGACCTGCAGGGTCGCCGCGCCATCGTCATGGGCATGGATGCCGAAGGCAAGTACACCACGCTGAAAGCCAAGGCCCCCTTGGCCGAGATGAACCGCTACTGCACCGCCCTGAGTTCCCTCACCAGCGGCCGCGGTACCTTCACCATGACCTTCAGCAGCTACGAGCTCGTCCCCGCCGACGTCCAGCAGGCCCTACTCAAGGCCTACGAGGAAGCCGCCGCTGAGGAAGAATAGCCGTCAGTTTCTACTTAACACGAAAGAGGATGTCCTGTGTATCAGGCATCCTCTTTTTCTTTTGCGCAATAAACCAGAGAGAAATGCGTTATTAGTAATGTTCAGTTGTCGCAAATTTTGCGACAACTCATTAGAAAACAAGTGAACCCGTGCAAAAAATGCACAAGTTCAAACAAAAGAAAAACAAATGGATAAAGGAGAGATAATACTCTATCAGCCGGATAATGATGTTAAATTGGAGGTCCGTTTGAACGAAGAAACGGTTTGGCTCAATCGTCAGCAAATGGCTGCACTTTTCCAGCGCGATGTAAAAACTGTTGGCAAGCACATTGCGAATGCACTCTCAGAAGAACTGAATGGAACTCCAGTTGTCGCAAAATTTGCGACAACTGCTGCTGACGGTAAAACATATCAAGTTGAATACTATAATCTTGATGTCATTATTTCAGTTGGTTATAGAGTAAAGTCCCAACGAGGTGTCTTATTCCGCAAATGGGCAAACGCTGTATTAAAAGACTATTTATTGAAGGGGTATGCTATAAATCAGCGTTTGACAAACATAGAACGTAAGATAGAGGAACACGATAAAAAGATTGATTTCTTTGTAAAAACCTCGTTGCCGCCAGTGGAGGGCATTTTCTATGATGGGCAGATATTTGATGCCTACACTTTTGTTTCCGACCTTATCCGGTCGGCGAAGAAGAGCATAGTGTTGTTCGACAACTATGTGGACGACACAGTGCTGACGATGCTGGACAAGCGGAAGAAGAAAGTATTAGCCACCATTTACACCAAAAGCATCTCGAAACAATTCTCTCTCGACCTAACAAAACACAATTCCCAGTATCAGCCTATTGAGGTGAAGGAGTTTGGCAAAGTCCATGACCGCTTCCTCTGCATCGACAATACCGTCTATCACATAGGAGCCTCGCTGAAAGACCTCGGCAAGAAGTGGTTTGCCTTCACTAAAATGGAGATGCCGAAGGAGGAATTAATTGGGGGAATGTAGTTCTTAAGCACACTACAGCAGGCTCTCCTCAAGGCCTACGATGAGCAAAGCACCAGTGATGCTTTGCCGCCGCCGAGGAAGAATAGTCCTCTGCTCCGCAAAGCGGAAACAGCAAAGGGTATCCACTTCATGGGTACCCTTTTTCTATTGCTCTGCCTGTCAGGTGTCTCTCTCTTTCCTATCGTTTTCGGCTATGAATGAAATAATATGTTGCCAATCCAAAAATACTTCGTATCTTTGCAAATTAAAATTATTATCTATAAAGGATTGTTAGACCAACGAATAATAAAACAAGTAATGGATAGCTCCCGCATCGAAGATGTGATAGGGGAATTTATACCATTAAAGAAACGTGGGGCAAACCTTGTTGGCATTTGTCCTTTTCATGGAGGACGGACTCCTAGTCTTTATGTTTCACCTCAAAAGGGTATTTTTAAGTGTTTTACGTGTGGAGAGGGTGGGGATGTTATAGCATTTCTTAAGAAGTACAAAAATTATAATTTTGTTGAATCTATTAATTGGCTCGCTAATAAATACAATATTTCCTTAGACGGAAATGATGAGAGTGAGAATATAGTTTTTATTGACACAGAGGTTGGTGTTGACAGACAGAAGGTACAAGACTATGGAGCCGTGCGGGGGGATGGTGCGGTATTGCATACGCAGTCAGCGCAGGAGTTCAGATCTTTCGTATCAACGTGCAACACATTATGTGGGCACAATATCATTAACCATGATTTGAAATACCTTCAATTGTCGGGTGATTTCACTGTAATCGACACGCTACCACTCTCACCGCTATTGTTTCCGAGAAAGCCATATCATCGACTATTGAAGGACGACAAACTTCAGGTGGACGAGTTGAACAATCCCGTCAATGACGCTAAGAAAGCACAAGCTTTGTTTTATGATGAATTGGAAGGCTGGCGATTATTGTCTCCTGAAAGACATGAGATTTATAGCAGCCTACTGAAGGAAACTAAGGAATTTGGAGGATTCTTTGATTATATTAAGACAGAAGAATCGCCTCGCGCGAATCAAAGCATCGGAGCTTTGATTCGACAAGAATACCATGGGATGATTTGCGAGAATGCAAATATAGAAGCGGTGGTGAAGCATTATCCTGTGGAATTGGCCTATTCGTTGGCTTTGATAGGTACCGACGATATGACGTCTATTACACCCGCTTGGGTGATGCATAGTTATCCCAAGGTGACCAATGTAATGAATTTCATCCGAAACACACCTTGTGGACAATGCGAATACTGCAAGCGACGACTTGATGCCCACAGCGGGTTAAGGGATTTCTTCGGTTACGATGAATTCCGACAATTCGATGGTATCCCTATGCAGCAGCAGGCCGTAGAAGCAGCTATCCGGGGAGAGTCGTTATTAACCATCTTTCCCACAGGAGGAGGCAAAAGCCTTACTTTCCAGCTGCCAGCGCTTATGGCTGGGCGCAATATTCATGGGCTTACGGTAGTCATCTCGCCACTCCAAAGCCTGATGAAAGACCAGGTAGATAATCTTGCCAAGCATGGTATTAGTGACGTTGTGACCATCAATGGCTTGCTTGACCCCATAGAACGTGCTTCGGCAATAGAGCAGGTAGCTGATGGAACAGCCAATCTGCTCTATATCGCTCCCGAAATGTTGCGTAGCAAAACCATTGAGCGGTTGTTGCTAATCCGTAATGTGGTGCGTTTTGTTATTGACGAGGCCCACTGCTTCTCAGCTTGGGGACAGGATTTCCGCACAGATTATCTTTATATTGGTGATTTTATACGCAGCCTTCAAGAGAAGAAAAAACTGTTACAGCCCATAGCGGTTTCTTGTTTTACGGCCACTGCTAAGCAAAAGGTGGTGAGTGATATCTGCGAGTATTTCAGGCAAAAACTTGGCCTAGAATTGAAAATCTTTGCGGCTAGTGCGGAACGAAAGAACCTTCGATATTCTGTGCTTCATGCCGAAACTGAAGACGAAAAATACTCCGAATTGCGTAACCTTATTATAGGACATCGATGTTCTACTATCGTTTACGTGAGCCGAACCAGACGGACAATGGAAATTGCTGGTCGATTAAGGCGTGATGGTATTCTGGCATTGCCGTTCAACGGTAAGATGGAGTCGGCAGAAAAAGTGACCAACCAAAACGCCTTTATGGGCGGCGAGGTACAGGTTATTGTGGCTACTTCTGCATTTGGTATGGGTGTAGACAAGAAAGATGTTGGGTTAGTTGTTCACTATGATATCAGCGACTCCCTGGAGAACTACGTCCAAGAGGCTGGACGTGCAGGACGAGACCCAAATATGGAGGCCGAATGTTATGTTCTATTTGGTGACAGCGACTTGGACAAGCATTTTATCCTTCTCAATCAGACGAAACTCTCCATTAGCGAGATTCAGCAGGTTTGGAAAGCCATCAAAGACCTTACTGCCAAACGAGACTATGTTAGTTGCTCTCCTTTGGAAATAGCACGGCAAGCGGGATGGAATGAAGACGAAGGAAACGATATTGAGACGAGAGTGAAAGGTGCGGTTACGGCATTAGAAGAAGCTGGATTTATTCATCGGGGAAGCAATGCACCTCATATTTTCGCTACAGGTATCAAAGTGCGTTCCATGGACGAGGCACGTAGTCGATTAACGGCATCATCACTTTTTGATGAGACTACACGAGAAGAAGCTGCCCGAATTATCGGGTCGCTTATCAGCAGTCGAGCAACGGCTGGCGGTAGAGGAGCAGATGCCGAGAGTCGAATTGACTATTTGGCAGATATCCTCGGAATGACGAAAGAGACCGTAATTAGAAATGTTAACCTCATGCGTCAAGAGGGGATATTGGCAGACGCACAGGATATGAAAGCCTATGTCGACCGCGCCAATGTGTCACGTGGATTGGAAGAGGTTCTTCGAATTGAACGTTTTATACTGGAACACCTTTCGACAGATATTCAAACATTTAACTATAAGCTGCTCAATGCTGAAGCCCAGACAATAGGTAACTCTCGTTGCACGGTAAAGACGCTACGCACATTATTACATTTCTTAAGCACAAAAGGATATATCTACAAGCATGAGCACCGTGGAACAGCTGAAAGTGTAAGCATACGCCTGCAGGTTGATCGAGAGACGACTTTCACCAGATTTGAACGACGTGTGGAATTATGCCGATTTGCAGCAAAGTCGCTTGGGGAAATCTCAGCATCAAACAACAAGATGATAACCTTCTCGATGGTTGAGTTGCTAGAGCAGTATAATGTTACTCTGCAGGGATTCTCATTTGGTTCCAAGGAGAAGCCGTCTCTTAACGATATGGAAGAGGCTCTGCTCTACCTTTCCCGAATGGGGTTGTTGAAGATTGAAGGTGGATTTATGGTGATATACAGCACCATGCAGATTCACCGTTTAGTAGAACGTGCGCGACGCTATGGGAAAGAACAGTATCGCCTGCTTGACGAATTCTATAAACAACGAATCCAGCAGATTCACATCGTGGGCGAATATGCCAACATGATGGTGCGTGACTACAACGCTGCCACGCAGTTTGTTAGCGACTACTTCCTGATGGACTATGCAGTCTTCATAAGGAAATACTTCCGAGGAGAACGCCACACTCAAATTACCAAAAACATAACCCCCGCAAAATACGAGCAAATATTTGGTGGCCTTAGTGAACGACAGCGTCAAATTATTGACGACAAGGAAAACAAATATATTGTTGTGGCTGCTGGCCCGGGAAGTGGAAAGACACGCGTATTGGTTCATAAACTGGCCTCGCTGTTACGGATGGAAGATGTGAAACACGAGCAACTGCTGATGCTCACATTCTCCCGTGCGGCGGCAACAGAATTCAAGAAACGTCTCATAGAATTGGATGGAGGTGCAGCCCATTTTGTCGATATAAAAACCTTCCATTCGTATAGTTTCGACCTGCTGGGGAGACAGGGTTCACTCGAGGAGGCTGACAGTGTGGTGGCTCGCGCTGCCGATATGATAGATTCTGGAGAGGTGGAGGAGAACAAGATTGCAAAAAGCGTACTAGTTGTTGATGAGGCTCAGGATATGGGTGCCGACGATTTCCGTCTGGTGAAAGCGCTGATGCATCGCAATGAGGATATGCGCGTCATCGCAGTAGGCGATGACGACCAGAACATCTACGCTTTCCGTGGAAGTAATTCTGCACATCTGCGCTCGCTCATTACCGACTACAATGCCACGCTATACGAACTGACAGACAACTATCGCTCCGACCACGCCATTGTTGAGTTTGCCAACCGTTTTGTTCAGAGGATTCCCAACCGCATGAAGCAAACGCCTATTACAGCAGTCAGCAAATATGAAGGCGTTGTGGATACTTCAGCCAGTTCCTTACAACTATTCCCAGATACCAAACTGCCTGGCACAACGGCCGTCCTTACAATCACAAATGAGCAATCTCTTCAGGTTGCCCACCTGTTGCGTCAGCAGGGTATTCATGTTCGACTTATTCAAGCTACCGATGGTTTCCGTTTCGTTAACCTTGCTGAAGTACGTTATTTTTTCAAACAACTTGGAAATTCCAAAGATGGCGTAATCAGTAAAGAACAGTGGGGAGAGGCTAAACGTCGAACCGAAAATGCATACAGTACAAGTCGGTGCCTTGAAGCGATGAAACAATTTCTTGCAGACTTTGAGGCCACACATAAAACCTACTTTCGTAGTGACCTTCGTGAGTTTGCCCTCGAATCAGGTATTGAAGATTTTATTGCTACCGAAGACAAAACAGTATTTGTAAGTACAATCCATAAAGCCAAAGGTCGGGAATTTGACAACGTCCATCTGGTTCTTGGTGGTATTGTAGGGATGGACAATGATATGTTGCGTGCAATCTATGTGGGTATTACTCGTGCCAAGCACAATCTGTTCATCTATAATGACACTTCATTCCTCACTTCACAACCAACAATAGTTCTTTCGCTATCGATGCGAGATGTGAAATTAGACTTTTTCCGTGATAGAAAAGAATCGGTATTACATTTGCGCAGCGGAGACAAAATGACTTATCGCAATGGCTATTTGCTGTCGGAGAATGGTGAATACATTGCAAGTCTCTCCAATGCCATGCGCGACCGGATGAAGGATTATGAAGAAAAAGGATATCAAGTTATTGATGCAGAAGTGAGTTACATTCTCGCTTGGCGTCCGCGTGAAGAGCCACAGGAGGTTGCTGTCTGTCTCGCCAACTTGACTCTTAAGACATCGTCGAACGACTGTCGAAGGGTCGCCGAAGGGTCATGAGACTAATTGTTGAGATTTAACGTTTTGCATTACCACAAGAGTACAATTCCGTTTTTTTGTTGGTTATCAACAGGTTGCAGCCGTTTCGAAGAAGGCACATAGAACTCACATAGAAGGCACAAAGAATCCTTGTGTGGTTGTGCAATAAACGGAGGATTGCAACGTTTGTGATTTTTCGGATTGAGTATGACTTTTTTTACTTACATTTTGTATATCTTCAGGAGGATAATCACCGATAGGAATAGCTTGATTATCAGTAGATTGTTTATTATTTGCGTAAAAATGTGTAATTTTACAGTGTTCAATATTAGAAAAATGTGTATATTTGCATCGGAAAATAATATAAAAATGTGTAAATAGAATATGAAAAGGAAGATATACAAGCAATTGCTGAATTGGAGGAGCAGCATGGAGAAAAAGCCTCTGATTATTGGTGGTGCAAGACAGGTAGGGAAGACATATTCTGTCCGTGAGTTTGGACGTTCGTATAACTCGTTTATAGAGATTAACTTCATTACACAGCCTTTCTACAAACAGATCTTCTCAGAAGGGTACAATGTGGATGCTGTCGTCAAGCAAATATCGTTTCTCAATCCCAATGCCAAGTTCATCGAAGGAGATACGTTGATTTTCTTTGATGAACTACAGGAATATCCCGACTGCGCTACATCGCTCAAGTTCTTTAAGGAGGATGGGCGATATGATGTTATCTGCTCCGGTTCGATGATGGGACTGAACTACAAGGACATCACCTCAAACAGCGTAGGGTACAAGACTGATGTTATGATGTATTCGATGGACTTCGAGGAGTTTCTGTGGGCGAAAGGATATGACGAAGAATTTGTTGAGATGCTGCTGTCGCACCTGATTGACCTTCGGCCTTTCAACGACCTTGAGATGCGACGACTGGATTCTCTGTTTCTTGACTACGTTGTCACGGGCGGAATGCCGGATGTGGTTGCCACCTTCATCAATGAGGGGAATTTCTCGAACGTCCTGCCGCTGCAACGTCAGTTGTTGGCCGACTACGAGGAAGATATTATCAAATACGCCCAAGGTCTCGACAAAGCCAAAATAAGAAGTGTTTACAGGAACATTCCCGTGTTTCTGGCCAAAGAAAACAAGAAATTCCAGATAACCAAGGTGGCCAAAAACGCCCGCAGCCGCGAGTATGCAGGATGTGTGGATTGGTTGAGGGATGCCGGCATTGTCAATGTGTGCCACTGCCTGAATTTTCCAGAGTTGCCGCTGAAAGGCAACTATGACGAAAGCAAGTATAAACTCTACTACCACGACAACGGGCTGCTGATGGCGGCATTGGACGAGGAATCGAGCATGGACCTTCGGCAGAACCGCAATCTCGGTGTGTACAAAGGTGCCGTGTATGAGAACATCGTATCGGAAGCGTTGGCCAAGCAGGGCTACCAGCTTTATTACTACAAGACGGAGAATGCCCAGCTGGAGATGGATTTCTTTGTCCGCGACAGCACGACGCTTATCCCTGTGGAAGTGAAAGCCACTACGGGTGCCACTCCGTCATTGAACAAACTAATCGACAGAGACAGCTATCCTGATGTGAAATGGGGAATCAAACTGAGCCACCAAAACATTGGCTTCAACGGCAAGTTCTACACGTTTCCGTACTGTTGCTCTTTCTTGTTGAAACGATGGATGGAAAGCCGACGGTAAAAAAATAGGATGAGGGTCAGAATGTGGGAATGCGCTTTAAAAATGTGTGAATGAATTCGTGAATGTGAGAATGTGTTTTTCGCTTGATTTGATTAATTTCAGTGGTGCTGACTCGCTGCATTAGATTTATTCAGCGGTGCTCGCAGGCATACCACAAAGCCTGCGAAGCAGGCAGAATGCGTTAGTGTATTCGTGA
Organism: uncultured Bacteroidales bacterium; assembly: GCA_900318275.1. Lineage (GTDB taxonomy): Bacteria > Bacteroidota > Bacteroidia > Bacteroidales > P3 > Colimorpha. The sequence goes on along the minus strand of ONJY01000027.1, from coordinate 41,015 downwards.
ATGTGTTAATTCGTGAATTCGTTAGTAAGGGGATTTGCTAATGGGCAGTTTCATTGTATGGTTGTGCAATAAACGGGGGATTATGTCGTTGTTGTAAGCGACGAAATAAGCAACTATGAAATTCTTGAAATGGCTGGGGTTTGACCCCGAAAAGCATAGCGTCAGGACGGAGATTCTCGCCGGCTTGACCACGTTCCTCACGATGGCCTATATCTTGGCCGTGAATCCCAATGTCTTCGATACGCTGGGCGGAGAGATGTCGAAGGCCAACGGCGCCGTTTTCACCGCCACAGCCCTCGCCGCCATCATAGGCACGCTGGCGATGGCCTTCATCGCCAAGAAGCCCTTCGCCCTCGCTCCCGGCATGGGGCTCAACACGTTCTTCGTCTATACCGTCTGCATAGCTATGGGGCATAGCTGGCAGTTCGCGCTGACGGCGGTGTTCATCGAAGGTATTGTGTTCGTCATCCTCACGCTCACCAATGTGCGCAAGTGGATTGTCGACGCCCTCCCGCTGTCGCTGAAATATGCCGTGGGCGCGGGCATCGGCCTTATCATTGCCTTCCTTGGCTTCCAAAACGCCGGTATCGTAGGTCAAGGGCCCACCTTGGTGACCCTCGCCTTCAAGCTGCCCGACGGGTCCTTCAGCGGCACCGCCCTGCTGGGCATCCTGGGACTTGTCGTCACGGGGGCGTTGGTGATGAAAGGTGTCCGCGGCAGCATCCTCTGGGGTATCCTCGCCACCACGGCGCTGGGACTCATCCCCATGTACAATGTGGTGGGGGCGGACGGCGCCGTGAGCCGTGTGGCCCTCACCTCGCTGGACGGCATCATCTCGGTGCCGCCGAGCATAGAAAACATTGCCTTCCAGTTTACTTGGAGCGAGCTCACCAGCGCCAAAGGCATTCTTGACATGATAGTGGTGCTCTTCACCTTCCTTTTCCTCGACATCTTCGACACGATGGGCACCGTCATCGGCGTGAGCGAGAAGGCCGGTTACGTCGACAAGGAGGGCAATGTCGACGGTATCAACGAATGCTTCATGGCCGACTCGATAGGCACCATCTGCGGCGCCGCCCTCGGCACCAGCACCACGACCACCTATGTGGAGAGCGCCGCCGGTGTGTCCGACGGAGGCCGTACGGGTCTCACCGCCTTCTCCACCGCCATCTTCTTCGCCATAGCGCTCCTCTTCGCGCCGCTCTTCCTCGCCATCCCGTCAGCCGCCACAGCCCCTGCGCTTATCGTGGTGGGCATGATGATGATGACGCCCGTGTTGAAGATCGACTGGAAAGACCCCGTCGAGGCGCTTCCGGCCTTCATCACGATGGTGGTGATGCCCTTCAGCTTCAGCATCAGCGACGGCATCCTCATAGGTCTGATAAGCTATGTGCTCCTCAACGCCCTGTGCGGCAACATCAAGAGCATCACCCCCACCATGTGGGTGCTGGCGGCGCTCTTTGTGCTGAGATATATCTTTATATGATAGTGGTCAGTGGCTAGTGGTTAGTGGGCAGTGGTTAGTGGTTAGTGGGCAGTGGTTAGTGGCCGTCTTGTGGCCGTCTTCAGTAGGTCTACTAGCCGTCTTGTAGCCGTTTAGTAGCCGTTTAGAGGGTGTTTTGTCAGTAGAAATGGAGTACGGATGGGTAGGCGTGCTTGGTAATGGCTATATGACAGGGGGTTACGGAATGATGACGCTGTAATATGTGGTTGAGGCGTAACAGCGTAACAGCGTAACAGTTCGAAATACGGTATTCCAAAAGTCAAAAATGAATTCTTATATCTATATATCTATATATATTTATATATATAGATATATAGATATAAGGCCTGATTTTGGGTAGAGGAAATAGGGGAATGGGAACTGTTACGCTGTTACGCTGTTACGCTGGTTGGGGATGAGTGGCGCTTTGGACGTTGGATGTGATAGATATTCAATGACATAAAGCCAACGGGCGAAATCAGGAGGAAGGGGGTGAGAGTTATGAGTTAGGGGTTACGGATGGGGACACATCATTTTTGGCGGTGAGAGTAGTCGGTTTGGCACAAAAGAGGCTTTGGAATGAGGTATTGATGGCGTGATTCGGGAGCACGAATGTGAGCGCTGGGGAGGGAGAAAGGTGCTGGACGGAGGGATGCGGAGGGTGTTTTACGGCCTTTTAGAGGAGGATTTGGATGTTTTTTGTCACGTTTCTGAAGGTTGACAGCTGGGGTGCGGAAGGTATGGCGATGCCGTATTTCGTTGTTTCTTTGCCTTTTAGGTGATTTAATCCAATTTTGAGAATCACAATCACAGTATCACAGTTTGTTTTTTGAGTGGTATCAATTCCTCTATTCTTTATATATATTATTAATTATTAATTAGTTATATAGTATATAAAGGGGTGATTGATATCCATTTTTTTAATTGTGATACTGTGATTGTGATGAGGTTGTTATGGGTGGGATATTTTTTCGAGTCTTTTTCCCTATGAGGCACAAGCTGTTATGGATTGTATGATGCCGACGAAGGCCGTCCGGCAGTCTCAGTCTCAGAGTCTCAGCGAACTATCGGCGAGAGGTTGGCGAAAGGGAGAGCAGGTTAAGCCTTGCGGTAGAGGTCTTGGATGACGAGGCCGGCGAGGGTGAAGCCGAAGAGGGCTGTGATGTGTGCTGTGGTGCCGTTGATCTGGGCTTTTGAGGAGCACCATTCGTGGTTGAGGAGGTCGGGGCGGCCGTCGCCTGAAGCGGCCTTGGGGCACATGCATGCGTCGGTGCCGCAGGAGCGTGCCTGCCCCAGGTTGGGCAGCACCTCGGGGCCCCACACGCATTGGAACTTGCGTTCGGGGAAGCGTTTCTGCTTGCGCATGCGGCGCCGCAGTACTGCGGCCAAGGGGCATCCGTCGACCTGCCAGAACTCGCTGACATGGACCTGCGTAGGGTCCATCTTAAGGGCGGCGCCCATCGAGGAGTAGAACGTGGGCTGCGGCTGTTGTCCTTTCTGTGTGCAACGGATGATAAGCTCGAGCTTGTCCTTAAGGCTGTCGATGGCGTCGATGATGTAGTCGTATTCGGCGAGATGGAAGCTGTCGGCGGTGTCGGCGCTGAATATCTCTTGCACAGCGACGATGTCGGCTGCGGGGTTTATCTCGAGCAGACGTTCTTTGAGGGCCTCCACCTTGACCCGGCCCACGGTGCGTGTGGTGGCCATCGCTTGGCGGTTGACGTTGGTGATGCACACGCAGTCGGAGTCGACGATAGTGAGCTGGCGTATGCCGCTGCGCACCAGGCTTTCGGCGCACCAGGAGCCCACGCCGCCGACGCCGAAGATGATGACCCGGGCGGCTGCTATACGTTCCATAGCGGCGTCGCCCACCAGCAAGGCGGTGCGGTTAAGGATGGCTTTCTCGACGGTTCTCATAGGCGGTCAGGGCAGGCGGTCATCAAAAAGGTGAAAGTTTGTTGCATAACGGAGATTGTTGCATTCTATTGTATAAAAAAGTGTATATTTGCAACACAAACAGCATAAACGCCACAACACAAAACACTAATAGACAATGAGAATAAGGTTTTTACTGCCGGTAATGTTGACAATGAGAATAAGGTTTTTACTGCCGGTAATGTTCCTGTCTTTGTCATTTGCAGCGATGGGACAGGAGCCTGAGAAGGAGAATCATTTCACGACAGAGTTCCAGTTCATGTCGCGCGGCGAGTACCGCAATGGTGGACTTGCTGCCGGCGAACAGTCGGTGGATGACCGTGCGGCATTCATCATAGGACGCTCGAGGATAAACTTCGGCTACGAGAGGCCGCACCTGACCACCAAGCTCTCGGTGCAGCATGCGTCGCTCTGGGGCCAGTCGGGCAGCGGGAGCATAGCTATCAACGAGGGATGGGCGATGCTCAGCAGCTCGCCGATACTGGACTCTATGGTCTTCTTTGCCAAGCTCGGACGCCAGGTGCTGTCATACGACGACGAGCGTATTCTCGGTGCCGACGACTGGGCGATGACGGGCAACACCCACGATGCCATAACCCTCGGCTTCAACGGAAAGATGAACAGCCTGCATGTCATGCTGACCTACAACCAGAACGACGAGAACATGGACTTTGGCGGCACCTACTATGCAGGCGCATTCCCTTGCAAGACCATGCAGAATGCGTGGTACCACTTCGAGGCCCCGTGGTTTCCGCTCGGCCTATCGCTGCTGTACATGAACATAGGCATGCAGGCCGGCATCGCAGGTGTGAACGAGCATGTGGAATGGCAGCAGGTGGCGGGCGGATACCTCAACTTCCACCACGAGATAGTGAGCTTCGAGGGAGCATACTACAAACAGTCGGGCAAATCGGAGAAAGGTATAAAGATAGACGCCTGGATGGCCAGCGCCAAAGCGAAACTCAAGCCATCGAAATACTATGGTTTCGAGGCCGGCTATGACTTTCTGAGCGGCGACGACTATATGGCGGTGCCTTCGGCTGGCATGATAGGCCTACCGCAGCACAAAGTCATCAAAGGCTTCAGTTCCATCTTCGGCTCACACCACAAGTTCTATGGAGCGATGGACTTCTTCTACCTCAGCACCTATGTCAACGGCTTCACGCCGGGCCTTCAGAACGCCTACATCGGTGCATATACCACGCCCATCAAGGGGTTGCGTGTAGACCTGTCATATCACTACCTGGCCACATCCTTGGAGCTGAAAGACATGGAGAAGACACTCGGCCACGAGCTGGAAGCCTCGGTGTCGTACGCCATCCTGGAAGACCTCTCGTTGTCGGTAGGCATGTCGTACATGACCGGCACGCGAACCATGGAGCTGTTGAAGCGAGCCTCGGACGACCACAACCTGCGCTGGTTGTGGGTGTCGCTGAACGCCAACCCGAGGATATTCTCGAAGATATGGTAAACAACTGACTCTGACGGGAGGCGCGCGCCCACAATCGGCGTGATGCGACAAGGGCGGACACATGATTGGCATGAGTCCGCCCTTGGTATGTTACGGTACGGATTTTACACCAAGCACTCGTCGAGGGTGCGCTCGATGAGCTCCTTGTCGAGATGCTGACCGATGAAGACGAGCTTCTGCATGCGGTCGCCGTAGAAGTCGTCCCAGTCGCGCTGCAGCTGAGCGTCGCGCTCCAGCGCCTCGCGCAGCTCGTCGGGCGGCATGGTGGCGAACCAGCGTCCGGCATCGCGCAGGCTCACCTGCTTGCCTGCCTGCTCGAAAAGGTAGCACTTGTCCTGCTCGTCGTCGAAATAGCAGATGCCCTTGGTGCGTATGATGCCCTTGGGCCAACGGCGAGCCACCCAGTTGTCGAAAGCCCGCAAGTCGAAGGCGCGGCGGCGGAAGTACACGTATGTGCCGATGCCATACTCTTCTGCCTCGCCCTCATCGTCGTGGTCGTGATGGTGCTCGTGATGATGCTCGTCGTGGTCGTGATGGTGGGTGTCGGCGCCGCTCTCCACCTCCTGAATCCATGTAGCCGAAGTGGCCACATCGTCGAAGTCGAAGAGGTTTGTATTGAGAATCCTGTCGAAGTCCACATCGCCATAGTTGCATTCAATGATTTCCGCCTTAGGCTGCAGGGTGCGTACGATCTGGCGTGTGCGGCCCAGTTCCTCGGGCGACACCTCGGCGGCCTTGTTGAGCAGCACGATGTTGCAGAACTCGATCTGCTGCACCACCAGATTCTCGATGTCTTCGTCGTCGATACCCGGACGGATGAGGAGCTGTCCGGCATCGAACTCGTCGCGCATGCGCAGAGTGTCGACGACGGTGACGATACAGTCGAGTCGCGGCATCACGTTGAAGCCTTCGGCCATAGTGGGTATTGAGATGAGCGTCTGCGCTATAGGCTCGGGCTCGCAGATGCCGCTGGCCTCGATGACGATATAGTCGAAGCGTTCGGCGTTGGCGATGTCGCGCATCTGGTTGACGAGGTCGCTCTTCAGCGTGCAGCAGATGCAGCCGTTCTGGAGGGCCACGAGGCTGTCGTCGCTCTGGTTGACCACACCGCCTTGCTGGATAAGTGTGGCGTCGATGTTCACCTCGCCGATGTCGTTGACGATGACGGCGAAGCGTATGCCGCGACGGTTGGAGAGTATGCGGTTGAGGAGGGTCGTCTTGCCGCTGCCGAGATAGCCTGTGAGCAGCAGTACGGGTATTTCTTTCTTTGACATTATACGACGGTTTTTCATAGTAGAACGCAAGGCCGAAAGAAATATTGTAAGAAAGATTTGCCCATATTCAAAAAAAGAAGTATTTTTGTAACCTAAATACGAAACAATATGGCCACCGTTAAGTGTTCAATACCAAAGGGTACGCGCGACTTCCTGCCCATGGAGATGGCGCGCCGCAACTATATTTTCGATACTATCCGCTCCGTGTTCCGCACCTTTGCCTTTGAGCCGATAGAGACACCCTCGCTTGAAAACCTGTCGACCCTGATGGGCAAATACGGCGAAGAGGGCGACAAACTGCTCTTCAAGGTGCTCAATTCGGGCGATTTCATGGAAGGTGTCGACTTCAACCAAGACTACCACAAGGTGGCTCCCCAGATTTGCGAACGCGGCTTGCGCTACGACCTCACGGTGCCTTTCGCACGCTTCGTGGTGCAGCATCGCGACCAGGTGCAGCTGCCGTTCCGCCGCTACCAGCTGCAGCCCGTGTGGCGTGCCGACCGTCCGCAGAAAGGCCGCTACCGCGAGTTCTACCAGTGCGACGCCGACATGATAGGCTCCACCTCGCTGCTCAACGAGCTGGAGCTGGTGCAGATGATAGACATGGTGTTCGGCAAGCTGGGCATCAACGTATGCGTAAAAATCAACAACCGCAAGGTGCTGGCCGGTATCGCCGAGATGATTGGTGCGCCGGACAAGCTGGTAGACATCACCGTAGCCATAGACAAACTCGACAAGATAGGCCTTGACAATGTGCGCGCCGAGCTGGCCGAGCGCGGCCTCACGGCAGAGCAGATTGCGGCTCTCGACCCGGTCTTCTCGCTCAACGGCAACGCCACCGAGAAGATACAGCAGCTCAAAGCCCTGTTTGCCAACATCGAGGTAGGCATGGCCGGTGCCCTCGAGCTGGAAGAACTCTTCACGATGGTGCAGGCCTGCAACATGAAAGCCGAGGTGGAACTTGACCTCACCTTGGCACGCGGCCTGAACTACTACACCGGCGCCATCTTCGAAGTCAAGGCCAAGGACGTTCAGATTGGCAGCATCTGTGGTGGTGGCCGCTACGACAACCTCACGGGCATCTTCGGCATGCCCGGCGTCAGCGGCGTAGGCATCTCCTTCGGTGCCGACCGCATCTACGACGTGCTGACGGAACTCGGCAGCTGGCCGCAGGGACTTGAACAGGCCGCCCGCGTGCTCTTCATCAACTTCGGACCTACAGAGCAGGCCGCATGCATAGCCATAGCTGCCCGACTGCGTGCAGAAGGCATCAGCACGCTGATATATCCTGACGCCGCCAAGATGAAGAAACAGATGGATTACGCCAACCGCAAGGCTGTGCCCTTCGTGGCCTTCGTGGGTGAGAGCGAGATGAAGGACGGCACCGTCACCCTGAAGAACATGACCGACGGAACGCAGCAGACCCTGACCATCGACGCCCTCATTGAGACATTGAGATGAAACGTCTGTTGCTCATAGTCGCACTTCTCGCCGCCGCCGTCGGCATCAACGCCCAGGACACCCTGCGTGTGGCGCCTGTGGCCGACAGCATCGACGAGGTAGGTATCGGACGCTGGCGCCCTGCACATGACACAGTATACCTCTTCCACACCGACACCGTCACCCTGCTGCGTGTAGACTCGGTCTACATCGTACGCACCGACACCGTCATCAAGCGCGTGGCCGACACCGCAGCCCTCAGCGCGCTGCGCGAGAAAGAGGCCTTCTACCGCGAGATACTAAGCAACAACGGCGTCGACAAGGAGAAGCTTGAAGCCGAGCGCAACTACTACATCCACATGGTCGACTCGCTGCGTGCCATAGTGCGCATAGCCGAGATAGAGGCCGTGCGCAAGGAAGAGGCCAACAAATACCTCGAAGAGCGAGCCAGAGCCGCAGAGGAACGCATAGCACAAACCACCAACAAGAAAAAGAAGATACGCCCGATACAGGGTGTGGCGCTCCGCTTCTACCGCGCACCCGACTGGGAGATACGCCTAAAGAGCGGTGCGACATCAGGCACCTACGACAAATACATCAGCAACCGCAACGCCGGCAAGGTTGACTTCGACTACGTCACCGGTGCGTCGGTGATGCTGTGGGACCTCACCGAATACTTCAACAAGGACCACAACATAGGCAGCAACGGCAAAGGCATCAAACGTTTCGACCAGCAGTTCAACTACGACATCGGCATATACGTGGGCTTCGGCGGCAGCAACCTGTTCCGCAACTTCTACGTAGGCACCAGTTTTCGCTTCGTGGACTTCTTCTATCTGACCATCGGCGTCAACATCGCCGAATACCAGGTACTGAAGTCTGGCTATGAGAGCGGCGAGGTGATTGGACCGAACCTGAGCATTGAAGACGTCACCGCCAAAGCGTGGCTTGTCAAGCCCTTCGTCTCGCTGAGCATCGACCTCGACTTCCTCTCTTACATCAAGAAATAGCGCTATAACGCCATCGAGAAGGCGGCGACACTTATGCTGACGCCGTCGGCATCGGCGATGACGTCGGCGCAGGCCGCCAATGTAGCTCCGGTGGTGAGGACATCGTCAACCAGCAACACATGTTTCCCTGCCAACTTCGATGCCTTGCGCAGGCCGAAGGCATCGGCCACATTGTCGCTGCGCTGCTGACCCTGCTGCAGGCTCTGCTGACGCGTATAGCGGTGGCGCACAACAGCATCTGTACATACGGGCACTTTCAGCACCTCCCCTATCCCACGGCAGAGCAACTCACTCTGGTTGTATCCGCGCCACAGTTTGCGCAACCAATGCAGCGGCACCGGCACCAGAAGATCGACATCGTCGAAGCGGCCGCTGGCCAACAGGTCCAACCCCATCTGCCTACCCATCATCAGACATAACTCGGTGTTACCATGGAACTTCATGGCGTGCACCACCTTCCTCACCGTGCTCTCTTTGCGGAACAGGTAGACCGCTGTGGCATGCCGCAACCCCCGCAGCCCTGCAAGGCGGCGCTCCACAGGATTGTCGTCCATACTGCTGAAAGCCGTTGCTGCCATATCGCACAGACAGTTGATGCACAGCTGCTTCTCGCCACGCACCAGAACCTCGCCGCAACAGGCGCAGGTGGTGGGGAAAAGCACTTGAAGTATGGCCGAAAAGGGAGACATCGCCTACGGCATGAAGAGACAGCTGTCGCCGTAACTAAGGAAGCGGAACCCATGATCGAGGGCGTAGCGGTAGGCCTCCTTCCATCGGTCGCCGATGAATGCCGACACAAGCAGCAGCAACGTGCTCTTGGGCTGGTGGAAGTTGGTCACCATACCGGTAATGGTGCGGTAACGGTAGCCCGGCGCTATCATCAGCTGTGTCTCCCCCATCATGTCATCCACGCCTTTGCGTTCCATCCACTCCAGTATGTTACCGTAAGCTTCGGCATAGTCCATGCCGCAGTCGTCGAGCGTATAAGGGTCCCATTGCGACACATGCATGTATTCTAACTCTGCATTGTGCCGAAGTTGCACTCCGAACCAATAGAGGCTCTCCATGGTGCGCACGCTGGTGGTGCCGACAGCCACACGTGCTGTGTCGCGATGAGCGCAGATATGGCGCAGGTTGTCTGCCGTCACGTGTATCTTCTCCACGTGCATCTCGTGGTCGCCGATATGCTCGCTGCTCACCGGCTTGAAGGTACCGGCACCTACGTGCAACGTCAGGTATTCGGTGTCTATGCCTTTGTCGTGCAGCCGGCCAATCACTCGGTCGGTGAAATGCAAACCTGCCGTAGGGGCGGCCACCGAGCCCTCGTAGTGGGCGTAGACGGTCTGGTAGCGCGTGGCGTCGCTTTCCTCGGCATCACGGCCGAGATAAGGCGGCAGCGGTATCACGCCGGCCTTCTCTATCACCTCCGCGAAACTGGCGCCACCGGTCCAGTTGAAATCCACCACCCAGGCGTTGCCCACAGCCTCACGGCGCGTTGCCGAGAGCACAAACTCACCACCATCAGCCTGCCATCGTCCACTCAACACACCCTCTTTCCACTTCTTGTTGTTGCCTATGAAGCAGACCCATGAGCACCGCTCACGCTGCTCGAAAGACTCGCTGATGGCCATCCGGTAGGGTTCCAGGCAGAATATCTCTATCGTCGCCCCGGTCTCCTTGCGGAACAGCAGACGGGCGTGAATCACCTTGGTGTCGTTGAAGACCAGCAGCGTGTCGGCAGGCAGCAGCTGCGGCAACTCAAAGAAACGGTGTTCGGCGATGCCGTCTGACGTGACGGCAAGCAACTTCGACTGGTCGCGCTCGGCCAACGGATAGCGCGCTATGCGCTCGTCGGGCAGCGGATAGTCGTAGTCGGCTATAGGTATGTGTTTCAGCTCTTCGAGCATTGCCTACGGCCACAAATCAATGAAAGCAGTATGTACCACAGTATGGCAATGGCGATGCCGAAGATGCCGAAGAGCACTATCAGCACCGCAGCCCCTATCAGGAGGATGTATCTCTGCTCGTTGCCATGCCATCCGAAGCTCTTGAACTTGAGGCCCAGCATAGGCACCTCGGAGACCATAAGCACATTGGTCAGCATGCTGAGACACGCCATGACAATCAGCGACGTGTTCGACAGCAGCACCCATTGGATGAACGGCACCGGCAGCAAAGCCACATGCGCCCAGTCGGGGTGCGCCACACAGAGACCCAGCGAAGCCCATATCAGGGCATTGGAGGGCACGGGGAGGCCGAGGAACGACTCATGCTGCCGCTCGTCAAGGTTGAACTTCGCCAGACGGTAGGCGGCGAAAGCGGGCATCAAGAATGCCAGCAGCGCCCAGTATTTCCATCCTTGGAAGCACATGAGCATACGGAACAAGATGAAGGCAGGGGCAACGCCGCTGGTGACAACGTCGGCCAGCGAGTCGAGCTCCTTGCCCACAGGCGAGCTGACGCCAAGCATACGTGCGGCGAAGCCGTCGAGGAAGTCGAACACAATGCCGAGCATCATAAACATGGCCGCACGGTGCAGCCAGCCCATGACAGCCATATAGGCAGCCAACGCTCCGCAAATGAGGTTGCAGAGCGTCAGCAGGTTGGGTATCTGTTTTTTTATCATCAGTTGTTGTAGAGCTTGATGATGAGCTTAAACTCGGGGTCGTCCCAGTAGTCCTTGAACTCGGTGTCCACGGCGGCCTTGCGTTTGTACTCGTAGTTGTCGTCAATCGAAGCCTTGAGGTTCTTCAGGCAGTTGGTCTTGTCGCCGAGACGGGCGTAGCAGACAGCGCGCAGGTACTTGACATCGGCGTTCTGGTCGAGGCAGCAGTCGAGCGTGCGCACGGCGGTGCCGGTCTCGTCGTTCATCAGCTGGGCGAAGGCGAGGTTGTAGGTGCAGGGATTGCCCTTCATGGCCTTCTGGGCCTCGCTGTAGTTGCCGCGCTTGAGGTTAAGGATGGGGATGTTGGCGTCGGCGTCGTTGCTACCCTGGCGCTTGGCCTCCTCGAAGTAGTACTTGGCAAGGGCGTAGTCCTTCTTGGCGAGGAAGAGCAGGCCGGTGTTGTTAAGCACATCGGGGTTGTGGGGGTTCATATCGCGGGCCACGTTGAGGTAACGCTCGGCCTCGTCATAGTCGTCCAGATAGAAGGCCACAGCGCCGGCGTTGTTCCAGGCGCCCCACTCTGAGCTGTGGTTCTCGGTGGCCCACTTGTAGTATTTGAGCTTGGTGTCGTAGTTGTAGTTGATGTAGGCGGCATACATCAGCTCGTCGAAGCTAAGCTTCTCGGGCTTGGTGGAAGCCAGCTTGGCCAGCTCGGCGTCGGTCTTGCGGGCCTCGCTGTAGTAGAGGGCTATCTGGGCACGGCGCAGGTTAGGGAATATCTCTTCGTTGAGCTCGCCATACACCTCGGCCATGTTGCGTATCATCTGCTCGCGCTTCACGAGGTTCTGCTGCGTCTCCACGATGTTGATGATGGCGTGTTTGTCCTGTATGTCGCTTGCCTCGACCATCACCACGAAGTGCACCCAGTCCTCGCCGGCGGCGCGGGTGGTAATGACCAGTTTCTTCAGCTGCTCGTACTTGTAGTAGTCCACATCCTGGGGCTTCACCTTGGCACGACGGGCCATCACGGTGAGCACCTCGTCAAGTATCTTGTTGAGCTGCGCGGTAGCGACATCGGCACGGTTCTTCGACACACCCACGTTGTCGGTCTCCTCGCCTTCAGGCGATGCCCAGCCGGTGATGCTTATCTGCTTGGGCAGACCCTGCTCGAGCATGATGCGCTTCAACTGCTGCAGGCTGTTGTAGGCATCGAACTTCTGGTTCATCGAGAAGTTCCAGTCAAGCTCCGACGTGCCGTTGAGGAAGTAGATGTCGGCGGTCTCCACAATGCCCTGGGTCTTGTTGTAGTTGATGGGCGAGATGGAAATGTTACCCTTGATGTCGATCATCGACGAGGTGTTGTTGACACCGTCGGAGATGAGCACCGGCGAGAACTCCTTGCCGCTGTTGTCGCGCAGTATGTCCTCGGCGAAACGGGCATCCTCGTTGGTGCGGCGCGACTTGTAGCCCACAGGGGTCAGCGTCACACGGCCGGTCTCCATGCCGGGCTTGAAGTCGAACATATCGCTGTAGGTGAAGCGGCCGCCCTTCTCGTAGTTGATGATTGTGCCGTCGCCTTCGACCTTCTCACCCTTGAGGGTCATGGGCTCCAACGGTATGTTGCCACCCTCCCACGAGAAAACCGGCTGGATGAACATCACACAGCCTTTGTCGAAATATTTCTGCGGAATCTGGCCGGTGAACTTCACCACCACCTTCTCGTCCATTGTCTCCACGGGATTGGGGTTGGCCTGGTAGCGCACTTTATTGGAGTTCGATTTCATTTTCGACAGACCGTTGCAGCCGGTGAGCAGCACCGACACAAGGGCCATTACAAAAAGAGTTCTTCTCATTGTATGTTGCATTCTTTGTTTTATTTACACATTTACAGCGTCATAGACGCATTGCATACCCTTTTTAAGGTATGATTAATAACGTGCAAATATAGCCATTTATTTTGGACTGGCAAAAAAAAACTGCATTTTTTCATGCAGCCTTTGCCGCAAGCGAGCCAAGGGTATGAGTGCCTATCAGTTGAACACCGGAACCTGCGCCGAGGGGCAAAAACCTTTGGCGGGGCAGAATCCGCACCCCAACGGATGCGCAGGCGGGGCGAACGGGACAGCAGGGTCCATGAGCTCGGCGAGTGTGGCGTCAAGGTGGTCGCGGAACCAGGCAAGGTCCTGGACGGTGATCTCGGTCCTGCCGTCGATGGTGGCCATGCGCACATCGGAGCGCAGCGAGCGCAAGGGATAGATGCCGGTCACAAGGGGCTCATCGAGAGGGTGTACATGGCTGTACATAAGTGCGTAGCACATGAGCTGGAGCCACTTGCCAGGCATAGCGTTCCCTTCCTCAAGCTTGGCAGCCTTGACGGCTATGTCGCTGTCTTTCACCGAGCCGGTCTTGTAGTCGATGACGCGCAGACGACCGTTGAGGCAGTCGATGCGATCCACCACGCCCTTGAGGTTGACCCCTTCGGACAGCGGCATGGTGATGTCCTGTTCCAAGGCCACAATCTCGATGCGCGAGCCGCCGTCGATGAGGGCAATCTCCTTGCGGAGCATGTGCTGCAGCTGGCTTTCGGCCACAGAGTAGAGGAAACGGTTGCGGCCTTCGGTGGGACGTCCGTGGCGATAGAACTCGTCGAAGGCTTCGTCCATGAGGGGCTTGAGGTTGGCGAGGGCGTCGCGAAGCCCGCGCGGGTCGACACGCGAGCCTATGTAAGGCGTGTAGATGCGCTGCAGGACGCTGTGCACACATGTGCCGAACTGCGAGGCGTCGAGGCTGTCGTCGAGGCTGTCGTCGCGCAGACCCATAATATACTGGTAGTGATAGCTCAGCGGGCAGCCGATGTATACGTTGAGAGCCGAGGGCGAGAAACCACGCTCGGCGAGGTCGGCTATCCGCCGCATGGCGGCATCGTCCTTGGTGGCCACAGCGGGAAGCGTGGAGACATGCAGGTCGGGCGGCATCTCCACGACGCTGTCGTCGACCTCGACGTGTCCGGGGAAGCGGTTGGTGAGCTCGAAGCGCACCTGCTTCAGGAAACGACTCTCCTCGCCCTTGCCCATACCGGAGTTCTCGGAGCTGTAAAGCAGGTACACCTCCTCGGCACGCTGCAGCAGCCGGTAGAAGTTGTAGGCGTACACGGAGTCTTTCTCCTCGTAGGTGGGCAGATGGAAGTGGCGCTGCAGCTCGAAGGGGATGAGTGTGGCCTGCCCGTGGCCAGCAGGGATGATGCCCTCGTTGGCCGAGAGGAGTATGACGCGACGGAAGTCTAGGTTGCGGGTCTCAAGTACGCCGAGTATCTGGAGGCCAGACAAGGGTTGGCCAAGGAAGGCTATGCTGTGGCGCTGCGCTATGCGTGTGTATACCTTTTCAAGGGTGACGAGGTCGGCGATGAGGTGGAACTCGGCCTGCAGCTGGTCGAAGTGGTCGAGGATTTCGGCCAGGCCGCCGAGGGCCTGTTTTTCCTTTTTGTTGTTCTCCACGATGCCTTCGGCCACCATAGCCTCGCCCAGACGGCGCAGTATGGCGAGGACCCCGTCGGGAGTGGGCACCGCATCGGGGAACAGGAAGTCAAGCTTGTCGGTGCCGAGCATCGCGGAGACCTCGGCCGCCGTAGAGCGTATGCGGTTCTCGCGGCGCAGATGGTCGGCCGTACTCTGGCGCAAGTCGTTGCGACCAAGAAGGCGGCCTACGAGGTGGTTGCCCAGCACCTCGACGAGGTCGGTGTGGTAATAGCCCGAGGCGTTGGCCTGACGGTAGAGGGCCAGCAGGCGCAGCACAAGGGCGTGGATGCCGCTGTCGGCAAAGGGATAGCCCATAGTGACGTTGATGCGGTAGTCGGCATTGACGGCAGGCAGGGCGCCGAGGGTGGGTATGAGGAGGCTCTCGTCGGCGAGGACGATGGCCGTGCTCTCGGGATCGGTGAGCCAGTCGGGGTGGTCGGTGAGGAGCTGGCCGGCATACTTGCATTGCAGCACATTCTCCGGACACTCGACGATGTGCACCTTACGCTCGCCCTGACTGAAGAGCGAAGGCCCGTGGGGAACTATCTCGGGGAAGTCCTTGTCGTGGGCGCGCAGGAAACGGCCGGCCTCCTGCATGGGGTCGGCATAGTAGTAGGTGTCGGCGTCGGTGAGCAGCGTACCTATTCCGCGCCGCACATATTCCGCTATGATGCGCCTCTCGCATTCCGACAGGGCGTTGAAGCCGACGAAGTAGAGGGCCTCGTAAGGGCAGCCGTCGGCAAGGGTGGCTATGTTCTCGGCCACATGGCGGTAGGCCATGCCGCCGTAGGCCTCGCCCCGCTCGGCGAGGAGGGCGCGCAGCTTCGTGTAGTACTCGAAGAGCGAATGGTAGAACTCCAGATAGTTGCGCTGGAAGGGGCTCATGTCGGGGTTCTCCACATCCCACTCAAGGATGTCCTTTATGTCGTGCAGGTTGACGAAGAGCTGACGGGCGTCGACACAATAGCGGTCTATCTCGGAGAAGTCGGCGAGCATCATGTCGCCGAAGGCTATGAAGTCCTCGAAGGTCTGGTACTTGCGGTCGTCGCCGCCGATAGCCATGTGTATGCGGTAAAGCTGAAAGAGCAGGAACTCGTTGGGGATAATCCTGAGGCCGCCGAGCTGTGCCACGAGGTCGTCGATGACTGTAATCTGCGGCAGGAAGAAGGTGGAGCCGTTCTCGGCGGAGAGCTGCTCGAAAGCGCGGCAGAGGAAGAGCTCGGAGCGATGGTTGTTGAATACAACGAGGACCCGGTCGGTATTGCGCGGGTGCTCACGCAGTATGCGCGACGCTACTTGGCGGAGGAACGTATCCATTGCTTTGCCTCTTCGAGGGTTTCGGGCTTGCCCACGTCCAGCCAACGCTTCCAGTCATGGATGTAGCAGCCTATGCGGTGGTCGCGGCCAAGCCGGATGTATTCGTCGATAATAGAGTAAGGATGGTCGGCTTCGGGCAGCATGGCGAACAGCTCGGGGCTTACGACGGAGACACCGCTGAAAGCAAGGCCTTCCTTGGCACGCCCTACAAACAGGCCTTCGTCGTTGAACTCCAAGGGGCGATCATTCTTGCGCCTGCTGACGCAGAGGGTGACGAGGTTGCCGTCGCGGCGGTGCGCAGCTTCGACGTCGCGCAGGTCGATGTCGGAGAAGATATCGACATTGTGCACAAGCACGTTCTCCCGGCCGGAGAATAGGGGCGCCGCATGCTTGAGGCCGCCGCCGGTGTCGAGCAGCAGGGTACGCTCGTCGCTGATGTCGATGGTGCATTGCCATTGGCGGCTGCGGATAAAGTCAACCACCTTGTCGGCAAAGTGGTGTACATTGACGACAAGGTGGCTGATGCCTGTTGCCTCAAGCTTTTCTATAGCGTATTGCAACAAGGTCTTGCCGCCAACCTCCACAAGAGCTTTGGGGCGGTCGTCGGTAAGCGGACGCAGCCGCGTACCAAGTCCGGCGGCAAGAATGAAGCCTTCCATCACTCAACGGTAACGCTCTTGGCGAGGTTGCGGGGTTGGTCGACGTTGCGGCCCTTGGCGGTGGCTATGTAGTAGGCCAGCAGCTGCAGCGGGATGACCGACAGCAGGGGCACGTAGCAGTCGCGTGTGTCGGGGATGGTGAAGACGTAGTCGCTCATGTTGCGCACGGTGGTGTCGCCCTCGGTGACCACAGATATAATCTTGCCCTTGCGGGACTTGATCTCCTGGATGTTGCTGACTATCTTGTCGTACATGCCGCGCTTGGGGGCGATGAAGACGACGGGCATCTCCTCGTCGACGAGGGCTATGGGGCCGTGTTTCATCTCTGCTGCGGGATAGCCTTCGGCGTGCAGGTAGCTGATCTCTTTCAGCTTCAAGGCACCCTCGAGGGCCACAGGGTAGTTGTAGCCGCGTCCGAGGAAGATGAAGTTGCGGCAGTAGGTGAACATCTGCGCAAACTGGTCGATATTCTTGTTGTTCTCAAGCGTCCATTGCATCTTGTCGGGAATCTGGTAGAGCTCGTCGACAAGCATGTGGTACATCTCGTCGCTGAGAGAGTGCTTCTCCTTGGCTATGGCCAAACCCAGCAGGCACAGCGTGATGACCTGGCCGGTGAACGCCTTGGTGGAGGCCACACCGATTTCAGGACCCACATGCAGGTAGGTGCCGCTGTGGGTGGCGCGGGCGATGCTGGAGCCGATGACGTTGCAGATGCCGTAAAGGAAAGCACCCTTCTGCTCGGCCAGCTGGATGGCGGCCAACGTGTCGGCCGTCTCGCCGCTCTGCGACACAGCGATGACCACATCGTCGGGATAGATGACGGGGTTGCGGTAGCGGAACTCCGAGGCATACTCAACCTCGACGGGTATCTGCGCCGCCTCCTCGATGAAGTACTTGCCTATGAGCGCCGAGTGCCACGAGGTGCCGCAGGCGCAGATGATGATGCGGCGGGCGTTGATGAACTTGTCGCGATGCTCGATGATGCCGCTCAGCGTAATCTCCTTGCGCTTGGGATGCAGGCGGCCCTTGATGCAGGTGCGCAGGGCGCTGGGCTGCTCCCAAATCTCCTTCAGCATGAAGTGCGGGAAACCGCCCTTCTCCAGCTCGTCGAGCGAAAGGCTGAGGGTGTGCATCTCCGGCGTCTGGTGCACCTTCTGCAGGTTGACGATGTCAATCTTGCCGCTGCGATCCATGTAGGCAATCTCCTCGTCCTTGAGGTAAATGACCTGCTTCGTGTACTCCACGATGGGCGTGGCGTCGCTGCCCAGGTAAAACTCCTTCTGCCCACGGGCGTCGGTGCCGACACCTATCACCAGCGGCGAACCCTTGCGGGCGCACACCAGCTGGTCGGGATGATCCTTCTGCAGGATGGCTATGGCATAGGCGCCGATGACGTTCTTCAGGGCGCGCTGCACGGCGGTGAAGAGGTCGCACTTCTCGGTCTTCTGCGTGTACTCTATGAGCTGCACCAGCACCTCGGTGTCGGTGTCGGAGCAGAAGTCGTAGCCCTCCTTCTCCAGCTTGGCGCGCAACGTCTTGTAGTTCTCGATGATGCCGTTGTGCACCAGCGAGAGATTCTTGCTCTGGCTCAGGTGCGGGTGGGCGTTCACCGTGTTGGGCTCGCCGTGGGTGGCCCAACGCGTATGGGCGATGCCGATGCTGCCGGTAGTGTCCTCGGCGGCACACTTCTCCTCCAACGCAGCCACCTTGCCGGTAGCCTTGTACACATTCAAGTCGCCTTTGGCGTTGATCATACTGACGCCGGCCGAGTCATAGCCGCGATATTCCAGTCGATGAAGACCCTTTATCAGAATGGGATAGGCCTCTGCTTCTCCGATATATCCTACAATTCCACACATAGTTTATATATTTTAATGATTTGCAAAAATACGAATAATTCTTGAACCGACAAAAAAAATTCTCTTTTCCCTCGTCTTTTCCCCCGTCTTTTCCCTCGTCTTTGCCCCCGTTTTCCACAGACACTTCGACCATCCTTCAACCATCGTTCGACCATCGTTTAACCATAATAAATGGTCGAAGGATGGTCGAACGATGGTTGAACGATGGTCGAACTGCCGAAGGAAGGTGGGTGGAAGGAGGCGCCAAAGGTATTGCATCACTTTTGGTCGCAGATACCATAACCCATTGATACAAGAAAGCCCTCGGGACGCTCTCCCGAGGGCTTAAAAGCTGCTGTCTTATGTCTGCCGACAATCAGTCGAGCACCAGGCTCGGAGCATTGTAGGTGCGGGCGGCGAGCTCCTGGTTGAGCATGTAGAGGCTCTTGGGGTCGCTGCCGAACAGCTCCATCTTGGTGATCATGTCGCGGGCGTTGGTCTCCTCCTCGCCCTGCTCCTTGACGAACCAGTCGAGGAACTGCATGGTGCGGAAGTCCTTCACCTTGTAGGCTGCGTCATAGATGGTGTGGATGCTGGCGGTGACATACTCCTCGTGCTCCAGGCCAGCCTTCAGCACGTCCATGTCTTTCTTGTATTTCTTGTCGGGCTTGGCTATGGCGTTGAGGACGATGGGGCAGTCGTTGTTCTGCATGTACTTGTAGATGAGCATGGCGTGGTCGCGCTCTTCCTGGGCCTGGATCATGTACCAGTTGGCGAAGCCGGCGAGGCCGCGTTTGTCGAAATAGTTGTTCATGTCGAGGTACAGGTAGCCGCTGTAGAGCTCCTTGTTGATCTGCTCGTTGAGCAGGTCGGAAACTTTCTTGTTAAGCATAATTATTGATTTTATTGATTATTGTTTTTCAAAATGTGTTTTGTCGACCGAGCAGAGGGGGCACACCCAGTCGGCGGGCAGGTCCTCGAACTTGGTGCCGGGAGCTATGCCGTTGTCGGGGTCACCTTTTGCGGGGTCATATTCATACCCGCAGACGTTGCAAACATACTTTTCCATATTGTCTTAGATTTTAGGGTTAATAATTCTATAGAAACAATCACTTTTTTAGCATTGAGGCAAACGATTGTAGTCTCATTACTGCAATCTTTGGAAATTCAATGGTCTTGAGTACATCGAAGTGGTGATCTTGGGAAACAATAAAGGTGGCGTTGGCTGCAAATGCACAGTCAACGAACTTGTTGTCATCAGGGTCTTGGGTGATTAACCCTAATTTAAACTGGGGGTCAAAAAACTCCACATAGTCACTATCCACCAAAGCATCAACAACATGCTTTGCTACAATAGGGGTGGCTTTGGAAGCAATAACTTCCTCATACTCTGCCAGTATATCGTTAGACACACAAAGGATATATTTCCCCTCGTGCAGTCCTCGCCACACAACGAAAAAAACACTGCGAGAGGAGATGCTTGCCAAAAGGCAGTTGGTGTCAAGCACTACTCGTTTCATACACGGTAAGGTGTGCGGAGATGCTCGTTAAGGACGGCGTAGTTCTGATCCTCACCCCATTCACCGCTATCCCATAGTTTGTCCATCTCGTCGGTAGCCTTCTGGGCATAGTAGTTTGATATCACCTGCCGTAATTCCTCCACCTGTTCCATAGTCTTCATTCTTCCCAGAAGCCTTAGAATACCTAACTGTGCACGATTCAATTCCATGCTTTGTTCCATAGTCCTATTATTTTTTATATTCGACTGCAAAGATACGACTATTTTCTTATATGGCAAAAAATATTTTTCATACGGCGGCAAAACAAATGTGTATGCTTGTCGGCGGTGCTTTGATAATGATGACGTATTATTATATCTTCGATATAATAATCAACCCGTTATGCATCACAAGAAACTCTATCGTAATTATATGGTAACCCTAGGGTAATTCTATGGTAACTCTAAGGTGGTAAGGCTGTGGTAGCCCTGTGGTAAGGCAATGGCAATACACTGGCGATATTGCCGACACAATACCTCCAACCACACACAAATCATGCCCATGATTCCCCCAAAAACCATGAGCATGATTTCAAAGATTTGCTTGCGCTGCAGACCATCAGTAGCATCGCGCCAAAGCGAGGACGGCGAGGGATTTGATGATGTGGTGTTGCATATTGGATGTTTTAAAATGTTATTCAAGTAGTTTCTGTAGTTGTTCCTCGATGGTGGCTTCCAGCGTCGGGTGGTAGCCGCTCTGCACCTTGGCGATCTTGCCGTCGTGGTCGATGAAGAAGAGCGTCGGGTAGCCGACTATGTGGTAGGTGCTTGAGAGTTCGCGGTCGGAGAAGAGGACGGTGTAAGTGACACTGCGCTTGACGAGGAAGTCGGCCATCTCGTCCTTTACGGGGTCATCGATGGGGTCGATGCCGAGGAGCACGACGCCCTGATCCTTGTATTTCTCGTGGATGCTTTGCAGAAACGGCAACGCGGCGCAACAGGGGGCACAACTCTTGTAGAAGAAGTCGAGGAGAACTACCTTACCTCGCAGGTCGGCGAGGCGCACGGTGTCGCCCTTCAGCGTGGGCAGCGACCAGTCGGGTGCCGGAGTACCTTCGGCGAGGGGTTCTGGTTCCTCGTAGGGTTCGTAGTCCTTCAGTTTCACGTTGGCGGGGATGGAAGCCAAGGCCAGTTTGCTTTCGTCAATCACTGTGTCGAAAGAGAGTAGCTTGAAGCGATCGTATTGATGGAGGGTGTCCGCCTGTTCCACGATATCGATTTCTATGGTATATTGGATGGGCAGCATGCTCAATTTCTCTATCCACAATTGCACCTCGACGCGTATGGTCTGCGTGCCGAAGACTTTGTTCGGTTCCCAGTCCGTCTTGCGGTAGCCGACAAGGTGACAGGGCTTGTCATCGAGCATTGTGTCGGAGATAGAATAGGTGTAACTGTTGTCGGCCAGCTGCTTATTGTCGGGGAGCGGATGGCTGTTGCGTTCAGTCAATGCTTCGTAGAAGGTGTAATTGTGGCGGATGCTCTTTATCTCGTTCTTCCATTTTTTGCAAGACATAACCTCGCCGGTTGAATCAGAGTAGTTCACAAACTCCTCGCCGGTGTAGAGCGTGTATCCGTTCCATTCGGGATGGCCTGGAGTTTCGTCTTGCATCGCAAAGACCTTTCCGAACAGCCTGTCTCGGCGCACCTTGCGGAAGTCGCACGTATAGATGGTCAGGTTGGTGTCCTTGTCCGACACGAATTTCTTCCAGTGCTCCATCACATAATGCCCTTGCTGTATGGACTGGCATTTCTCGCGCGAGAGACGGAGGACGTTCTTCGCCTCATCATTGCTTTGGGCACATGCTGTGGTGGTCAGCAGCATTGCGCCCAAAGCGAGGATGGCGAGGGATTTGAGGATGTGGTGTTTCATATTGGATGTGTTTTTGTGGCTGCGGTGCCCATTTCTACTCAATTACCTCCGTAACAGTCAGCGTGATGTCTGCGTCGCCGTTGGGTTTTCCGTTGCTCCAGTTGACGATGAAGGCCAGGTCTACCATTCCTTCTTCGGCTTTACAGCGCACACTGCGGATCATTTTGCCTTCGGCCTCGCCTTTGCGCAGTTTGCGGTCGACGGCCCGTAGCATACGTTTCTCGTTTTTTCTCAGAACCTTGCCGTTTACCATACCTTTTGAGGTCTCAATGTCCGACAATTCCCAGTTGCGCCAGCTGGTGGCCCAGCCCTCACCTTGGCAGGTGACGGTACCTTCCCAGCAATTGTCCATAAGGACGAGTTTGCTATGGCAATGATAGTATCCTATCGTGCCGAAAAGCAGTTGTTTCCCTCCTTCCTTGTGGTAGTCGATAGTCATAATCTTGTTGCCATACATGGCATCCGTCTTGGCATTGTCGCTGCTTGAATGGATTCCGAAAGCCATCAGCATCGCGCCCAAGGCGAGGGCGGCGAGGGATTTGATGATGTGATGTTTCATTGTTTTATATTGTTAAAGGTTTGTTATTTCTCTTTGCGGGCGGCATCGAGGGAGTCGAGGTGGTCGAAAGCGATGTCGGAGGTGGCATTCCATTGCTGGGTGCGGCTTCGCTCTTTGAGTTCCTTATGGTTCTGAAAGAGTATCTGCGCTTCCTCTTCTACGATGCCGGTTTCGTAGATGGTGACGCAGCGCAGGTCGTGGAAGATGTAGACGGTGACATCGTCGGGACGGGTATCACCAGGCGCAATACTCTTGTATGGCGTTTTGCGATGGGCGCGATATAAAGTGAATTGGGGGGCGTTGCTGAGGAATAGCCTTTTTGCCTCGTCGGGGATAGTTGTGTCGTTGATGAGTTTGTTTCTGTCTGCCGTGAGGCCGAAGAGGCTGTCGATGGCTGCCCAGCCCTCGTCGGTCTCGGCCTGGAGCACGGTGACCGGGAGGCGCAGGGGGTCGTTAATAACCTTGTCCTGTACGTATGTGACGCGCACGCCGGGGAGCCGCATGTCGGCGAAGTGGCGGTAGACGTCACTGCACTCGTCGTAGCTCAACGTGTGCGGCAGGAACTTCCACGCTGCCGCGCCGCCCACGAGGAGCAGGGACAAGATTATGATTATGAGCGTGCGGTGTCTCATAGTTTGGCGATGAGGGTTGTCTGTTCGAGTGTGTTGATGGTTGCGGTGCGTGCTTGGGCGCTGCTGACGTAATGGCCGTCGGGGTCGGGCGTCGCCGCAATGGCTATGACGGCCACCACCGCAGCGGCGCCGATGAGGGTGCGCGTGGCCCTCTGGCGCTGGCGTTCCCGTCGGTGGCACCATTCGGCAAGGCCTTCGGTCATCGCCCGCATCTCGGTTTTATAGTCTTGTTGCATATTGTCTCAGTTTATTCATTATTCGGTTTACGCGCTGATATACAGCGTTGGGTTCCATTTTAAGCCCTGCAGCTATCTCCTCGGCCGAGTAGCCTTCAAGTCGCATACGCATCAAGCGTTGCTCGTCGGGGGTGAGGAACGAGAAGAGGTCGTCGATGCGTTCGGCGACATCGCTCTCTTCGGTGAAGACAGACTCTGACATCTCTTCGGTGACTGGTTCCAAGTCAGGATGTTTCTTTCGATAGAGGTCGACCAGGACGCTGCGTGTCACCCTCCGCACCCATACTCTCTGCTGCCACTCCGACCGACCCGTCATGGTGCCGAACTTGAGCCAGAGCATAATCCACACCTCCTGCACCATGTCCTCGCAGCGCGGTATGTCGCCACGGGCAAAGTCGTAGCAGACGCGCCACACCGTCGCCTGGTGCCGCCGCATAAAGGACTTGTAGTCCTCGTATCGCTGTCTGCTATGTTGCTCCATCTATAATAAAAGACGTATATTTTGCCCCAAATCTTACTCAAGGACACAAAAAAAATGAAGAAAAACTGCTTTTTCTTCATTTTTTTATCCTGTCAGCATCACAAGTGAGGCTAAAATAATAGGACGGATTCCTTATTCCACCAGCTTGAAATCGCTGGCGGGGTGCTTGCACCAGGGGCAGATGAAGTCGGCGGGGAGTTCGTCGCCCTCGTAGACGTAGCCGCAGACTTCGCAGACCCATTTCTTCTTGCCGCCTGCGGCGGGAGCGGCGGCGGGCTTGGGCTTGATGTGCTGCTGGTAGTAGGCGTAGGTGATGCTGGGGCTGTCGCTCAGCACACGGGCCTCCATAGGCATGGCGATGAACATGGTGTGGGTGCCGAGGTCGATGCTCTTGGTGACGACACAGCTGATGACGCTATTGATGTACTTGGGCAGATAGCGCAGGCCGTTCTCCGTGCGGAGCTCTGTCTCGCATTCGGCGAACTTGTCGACAGTCTTGCCGCTCTGGAAGCCGAAATGCTGGAAGGGCTTCATGGTGGCTTCCTCGCTGAGCGGACAGAGATTGAACTTCAGCGTGCGGAGTATCATGTCGTGCGTCAGGTTCTGCTTGTTGACGCATATCATAAGCTGCAGCGGGTCGCTGGTGACCTGCTGCGCCACATTGATGATGCAGGCGTTGTCTTTGTCGCCCTGACGAGCCACGAGCACATAGAGGCCGTAGCTGATATTGAAGATGGCTTTGTTGTCGATCATATTTCTTTAGTTTTAAGTTTTAAACTGTAAGTTTTAAGTAGCTACGCAGTCTTTTTTGTCGCGTCAGCCACTTAAAACTTAAAACTCACAGCTTACAGCTATTTGCTATCGCATCGGCGAGGTCGGCGAGCTGCTCTTCCTGGGCGGCGGTGGCGGCGCTCTTGAGAGAGACCGTTTCGCCGACGATGGTGATGTCCTTCATCTGCTCCAGCTCGGCGCGCATCAGCTTGCCGCTCTGTGCGGCCCAGCTGCCGTTCTCGATGAGGGCCACCGTGCGGCGCTGCCAGGCGTGGGCCTTGAGGTCGAGCAGGAGGTTCTCCATCGGGGTGAAGATGCCGTTGTTGTAGGTGCTGGAAGCAAAGACCACATGGCTGGCGCGGAAACACTCGCTGACCAGCTCGCTGACGTGCGTGTGGCTGGCATCGTAGGCCTTGATGTTCTTCACGCCACACTGGGCGAGCAGAGTGCCCAGACGCATGGCGGCGGCTTCGGTATGTCCATAGATGCTGCCGTAGATAATGACCACTCCCCTATCCTCGGGCTCGTAGCGGCTCCAGAGGTCGTGCTTGCCGATGAACCAGCCTAAAGAGTTGGTGTCGGCTTGGCCGACAACCTGCTCTTTGGAACGCCACACAGGGCCGTGCAGCGGGCATATCATCTTGATGTCAAGGGCTGCAGCCTTCTTCAGCACATTCTGCACCTGCACGCCGTATTTGCCCACGATGTTGGTGTAATAGCGGCGGGCGTCGTCAATCCACTCGCGCTCAAAGTCCACCTCGTCGGCAAAGATGTTGCCGGAGAGGGCTCCGAAGGTGCCGAAGGCGTCGGCGCTGAAGAGCACTTTGTCGGTGGCGTCGTAGGTCATCATCACCTCGGGCCAATGCACCATGGGAGCCATGATGAACTGAAGGCGATGGCGACCGGTAACAATCTCGTCGCCCTCTTTCACGACCTGCATCTTTTCCGGTTTGTAGGCGAAGAACTGCTCGATCATCTGTGCCGCCTTGGCGGTGCACACCACCGTAGCCTCGGGGAAAGGTATCAATATATCCATCAGCGTGGCGGCGTGGTCGGGCTCCATATGGTGCACCACCACATAGTCAAGCATGCGGCCTTCAAGGGCTTCCTTCACGTTCTCGAAAAACTGCCCGCTCACCGAGCTGTCGCACGTGTCGAAGAGCACATTCTTATCGTCGAGCATCACATAACTGTTGTAGGAGACCCCGCGCGGTATGGGGTAGACGTTCTCGAAGAGAGCCAGCCGGCGGTCGCTGGCGCCGACATATATCAGGTCGTTGCCTATGTGCTGAATGTTTTGCATATCGTGTTGTATTTGTTGATTACTAACTATCATAACGCAAGACGGCCGGAATTATTGTGCCAACGCAGCCGAAATGTTAAATAATGCAAATTATTTGGAATATCAGTATTTTATGACTACATTTGCATGTCGGAAACAAACGCACCGCAACCGTCGTTTGACCGCATAACTAACAGATTGTCACACACAACACACCCACACCCATGAAATACCACAAGAAAGAAGAAGAACTATTCACCCGCTGGGGCGAGCGTGCCCGCAAGCTGCGCGACAGCGAAGACATCACCAAGGACGGCCTGCTCTACCGCGGCGACGTGTGGTTCGACGGCTACTGCCAGGTGCACAAGAAAGCCAACGAAGAGCAGCTGTGGGACGATGCCGACATGCGCCTGCTGGTGCTCTCCAAAGAGCTCTACGACGAGGACGGCTGGGACATCCGCGGCGAGAGCGGCCGCGTGCCGTCGCCACGCCTCACCTGCCGCACCGCCTACCGCTTCTTCCCCAACCTCGAGCTGTGGGTCTACGGCCTGCTCAACATCCCCGACCGCAAGGTGATACCCTTCGGCAAAGCCGACAACGAGACCCGCCTGCAGGGTTTCTACGAGAATGCACCCATCGCACGCGTCAACTGCAAAAAGCAGCCCGACAACAAGGCCGCCAGCAACACCGTGTTGCAGAAATACATGGAGAACTACGCCGACCTGCTCAAAGAGCAGATCGAGCTATACGACGCCGACATCATACTCTGCATCGGCGGACAAGGCATCATGGTCAAGTTCCTCACCGACCACGTATACACCGACTTGGAGCAGGTCAACGACCACTGCTGGTACTCGCCCGCATCGGGCGTTGCCGTCGTCAAGCAGTACCACCCCTGCTACAATGTCTACAGCCGCAAGGAGATGTACACCGACATGATGAAGGACTACCAAGCCTTCATCAAAGCCACCCCTGCCTTCCCGCGCGGCCGCCAATAGCCGACAGCTACACAATGAAAACAAAGAGCCTGCAGCAATGCTACAGGCTCTTTCCGTTTTTTCAGAGGGTGGGAGGTGGGGTTCGAACCCACGACCTCCAGATCCACAATCTGGCGCTCTAACCAGCTGAACTACGCCCACCATCCGGGGATTCCGCCGCGGCGAAATCGGGTGCAAAAGTACGAATATTTTGCAAACTGGCAAAATATTTTTCAAAACAAAATCACAACACGCTGTTTTTCACCAACATGCAGCCACAACATCCTCGTAAACCTATATTTCTACGGAGTCCCTTCGGAGCCCCTTTGGCCCCTCTTTGGCATTTATTCACTACAAGAATCTTGCGCCTTCTTGGCCAAGCGTTTGCTTATCGCCCAGCCAATGAAGATGATGACGGCCGCCAAAACGAGGATGACAAGGAGAAAGAATACAGCGACAGACATTCCTATGGCATCACGTAACGCCCACACATTCTCATCAACGAATGTCGCCAAAGAAATGAAAAACAGCAAACCATGAAGCCACACTATAAAGCACAGCAGGAGGCGCCACACGGTGCCCCAAAGACCGTAACCGAAGAGCTGGCGGTAGACGACAACATAATAGAACGGGATGAGCAAAGCCAATACAGGAATAGCTTCAGAGATCAGCGACACCAAGAGCATCAGCGTACTCATATAGATTTGAATGATAATTCCCTCGGGCAGCGTATGGCGCGTGTGACGCGGCGAAAAGCGGAAGATGAACCATGTGGGCAGTATCAATATCATGGTCATGAACATCATGGCCCACCCCGGATTCTTAGCCATCCAGTTGAGGGCATTACCTATAACCTCTAAGTTTGTTCCATCATAATTGA
The DNA here is from genome assembly GCA_900318275.1 of uncultured Bacteroidales bacterium. GTDB lineage: Bacteria > Bacteroidota > Bacteroidia > Bacteroidales > P3 > Colimorpha. The sequence continues at coordinate 13,222 of ONJY01000027.1, read as the reverse complement.
CAACCTTGGCCGGCTCAATACCGATCAGCTGCTTGATGATGACAAAGACAAGTGCGACGATGAAAAGCATGTTGACCGGGGTATAACTCGTCTGACGGCGGCCACTGAGGTAGTCGTGGATGAGATGTCCCGGACGGAATAGTAGCTGCAGCAAGGTATGAGGCAGCGAGCGCGAGTCCATACCCCATACTTCCATCACACATTTATACACCCACTTCCAGGTGATGCGTCCGTCGCCGGCATCCTGACGGCACACAGGGCAGTACCTGCCCTCGAAATCATGCCCGCAATTGGGACAATGGTGAACCTCAAGGCTCTCGTCCGAATAGTGGACGGCCTCCTTCTGCCACGCGCGGAAACGAACGCGTCCAAAGCTGCTTCAATCCCATATACTCAACACTTCATGTCTAACGCCTGCCTCTTAGAATATCAGCGCCAGCAACACCCAGAGCCAGTGGGCAGCGATACCCGCGCAGAGGCCGCCGATGGTGTGGGCGCCTATGGCTTTGCCGATGAGCTTGCGGTAACCGAGGCTATCGAGCATGGCGGTGTGGGTGCTCAGGTAGCCGCTCCAGCACATGCCCATGGCGGTGAAGACAGCGATGGCGTTGTTGTTGATGATGCCCATAGCGTCGAATGTCGGCACCAAGCCGATGGCGGCACCCACGGCACCGAGGGCCGTGATGGGGAAGCCCACCAAAGCACCGTTCTCGAAGCCGAAGAGCCAGTAGAAGACGAAGTTAATCTTGTCGGCCAGCCATGTGATGACGGGCACACCCTCATAGGCTTTACCCAGGTACTCGCCGTTCTCGCCAGCAGGGCCGAAGGTGAGCATCATGACGATGGTGGAGATGCAGAGCACGCCGGGGATGATGGCCACACCGATGCCGACGCCGCTCTTGCCGCCGTCGAGCATAGCGTTGAGGAATCGCTGGAAAGCGTTGCCCTCGCTCTTGAAGGAGATGTTCTGCTCGGTGCCCTCCTCATTGGTGACGGGGCTGTCCATCTCGGGGTAGCTCTTCAGCGTGAAGCGCTGCATGAGGCGCGTGGAGACGATGCTTCCGATGACGGCACCCAGCAGGCCCACAAGGGCTCCGCTGCCGTAGCCCTTGCCGGTCATGAAAGCTATGACCACAAGGCCCATGCCGAAAGCGGTGCCGAAGTTGGTGAGCGACACCAGCTGGTATTTCTTGAAGTAGCGGGCGAAATTGTTGTCCTTGGCCAACGATATGATGGCGGGATTGTCGCTGAGGAAGGTCATCACGGCACCCAGGGCAGCCACACCGGGCAGGTTGTATAGCGGCTTCATCAGCGGGCGCAGGATGTTCTCCATCAGTCGCACCACGCCGAACTCGGTGAGCAGCTTGCTGATGGCACCCATGAGGACGCAGATGGCCATGATGTAGAACACCGTCTCGAGCAACAGGCTGTAGGCCGTCTGCATGAAGGTGTTGAGCATGTGCGGCAGCGTCATCTTATAGGCCAGAAAGCCGAAGAAACCGAAGAAGCACACGAGGAAGATGAGGGCCTCGAGGCTGCGGCTGGTGGTGAACTTCAGGCGGCGCGGCTTACCACTGCGCTTGTTGGCGTCGGTCTCGTGGTGACGGAACACCTGGAACGGGTCGACCACCGAAAGCAAAGAGTTCAGCAGGTTATGGTTGTTGTGCTTCTCTTCCATAGCTTATTTCTTAAAGAGTTTGTAAAAGTCCATCGTCCAGGTGGCACCAATGTTGAAGTTCCACGTGTCGCTAATCCGCGTGTTTCTGTCCCACTCTTCCATGCGGCAGACGTAGGTGTGCAGACGCACGTTCTTCTGCTCGGTCGGGAACCACTCGAAGCCAAGTCCATAGCGTGTATAGGTGTGGCCCGCAAGCAGCAGGTGGTCAAGAGCCACCGCCGAGTTGAGGTCCACCTCGGACTTGTTCTGCTCATACATACCCTTGACGAAGATGTTGAATTGAGGGGTGAAATAATAGTTGGCGCAGCTCACCACACCGAAATTCTTGCCCCAGTCGTCAAAGGATAGCGCATGGTGCATGAAGTCGACATATATGTCCCATTTGTCGAAGACAAGCTTGTTGCCGATCATCGTAAGGTTCATGAACTTGCTCCACTCGCGTTCAATCATGCTGGTGCTCCAGATGGTGTTCCAGTGGCCCACAGTGCCGTACCAGCAGAGGTTGTACGACACCAGACCGGCGTCGTAGCTCAGGCCGGTGGAGTTGATATAGGGCGAGTTCGTCACCTGCGCAACAATGGTGTGGTTGCCGTCGTCGCTAATATAAGCTCCGCTAATGCCTAGCTGGAAGCAGTAGATGCTGTTCCACAGCGTGGTGGGGAAATAGACGTCGATGGGCGAAGCGTCATACTCGAAGCCACCCATAGCCATTGCGTCTTTACCGAAGCGCAGGCGCCAGTTCTGCGTGGGCTTGTAATCGATATACAGGAAGTCGGTGTTGTCGAAGAACATCACAGAGCCGGGGTTGGCAACGATGCGCTGTTTGAAGTAGTAGCTGACACCGCCACCAAGCTCGCCGCCAAGCATCAGATTGAAATACTTGCCGTGGAAGCCGAACTGCGGCGTCGAGTCGGTGGTGAAGAGCTCACCGTCGGCACGGGCCTCCACCTTCAGTTTGTTTATCAAGTTGTCCCACTGCACTTGGGCCTGGATAGGCATTGCTGCGAGCAGCAACAGAGTCGCCAGGATTGTATGTTTTGCTTTCAAGATATCGTTTGTTTTGATAGTTACACTATTATTTATGCGCAGCCATATACTGTTCCAGCAGACGCTGCACGTACTTGCCGAAAACGTCGAACTCTATGTTCACCACCGTGCCGGGCTTGAAGTTGTGGAAGTTGGTCACTTTGTAGGTGTAGGGGATGATGGCCACGGAGAAACGGCCCTTCTCGGAATCGACCACGGTGAGGCTCACGCCGTTGACGGAAATGGAGCCCTTGGGCACGGTGAAGTTGTTCTTTTCGGGGTCGTAGGTGAAGTAGAACCGCCAGCTGCCGTTCTCATCGACCACCTTCTCGCACACGGCCGTCTGATCGACATGCCCTTGCACGATGTGCCCGTCGAAGCGGCCGTCCATGCGCATGCTGCGTTCAAGGTTGACCTCGTCACCGACTTTCCAGCTGCCGAGGTTGGTCTTCAGCATGGTCTCGTCCATAGCGGTGACCACATACTGTTTCTTCTCTTTGTCCACTTTCACCACCGTCAGGCAGCAGCCGTCGTGCGCCATGCTTTGGTCAATGGCCAGCTCGTCGCCGAAGGGCACCTCAAGCGTGAAGTGGTAGTTGGTGTTCTCTTTCTCTATCTTGACGACCTTGGCCGTCGTCTCTATAATGCCTGTAAACATAGTTATTTCAGGAAGGTTTCGTAATAATCAAACATCTTTTTGTAGAGGTGCAGGCGCTCGCGACCCAGCACATTGTGCTCGTGGTGCGGGTAGACGAAGTAGTCGACCTGCTTGTAGTTGTTTATGCAGCGCTCAATGAACTCAAGCGAGTGCTGCCACACCACAGTGTTGTCCTCGGCGCCATGGATGACCAGCAGGCGGCCTTCGAGGTTCTTGGCCTTGTTGAGCAGGCAGTTGTTCTCGTAGCCTTCGGGATTCTCCTGCGGGGTATCCATATAGCGCTCGCCATACATTATCTCATACCACTTCCAGTCGATGACGGGGCCACCGGCACAACCCACCTTGAACACTTCGGGGTGAGCCAGCTTCATGGTGATGGTCATGAAGCCGCCAAAGCTCCAACCTTCCACGCCCATGCGCTGCTGGTCGACGAAGGCAAGGCTCTTCAGGAACTTGACGCCCTCCATCTGGTCGGCCATCTCTATCTCGCCGAGGTGACGGTGCGTGCAGCTCTCGAACTCAAAGCCACGGTTGTCTGTGCCGCGGTTGTCAAGGGTGAAGACCACATAGCCCTGCTGGGCAAGGTACATGAAGTATAGGTTGCCACCGCCGAGCCAGCTGTCGGTGACGAGCTGCGAATGCGGGCCTCCATAGACATACACCAGCGTGGGATATTTCCTGCCCTTCTCCATATTGGGAGGGGTGATGAGACGGTAGTAGAGGTCGGTCTTGCCGTCAGCAGCCTTTATGGTGCCGAGCTTCACGCCAGGCATAGCATAGTCCTTCATCGGGTTCTCGGCCTCAAAGAAGGTCTTTATGGGGTTCTTGTGCTTCCAGTCGCGCAGGTCGGCGCGCATGGGCACATTGACACTGCTCCACATATCGACCCACATGGTGCCTGCCTCGTTGACCACTACGCTATGGGTGCCGTGCAGACCGTTTTCGGTCATAGTCATGCACTCCATCGTGCCCTTCTTGAGGTTCACACGATAGGCGTCGCGGCCGGCCAGGTTGTCCTTGTTGGCGTAGATGAAGATATTCTCGCCCTTCTTGTCGAACTGGATGAAGCCTTCGACCTCATATTCGCCCTTGGTAACCTGCTTCACCAGTGTGCCGTCAATACTATAGAGGTACAGGTGCTTGTAGCCGTCGCGCATTGAGTACCAGAGGAACTGGTCTCCTTTGGGGGTGAATATCATCGGCTCGCAAGGTTCGACGTAGCGGGGGTTGCTCTCCTCGAAAAGAGTTTTCACAAAGTCGCCCGACTCAGCATTGTACTGCTCCAGCCACATGTGGTTCTGCTCGCGGTTCACCTTGGCGATATAGACATACTTCTCGTCAGGGCTCCAAGCGAGATTGGTGAGGTACATCTCGCGCTCGTGCACCGATGTGTCACGGGCGGTGTTGAGGTATACGAGCTTCTGCGTAGCACAGTCCCACACGCCCACCGTAACCTCGTGGCTCTTCATGCCGGCCATGGGGTACTTGATGTTGCGCACCTCTGCCTCGCGGGCCTTGGTGTTGACGATAGGATAGTCCTCCACCATGCTCTGGTCCATGCGGTAGAAGGCCAGACGCGAAGCCTTGGGCGACCAGAAGAGGCCGCCGTTGATGCCGAACTCGTTGCGGTGCACGCTCTCGCCAAGGACAATATTGTAGCCGTCGCCGCGCTCCACGAGCTTGCCGTCGACATAGAGGTTGCCCTCCTTCAGCTCTACACGTTCCTCCAGCTTGGGGTCGTTGTCTTTCGGCTTGCGCCAGTCTTGCTGCTTTTCGCTGAGCTTGAACTCCTTCTTGCCGTCGAAGCCATAGAAACCTTTGTCCTCGCCACCCTTGTAGTAGGTCACAGTCTTGCCGTCGGGGGCGAAGATGAAGCTCATCATCTCGCGCTGCGGATACAGGCTGCGGTCCATCAGCTGGTCCCACTGCAGGAGCTTTTCCTGCGCCATCATCGTGGCGGCACACATCACCGCCGCCAGGGTCAGTAGAATCTTTCTCATCTTATTTTTGAACGTTAATTATCGTGAATTATCCCGTTAATTATCGTAAATCAGCCGTCTCTGAACTAACGGCAATTCACGAACCAATTTACGACAATTAACGTTAAAATCAGTAATTCCGCCAGTTGCGGAAGCGCAGGTTGAACACCCCGAAGAAGGCCTCCTTGAAGATCTTCATACTCATCTTGCTCACGCCAAGCACGCGGTCGGTGAAGACGATGGGCACCTCGTAGACCTTGAAGCCCAGACGCGTGGCGGTATACTTCATCTCTATCTGGAAGGCGTAGCCGACGAACTTCACCTTGTCGAACTTCATGCGCTCCAGCACCTTGCGGCTCCAGCACACGAAACCGGCGGTGGCGTCGCACACCTTCATGCCGGTGACCAGACGCACATACTTCGAGGCATAGTAGCTCATCAGCAGTCGTCCGATTGGCCAGTTGACCACCGACACCTTGCCGCCCACGTAGCGCGAGCCAACCACCACGTCGCCCTTGCCCGAGGCGCAGGCGTCGTAGAGCCGCACCAGGTCGTCAGGATTGTGCGAGAAATCGGCATCCATCTCAATCATATAGTCATAGCCGTGCTCGTTGCCCCAACGCATACCGTCGAGATAGGCGGTGCCGAGGCCCAGCTTGCCTTTGCGTTCCACAATGAACAGGCGCTCGGGGAACTCCTTCATCAGCCGCTTCACAATGTCGGCGGTGCCGTCGGGCGAGTTGTCCTCGATGATGAGCATATCGAACTCTTTTCCGAGCGAGAAGACCTTGCGGATAATGGCCTCGATGTTCTCTTTCTCGTTGTAGGTCGGTGTAATAACAAGTGTGTCGGACATAATATATATTCTTTATAACTGGCTGCAAAATTACGAAATAATTTTCAATCATGAAAAAAAAAGTTAAAAAGCCCTCCGCCACCATAAGCAACAGGTCAATGTCGGGAAATTGTCAACAACACCAGCACAATCCCAGCCAACATCTTCAGTAAAAGGACATTAAACCGCCAACCAAGTTCAGAAAAACACCCGAGCGTTACAGCGTTACAGCGTTACAGTTCCCATTTTGCTTTTCCTCCTACCCCAAATTATACCTTATATCTATATCTATATATATATATAGATATAGATATAAGAATTTTTTTTTGACTTTTCAAATAGGAGATTTCGAACTGTAACGCTGTAACGCTGTAACGCCTCAACTACAACTTCGCAACCACCCTGCCGATAACACGCTGGCATACAGCTACTACCAAAGACAAAAATCCGCTTTTACCCATTTTTATTGGCTTTGCAGGTCCTTAACGGCTACTAAACGGCTACTAAACGGCTAGTAGACCTACTGAAGACCCATACAAAACCACCCACCAGCCATCCCGCCGCACCCGGAAATAATTTACCAGATTTACAAGATTTCGCTCGCGCAGCGAGCAGGAGAATATAGAAATTTATAACTCAGCAATTTACAGAAAAATAGAAAAATTATCCCGCTATATGGATTTTTTTTCTTACCTTTGCAATTCCAAATTGATTATTAATAATAACAAAAATAAAGCATTATGTCAAAACTCCTCCTTTTAGGCGACGAGGCTATAGCTCAGGCATTTATCGATGCCGGCGGTAGCGCCATCAACAGCTACCCGGGCACCCCGTCGACCCAGATTACCGAATACGTGATGAAGAGCAAACAGGCCAAAGAGCAGGGTGTTGTCGCCAACTGGTGCGCCAACGAGAAAACCGCCCTCGAGGCCTCCATCGGCGTGGCCTACAGCGGCAAACGCGCCATGACCTGCATGAAGCACGTCGGCCTCAACGTCTGCGGCGACCCCTTCATGAACGCCTCCATCATCGGCACCAAGGGCGTCATCATCGTCGTGGCCGACGACCCCAGCATGTTCTCCAGCCAGGACGAGCAGGACAGCCGCTACTACGGCCACTGGGCCATGATCCCCATGCTCGAACCCAGCAACCAGCAGGAGGCCTACGACATGGTCTTCGCCGGCTACGACCTCAGCGAGCAGCTCGGCACTCCCATCCTCATGCGCATCCCCACCCGCTTGGCACACAGCCGCGCCGGCGTCGAGCGCAAGCCCGTCCGCGCACAGAACCCCCTCAGCAGCCCCAGCGACCCCAAGAGCTACGTGCTGCTGCCGGTCAACGCCAAGCGCCTCTACCGCGACCTCATCGACAAGCAGCCCGCCTTCACCAAACACAGCGAGGAGGACGGCTTCAACCAGTATATCCCCGGCACCGACCACAAGCGCGGCATCATCACCACCGGCATCGCCTTCAACTACCTGCAGGAGAACTTCCCCGGCGGCCGTTGCCCCTACCCCGTGGTGAAAATCACCCAGTACCCCCTGCCCTTCAACATGCTGAGCAAGCTCTATGACGAGGTCGACGAAATCCTCGTGCTCGAGGACGGCCAGCCCTTCGTCGAGGAGCACATCAAAGGCTTCCTGGGCAAAGGCAAGCCCGTGCACGGCCGCTTGGACGAGACCATCCGCCGCGACGGCGAGCTCAACGCCGAGAAGGTGGCCATAGCCCTCGGCAACCCCATGCCCAAGGGTCCCGCTGTGCCCGAGGTGGTCACCAACCGTCCTCCCGCACTCTGCGTCGGCTGCCCCCACATCGACAGCTACCAGGCTGTTGTCGACGTGATGAAGAAATACCCCAACGGCCGCGTCTTCGGTGACATCGGATGCTACACCCTCGGCTTCAACATGGGTGCCATCGACACCACCGTCTGCATGGGCGCCTCGGTGACTATGGCCAAGGGTGCCGCCGAGATGGGCATCTTCCCCGCCATCGGCGTCATCGGCGACGGTACCTTCGGCCACAGCGGCATGACGGGTCTGCTCGACTGCGTCAACGAGAAAGCCAACGTCATCATCATGATCCTCGACAACGACATCACCGCTATGACCGGCGGTCAGCCCTCCAGCGCCAACCAGAAGCTCTTCAACATCTGCAAGGGCCTCGGCGTCGACCCCGACCACATCCGCACCATAGTGCCACTGCCCAAGAACCACGACGAGTTCATGAAAATCCTCGAAGAGGAAATCGCCTACAACGGCGTCAGCGTCATCATCCCGCAGCGCGTCTGCATCGTCGAGAACAAGAAGAGAATCGCAGCAAACAAATAATTGAATAATAATGGAGTGAAAAGGAGTGAAATGAAGTGAAAAGGAGTGAAATGACAATAGCAAACAGATGACATTTGTCCTCTCACTCCCTCTCACTCCCCATAACTTCCTCTCACTCCCAAAAAATAGAAAACAATGAAAAAAGACATCATACTTTGCGGCGTAGGCGGCGACGGTATCGTCTCCGTGGCCAAGATCATCAGCGACGCCGCCCTCAACCTGGGCATGAACGTCAAGCAGAGCGAGATTCACGGTATGAGCCAGCGCGGCGGTTCGGTGTTCAGCCACCTCCGCATCAGCTCCGACCCCATCTTCGCCGACGTCATCCCCGAAGGCAAGGCCGACATCATCCTCAGCTCCGAGCCCATGGAGGCCCTGCGCTACCTGCCCTTCCTGGCTCCCGACGGCGCCGTCATCACCAACAGCGACCCCTTCATCAACATCAAGAACTATCCTGACATCGAGAAGGTAAACGCCGAACTCGCCAAGCTGAAGAAGTGCGTCAGCTTCAACGCCAACGCCATCGCCAAGGAGCTCAACGCCCGCGGCAACATGGTGCTGCTCGGTGCTGCCGCCCCCTACCTTGAGCTCCCCTTCGAGGAACTCGAGAAAGCCATCAAGGCCATCTTCGGCCGCAAGGGCGACGCCGTGGTCGAGACCAACATCAAGGCCATCCGCGCCGGCCGCGACGCCAAATAAGTGCTGACAACAGTACATATCATAGGCATCCTACTCACCGTCAGCGTCCTGCTGGCGGTGAGTATACTTTCTGGACGCAAGGTCAAGGACGCCCGCAGCTTCACCACCGGCGGCCGCGCAGGCTCCTGGATGGTGTGCGGCGCCATCCTCGGCACCCTCGTGGGCGGACAGTCGACCATCGGCACCGCACAGCTGGCATTCTCCTTCGGCCTCTCGGCATGGTGGTTCACCATCGGAGCCGCTCTCGGCGCCCTGGTGCTGGGCCTCGTCTACGCCGCACCCCTGCGGCGCAGCGGATGCTCCACACTAATGGAGATAGTGAAGAAGCAATACGGCCGTCGCGCCGAGACAGTTGGCTCTACCCTCTTCCTCGTAGGCATCTTCATCAGCATCACCTCCCAGCTTCTCTCCTCGTCGGCTATGATCAGCAGCCTCTTCGGCGCCTCCACGACGCTGGCGCTGGTCATAGGCGCCGTACTCATAGCGGCGATGGTGCTCTCAGGCGGCATCAAAAGCGCTGGGGCGGGCGGCATAGTGAAGCTGGTGCTGCTCTATATCAGCTCTCTGGCAGCCGGCGTGACGGTATGGAAGATAGGCGACGGCCTCACAGGCATCCGCGAAAGCATCGCCGCCATCTATGAGACGCCGCAGCTGGCGGCGATGAACGACATCACATGCGCCGAGGACATCCACCGTCGCTACGGCACCTTCCTGGCTCGCGGACCGCTGAAAGACATCGGCGGATGCCTCTCGCTGACGCTCGGCGTGGTGTGCACACAGACCTACGCACAGGGCATCTGGTCGGCGGCGACGACACGCAAGGCCAAGCGCGGCGCCGTCTACTGCGCTGCCCTCATACCACTCATCGGCGCCGCCTGCACGCTTGTAGGCATGTACATGCGTGGCCATTACGTGACCGCCTCCGAGTTGGCTGCCCTGCAGGCAGCCGGCTGTCAGCTCCCGGAAGGCATCGGCGTGCTGGAGAACTCCCTGCAGGCCTTCCCCACCTTCATCCTGGCTCACCTGCCCGCTTGGCTCGGCGGCATAGCCCTCGGCGCCATGCTCATCAACATCCTCGGATGCGGCAGCGGCCTTGTGCTCGGCGCGGCGACGATACTCACACGCGACGTCTACGGCAACATACTAACTGCATTGAAGCGCACCTCCCGCGTAAGCCTGCTGGCACAGACACGCCTCTCCATACTATTGCTGCTGTTACTTGGCGTTGTGGCCGCACACTTCGTGCAAGGGTCCTTCCTCAACGACCTCGGATTCCTCTCCCTCGGCCTCCGCGCAGCGGCACTCCTGCTGCCTTTGAGTTTCGCTCTCTGGCTGCCGGAACGCTTCACCCCACGTGCGGTGACGGCGAGCATGATAGCAGGCACCATAACAATGCTTGCCGCCGGTATGCTCAAAATGCCTGCCGACCCCATGTACTATGGCCTCTTTGCCTCCTCTCTGGCGATGCTCATGGGCATAAAAAAGAACCGCATATCACACTAATAATCAACACCTACCGCCACTCATATCACCATTATTGGTGATTTAATTTTGCCATGTCGCAAAAAAGTAGTACTTTTGCACTCGCTTTAAGCAAAGAAATATTGCAATATTAATCCTAAAAAAGAAACAAAATTACAAAATCACTGACATCTGTGTTGCTTGCGGCACCTGCATCGATGAGTGCCCCGTCGGAGCTATCAGCGAAGGCGACATCTACAAGATCGACGAGAATGCTTGCGTTAGCTGCGGTACCTGCGCTGGCGCTTGCCCCACTGGCGCTATCCAGGAGGGTTAATCGCTCACAGATTGACAAGAAAAAGAGCCGCCCGCAAGGACGGCTTTTTTAATTGAGCCATGAAGAGACACAGCATCCTAGCCTTAGCCCTGCTGCTCGCAGCCACAGCCAACGCTCAATGGGAACATCTGCAGAGCGGCGACCTCATATTCGTGCGCGATACCTCAGGCATGGGTCAGGCCGTACAGCAGACAACCGGCCAATACACGCATGTGGCCATTGTTGAGCGCTCAGGCGACACGGTCTTAATTATCGATGCCACACAACGCTACGGCGTCGTCCGTCGTCCTATCGAGCAGCTGTCTGCCGCAAACGTGCCTATAGACATCTACCGCCTCACAATACCCTTCGATACCATAGCCGTCATCACCCGTGCCCACAACTTCCTCGGACAGCCCTACGACAATGCCTTCATGCACGACAACGGCGCCCTCTACTGCTCCGAGCTGATATACGAGTGCTACCTCGACAGCCTCTGCAACCACCTCTTCAAGGCCGTCCCCATGAACTGGCGCGCCCCCGACGGCACCATCCCTCAATACTGGCTCGACCACTTCCGTCGCCTCGGCACCCCCATCCCCGAAGACCTCCCCGGCACCAACCCCACCGCCCTCTCCCGCTCCCCTCTGCTGAAAAAGCAGTAAAAGCGCCCTATATTTCAAAGCCATAGACTTCTTGAGCACACAAGCACAAGAAGTTTTTTTGCTCATATTATGATATTATTTGTACTTTTGCACTTGATTTCACAGGAAATCAAACGAAGCACTGTTCCTTCGTCATACTAATGGTAATTTTAGAACCTTACATTTGGTAGTGTAGGCGAGCAAAACAACTAAAACACAATAAAATGAGAAAATTAAAAGTATTAGCAATAATGTCCTTCATTGTAGCAATGGGGATGGCAACTTTTGCTCTAAAGACAGCAACAACAGCAACAACAATATAGACGTATCCATCGTAGGCAAATGGGAATGCACGGCAAGCAAATATGTGTATGCCAATTCGCCGTCCGAAGAGCGCAGTATCACATATGACAAAAATGTCGGTGGAACATTTGAATTCAGCGAGGATGGGATAGCTACGTTAAGCGGTTTCTCTGAAATACCGACGATACAATGTAATTATTCAATCACTGGAAACACACTTATCCTGATCGCAGACAATGGTAATCACAAAGATATTGAAATAAAAAAAACTTACCACAAACAATCTTATTCTTTACACGAGTGTCAACGCCGACGGAGCTGTTGATGACTTTCTATACGAAGACACATGGGAGTTCAAAAGAATAAAGACTTGAACAAAATAGCCAACATTCTAAAGCCCTTAATACCAGTACTCGCTGCCACATACGGCTTTGCACTCATCTATGTGACAGCATTGCCGCTGAACGGCGACAACCATACTATTGGCAATAATTTGCTGTCAATGCTGCTCACGCTGGTATGCATTGGCTTGACGTTTTTCCTCGTAAACCGTGTTGAGCCGAAACTGTTTCCCTCCTCTTTACATTTCATTCAAAACAAGCCGAAGATATCCGTCATCGCCGGAATACTACTGATTGCCCCGCTATGGCTTGTATCCGAGGGATATATCGTTTATGGCCTCACGTCGCTTGTTAAAGATGTACATACAGAATCGCTAACCTATACGGCTGCAGAGCTGCGTGAAGACCTGCTGGCCAGCGTCCATGCCGTACTACTTGCACCTGTGCTCGAAGAGTTGTGCTTCCGCCAAATGGCCATCTCGCCCTTCCGTCGTAGGGGCACACAGATTGTTGTATGCGTGGTGATGGCTCTGCTGTTTGGCGTACTTCATGTGCGCAACTTCCCCGGAGCATTCCTTAGCGCCATAGTTTACGGATTGGTCTTTATTTTTTCACGAAATATCTGGTATAGTGTCGCACTCCATGCAGGGCACAATCTTACGGTCACGCTCCTGGCCATCTATTGCTGGCTAAGACTTGGCGACACACAGATAGCCAAGATACCAGTCATATTCCTGCCAGACACAAAAGTCCTTATCGGAGGTGTCGTATTAGCCTCTGTCGGCATTTGGCTAATAATAAGCAACCTTCGCCACCAAAAATAAAAAAGGGAACCGCATTTCTGCAGTTCCCTTATAAAAATTGGCGGCGACCTACTTTTCCACAAACAAGTGCAGTATCATCGGCGATGTGAGGCTTAACTTCTCTGTTCGGAATGGGAAGAGGTGAACACTCA
>ONJY01000014.1 GCA_900318275.1 uncultured Bacteroidales bacterium | reverse complement strand
GCCAAATACTATGCCGGTATCGCCAACCTGCGCCTCGGCAACTACGACGAAGCCTCCAAGTGGCTCGGCAAATACAGCGGCAAGGACACCTTCACCAAACCCATCGCCGTCATGGCCCAGGGCGACGCCGAGATGGAACTCGGCAACACCGACAAGGCCGTCAGCCTCTACCTCAAGGCCGCCAAGATGAACGACAACTACATCACCGCCCCCTCGGCCTACTTCAAGGCAGGTCTCGCCTACCTCGTGCAGGGCAACAACACCGAGGCCCTCAACTGCTTCAACACCATCAAGCAGAACTACCCCGAGAGCACCGAGTGGCAGGAGATAGACAAATACATCGGCCTCGCAGAGAATTGAAAATTGAAAATTGAAAATTGAAAATTGAAAGGGCTGACGCACCACATTGGTGTATCAGCCCTTTTCTTTTTTCGCCGAAGGCGGGCAATCAAATCATCTTCTCGAGTTCGGCGACCATGTTCTCGGCGCCGGCGAAGATCTCGCTGATGCGTGTGGCCGCCATATAGGCGGGGGTGGTGAGCACCTTGTGCTCGTCGTCGACGCACACGTCGGTGGGGCCGCAGGCGCGCACCTTGCAGCCGAAGCCCTTGGCCACCTGCGACGCCTGGTTGTCGTCGGGGCCGAGGGTCAGCTCCACCTCGTAGCGACCCAGCACCTTGGCCAGCACCATGGGGGCAATGCACATGGCCACCACGGGTTTGCCGGCGCGGTAGGTGGCGAGGATGGCGTCCTGCACGCTGTCGATGACCTCCATGCGGGGGCCGTCGAAGGCGAAGGTGCTGAGGTTGCGGGCGGCGCCCATGCCGCCGGGCAGCGCCAGAGCGTCGTAGTCGGCAGGGCTGTACTGCTCCATCGGCAGCAGGTTGCCACGCGCTATGCGTGCGCTCTCCACGAAGATGTCGCGCTGCTCCATATCCAGGATGGTGCCCTCCTCCTCGGTGTCCTGCACGTCGACATGCGGCACCACCTCGAACAGGCCTTCCGGCGCGAAGCATTGGTACTGCCATCCACGACGGTCGATGGCCAGGAGCAGGCTCAGCGACTCCTGCAGCTCGGAGCCGTCGCGGTTGCCGCAACCGCTTAGTATAACTGCTATCTTTTTCATTGGGTTGATGGGGTTAATAGGATTAATGGGTTTAAAGGGCAACATGGGCAATGCCCATACGACCCATTAAACCCATTAAAACCATCGGGATAATTTTACTTGTTGAAGGCGTCCACGCTCTCCTTGATGAGCTGGAAGGTAGCCTCGATGTCGTTGTCGAGACCCATGCTGAAGCGTATCAGGCCTTCGCTCATACCCATTTCCTTCTGGATCTCCTCGGGCACCTCGGAGCTGGTGCTCTTGCCGCTGTTGCTGAAGAGGGTCTTGAAGTAACCCAGCGAGACGGCGAGGTAGCCGACGCCCTTCTGCTGCATGAGCTCCATGATCTTGCTGGCGCGGTCGGCAGTACCCATGTCGATGCTGATCATGCCGCCGAAGCCGTAGCCCTCGTTCATCATGCTGCAGAACAGCTCGTAGTCGGGATGCTCGGGCAGGCCGGGGTAGTTGTATTTGAAGCCCACCTCTTTGAAGCGCTTGGCCAGATACATGGCGTTCTCGCCATGCTTCTTCATGCGGATGTGCAGGGTGTGCAGGTTCTTGTTGATGGAGGCGCTGCGCATGGGGTCGAGCACGGGGCCGAGGAGCATGCAGGTGCCGTTGTTGACATCAATAAGGCTGTTGATGTACTCGGCGCTGCCGCAGATGGCACCGGCGACGCAGTCGTTGGTACCGTTGATGTACTTGGTCATCGAATAGACGGTGACGTCGGCACCCAGACGGCAGGGGCTGAAAATCATGGGGGTGAAGGTGTTGTCGACGATGAGTTTGGCACCGGCGGCATGGGCCATCTTGCTCAGCTCGGGGATGTTGGCGATGCGGAGCAGGGGGTTGTTCATGGTCTCGGTGTAGACGACCTTGGTGTTGGGGTGCTCGGCGAGGGCTTTCTTCACAGCGTCGAGGTTCTGCATGTTCACGAAGGTGGTGTGGACGTTGAACTTCTTGAGGTAGTTGGCCATGAAGGCGAAGGTGCCGCCGTAGGTGGTCATGCTGGCCACGATGTGGTCGCCGGCGTTGACTTCATGCAGCAGGGCGCTGGTGATGGCGGCAAGACCGCTACCGGTGACCCAAGCCATCTCGGTGCCTTCCATGGCGGCGAGGCGCTGGCAGAGAGCGAGGTTGGAGGGGTTCCAATGACGGCTGTAGAGGAAGTAGCCCTCGGTCTCGCCGTGGAAAGTCTCGGTCATGAGGTGTGCCTCGGGGAAGGTGAAGGTGGCGCTGTCGCAGATTGCGGGGTTAACGCCGCGGTTGGCGTCGCGGCCATCGATGCGCTGAATAGCGGTTGCGGGATCAAATTTGTTCATCGTTGTCTGTTATTTAACTTTGTTAATATTTAATTTTTCAAACTGCAAAGATACGATTAAAATTTGAAATGGCGCGCCCTTTCGGCCAAAAAACATCGCAAATAATTCCATCAACCACACACACAACCACTTGCACAGCAACAAAAAAGTACGTCGCCCATCCGTCGGCGGCAGCAACCCCCTCGTCGCCGCCATCCGTCGCCATCCCCCTCCCCTACGGACTCCCTTCGGAGCCACTTGTCGGCATAGCCGATGCCTCAGCACGGCAAAAAGCGCAGTTCTTCAGTACAGAACTGAAGAACTACTGAAGAAATGCCGTACCGGGTATGTAGGGAGGGGAAAAAAGATTTGTCGTATTTGCATTTTATATGTATATTTGCAAAAACAAATTTTTTCCTACAAAAGACGCAACAACAACAAAGACAAACACATATCGCCATGAAACGCCTGGTAACCATCATTGCAGCCGCAACATTGCTATTGTTTTCGTGCGGGAAGAAGCAGCCGACCGCCAACGGATGGAGCGACACGATTCCGGTGTCTGTCATGATCGTCAACAGTTCCGAGGCGCCCACGGAGCGCAACTATGTGGGCGACATCACGTCGGAGAAGATAATAGAGCTGGGCTTCCCGCTTGGCGGCACGCTGACAAAGGTGAATGTGCACAACGGGCAGCACGTGGCCAGCGGCCAGGTGATAGCTGTCGCCGACAGCACCACGATGTCGAGCCTCCATGCCACCGCGCGCGCCACGTTGCGCCAGGCCGAGGACGCCTACCGCCGCATGGAGGCCGTGTACAAGGAGGGCGGCATCAGCGATGTGCGCTGGATACAGATGGAGACCGACCTCGAGAAAGCCCGCCAGGCCGAGGTGAGCGCCCGCAAGCGCGTTGAGGACTGCACCCTCAGGGCGCCCTTCAGCGGCGTGGTGTCGTGCCAGGACCGCCATGTGGGGCAGGACCTCCGTCCGGGCGAGGTCTTCGCCCGCGTGCTCGACATGAACAAGCTGCGCGTCACATTCTCGGTGCCCGAGCAGGAGATACACAATATAAGCATAGGCGACGAAGCCACAGCCACCATCCCCGCCCTCGGCAACCGCGAGGTGAAGCTGCGCGTCAGCGACAAGAGCCTCGTGGCCAACCCGCTGGGCCACACCTACCGTGTGAATGCCACCGTGGTGGAGAGCGATGTGCGCGAGCTGCTGCCCGACATGGTGGCCAAAGTGCACACGAGCCACAAGTCGAGCACAGGCACGGTGGTGCCGTCGAGCTGCGTCCACACCATGCCTGAAGGACAGGTGGTGTGGGTCATCGAGAACGGCGTGGCCCGACAGCGCGTCATCGGCGTGGGCGACTTTGTGAAGTGCGGCGTGCTGGTGACGGAAGGCCTCAGCGACGGCGACACCGTGGTTACCGGTGGCCACCAGAAACTCTATTCGGGAGCGAAGGTGACGGTGAAGTGATTTGAGAACAGAGAAAAGACAACCGGGAAGTTATGGCACGAAAGACAAATATGATTGAGGGAGCGATGCGGAGTTTTCCGCTGATAATGTTCTCTATAATCCTCGTGATAGCCATAGGCATCTACGCCCTGCCCAACCTCAACAAGAACGAGTTCCCGAACGTGAGCATCAGCCAGGGTGTTGTGGCCGTTGTCTACCCCGGCGCCACAGCCGAGGAGATCGAGGAGCAGGTGGCCGGCAAGGTGGAGGAGTACCTGTTCACCTTCACCGATGTGGACAAGACCAAGACCTACTCTTACAGCAAGAACGGCATGCTGTATGTGTTCGTGACGCTGGTGCATTCGGACAGCGACATGAAGGTGACGTGGTCGCGCATACGCGAGGGATTGTCGCTCTTCAGAATCACCAACCTGCCGCAGGGCGTGGTGGCGACGGCCGTGATAGACGACTTCGGCAACGCGTCGACGCTGCTGCTGGCCATAGAGAGCAACGAGCGGTCGCCGCGCGAGCTCGAGGAGCTGGCCAAAGGGCTCTCCGACAAGCTGCGCAACATACCGGAGATGGGCAAGATAAGCGTCATAGGCGCCCAACGCGAAGAGGTGGCCGTGCACATGGACCCCATGAAGCTGACGCAGTATGCCATATCGCCCTCGGTGGTGAGCGCCGAGCTGGCGGCCCACGGCTTCCGCACCATCTCGGGAACGGTAAGCAGCCACGAGGGCAACGCCATGGTGCATGTGTCGATACCCTTCGGCTCGATATACGACCTCAACGAGCTGGTCATCTTCGCCGACCCCGTCACCGGCCAGACGCTGCGTCTGCGCGACGTGGCACGTGTGGAGTCGCGCTACGAGGAGCAGTCGCCGCACATAGAATACTACAACAACGACGTGAAGAAGAACCGCACCCTGATGCTGTCCATTGAGATGCGGCCCGGCAACAACGTGGTGGCTTTTGGCGACCAGGTGGACGAGGTGATGCAAGAGTATGCCAAGAACATCCCGCCCGACATCCACATACACCGCATCACCGACCAGCCGCAGGTGGTCGACCGCTCGGTGCGCTCGTTCCTGAAAGACCTCATCGAGGCCATCCTCGTGGTCATCATAGTGATGCTGGTGCTCTTCCCGCTGAAGACGGCCCTTGTGAGCTCCACATCGGTGCCGATATGCATAGCGGCGACGCTTGGCATCATGTACTTCCTCGGCTTCGAGATGAACACCGTCACCCTCGCCGCCCTCATAGCCGTGCTGGGCATGATAGTGGACGACTCGGTGGTGGTCATCGACGGCTACACAGACATGCTCAACGAGGGGCACTCGCGGTGGTACTCGGCGGCGGTGTCGACCACCAAGCTCTCAGGCTCGATGCTCTTTGCAACGGCATCTATAGCCATGATGTTCTTCCCTGCCCTCGGCATCTTCAAGGAGAACATGATGGGCGACTTCGTGCTGCTCTTCCCGTGGACCATACTCATTGCGCTGACATGCAGCTACCTGTATGCCGTGCTCGTGATACCCTTCATGTCGTCGCACCTCATCAAGCGCAAAACCGCCGACGCACAGCCCACGCGCTTCGAGAAGATACAGGCAGGCTTCTTCGACGGCCTGCAGAACGGCTACAAGTGGCTCCTCGACCGCTGCTTCCGCCACAAGAAGCTGACGCTGGCCATAGGCGCCGCCTCGGTGGTGCTGGGCGGGGTGCTGTTCACGCTCATCAACGTGCAGGTGCTGCCAAAGGCCGAGCGCAACAGCTTCGCCGTGGAGATACACCTGGCGGCAGGCTCCACCATCGACGAGAGCGGCGTTGTGGCCGACTCTCTGGCGCGCCTGCTGCAGAAAGACAATCGCGTGGAGAGCGTCACCAGCTTTGTGGGCATGTCGTCGCCGCGCTTCCACATGATGTACGCACCACAGCTGGCATCGGACAACTACGCACAGTTCATCGTCAACACCGTGAGCGACGAGGCCACCAAGGAGCTGATTACCGAATACGCGCAACGCTACGAAAACATCTTCCCCAACGTACAGGTGCGCTTCAAACAGATGGACTACCAGTTCTCGCCATCACCCATAGAGTTCTACGTCAAAGCCGACGACTACGCCAAGATTGAGCCCGTGCGCGACTCGCTGATACGCATCATGAAAGAGAACCCCAACCTCTTCTATGTGCACTCCGACTACGACGAGACAGAGGAGATGCTCGACGTGGTGCTGAAGACCGACGAAGCCAACAGGCTTGGCATCACCCAGGCCTCGTTGTCCATGTACCTCAGCGGAGCCCTCTCGGGCACACGGCTGTCGTCGTTGTGGCAAGGCGACTACAACATCCCCATATCAGTATACTCCGACGGGCAGGAAGAGCTCAACTACGGCGACATCGGCGACCTGCTGGTGCCTTGCGCCCAGCCGGGTGTATGGGTGCCCCTGCGCCAGGTGGCCGACATCACGCCTAAGTTCCACCACAACAACATGCCGCACCGCAACGGTGTGCGCTGCGTGACCGTATCGGCCGACGTGGTGGCCGACGCCGGACAGATAAAAGAATACTCGAAGATAGCGAAACAGCTTGATGCCATGGATTTGCCCGAAGGGGTGACGATAGAGCCCGGCGGCACCTACCAGTTCTCGGGCGAGATATTCCCCATGCTGGTGCTGGCCATCTTCGCCGCCATAGCGGTGATGTTCCTCGTCCTCATCATCCACTACGGCAAGATAGGCATCTCGCTGCTCTCCATCTCCATGGCTGTGCTCTGCCTCTTCGGCGCCAACTTCGGATTGTGGATCTTCGGGCTCGACTTCTCCATCACGGCAACCCTCGGCATGATTTCGTTGGTGGGCATCATCGTGCGCAACGCCATCATCATGTATGACTACGTGGCGGAGCTGCGCAGCAAACAGCTGCTGTCGATAGAGGAAGCGGCCTACCAGGCCGGCCTCCGCCGCATGAGGCCCATCTTCCTCACCTCGGCGACGACGGCCTTGGGCGTGATACCCATGATTCTGGCAGGCACCCTGCTGTGGATGCCCATGGGCGTGGTGATTTGCTTCGGCACAGTATTCACCCTGCCGCTGGTAATCACCATCCTGCCGGTGGCCTATTGCGTAGCCTTCGAAGGCAGAAAACGGCAGAACTTCCGCCCCATCAACGTAACAAGAAACTAAGCAACAAGCAGTACCAATAGCAGAACAGCGATGAAACACACGATATACATAAAGGGTTTGGCGGCGGTGGCACTTGCTCTCGCATTGTCCCTCTCCTCCTTCACCCTGCAGGCCCAAGTGCTGACCCTCGACAGCTGTCTGGCGCTGGCGCGCAAGAACAACGCCGACATACGCACGTCGCAGCTCGAGGTGCTAAAAGCACAGGAGGTGAAGCGGCAGGCTTTCACCAAGTTCTTCCCACAGGTGAGTTTCAGCGCCAACACCTACTATGCTGTCGACCCACTGATACGCTTCGGCATCAACGATATTGAATCAAACGATATGCGCGAGTTGCTGCAGGTCATCTATGAAGGCGCGGAGAGTGGCGGCGCCGACTTCAAGAGCGAGATGACCCTCATGAAGAAAGGTTCCAGCATCTCCGGCAACTTTGTACAACCCATATTCGCCGGTGGGCGCATCATCAACGGCAACCGCCTGGCCAGCCTCGGCGTCGATGCCGCCAACCTCATGGCTGAAGCCAAGACACGCGACGTGATTGAGAACATAGAGTCGTCATACTACCTCGTCACCGGGCTGCAGCAGAAGGTGGCAACATTGAAGGCTGCCCTCGACCTCATCGACTCGCTTGACCGCACCGTGCAAGCCGCTCTGGCCAACGGATTGGTGACCAACGCCGACGCGCTGCAGGTTCAGCTCAAACGCAACGAGATGCTCGCCAACCAGCAGCAGCTGACCAGCGGCATACGACTCTCAAAACGACTGCTATGCCAGCAGATAGGCATCGACTACAGCGACGACATCCGCTTCGAGGAACCTGCCGGTGGTACCGAGCCCCCTGCCCTCTTTGTAAACAAGACCACCGGCGACAGTCTCAGACCCGAAATGAAACTCCTGGAACTCAACGTGCAGGCCGAGAAGCTCAAGAAAAGCATGACCATCGGCGAAAGCCTCCCCCAGCTTGCCATAGTGGGTATAACATTCTACGGCAACATCCTGAAGAAAGAAGCCTCGTCCAACGGCATTGCGCTGCTCACACTATCAGTACCGCTGACAGCATGGTGGGAGACAGCCCACAAGCTTCACCAGCACAACATAGCCATCGAGGAAGCCCAGATTATGCAGGACAACCTCGGACGCATGATGTCGCTCGAGGAGGAAAAAGCCTACAGCGACATGATGGATGCCTACCTGCTCATGAAGTCCGACTCCTCCGCGCTCTCTGTGGCCGAGGAAAACTACCGGCTGGCAAACCTCAACTACACAGCAGGCAACACCACCCTATCCGACGTGCTGCAGGCTCATGCCCTACTCCTTCAGGCACAGAACGCCATCACCGACCGCAAGACAACTTACACCTTGGCCCGCAGAAGGCTCTTGGACCTCAGAAACGAAAAATGAAAAACAACACTTTTAAAATAAACACATACACAATATGAGAAGAATCGTCTTCACATTCATCGCCGCGCTGTGCGCAACAACATTACAGGCACAGACCCCTGTGTTCGAGAGCGCAACGCAGACATTCGGCTACAAAAACGAAAACGGCAGCTGGAAAATCATGCCGCAATACCAGCGTGCCGGCAAATTCGAGGGCTCTGTCAGGAAATGGGCCCCGGTAAAGATTGACGGCCGTTGGGGATGCATAGACATCGACGGCAACATCGTCTGCCGCAACATGTTCCCCACCAAGGAGGTGGCACAGGAAGCCGGCCGCAACTGGGAAGAGCTCACCGAGCCCGGCAAATGGGTCTACCCCGCCCGCAACGCCGCCGACGGCCGTTGGGGCTTTGTCGACTACTACGGTCGCTGGAAATACTCACCCGTATACCAAGCCGCCAACCCTCATCAGGGGCGTGACCCCAAGCGCTTCGCCAGCGTCATGAAAGACGGCCGCTGGGGCTGCATCGACGGTCGCGGTGTGCTGGTGGTCAACAACATCTTCCTCACGGCACAGCAAGCCGAGGAAGCTGGTGCCCAGTGGGCTGTGGGACGCAATTTCTACACCTGGCGCCTCCCGGTCACTAACCCCAACAACGGCCTCTGGGGCTTTGTCGACTACCTCGGCCGTTGGGCCGTACAGCCTATGTATGAAGACCGCATGCCTTTCGGCAACGACAACAACTACCCCTACACGCAAGTCAAGCAGGAAGGTCGCTGGGGCAACATAGACCGCAACGGCAACATCGTCACCACCCCCATCTTCTTCACCCAGGAAGAAGCCGCCGACGCCCTGCTGCAGTACGAGCACGGACGCTCACTCGAAGGCTGGCGCTACCCTGTCTCCAACCCGGCCAACGGCAAATGGGGATGGGTCGACTGGAGCGGTGAATGGCGCATCCAGCCCATCTACGAGGCAGCCACACGCTTCGCCAACGACACAGGCCTCTTCGCCACCGCCAAGCTCGACGGCTACTGGATGGTGGTAAGCGACACCGGTGACGACCTCTCGCGCAACGTCTTCACCCTCAGCAGCGAAGCCTGGCTGGCTGGCGACCAGTGGGACCGCGGCGAGGAACTCGGACATTGGCTCTACCCGGTCATGGACCCCGGCACACAAGCTTGGGGCTACGTCGACTACAAGGGCGAATGGGTCATCAAACCCACCCTCGAGGACGCCAAACTCTTCACCTACGTGTGGAACGACCGCGTGGCCCCCGCCAAGATGGATGGCCGTTGGGGCTGTATCGACCACACCGGACAGTTCGTCGTCAAAAACCAGTACAACACATCGGCAGAAGCCCAAATAGCCGGCCGCCGCTGGGCAGAAGGGAGGAAATTCTGAAAACACTCATCCTCAACGCAACCATCGTCAACGAAGGCCGCATCTTCAACGGATCACTCCTCATTGAGGATGACATCATAGTCGACATAAAGCAGGGCGATGGCTCAGACCTGCGGGCAGCCACACACGCCGACATCATCGCCGACGCCACAGGACTCCTACTCCTGCCTGGCGTCATCGATACACATGTACACTTCCGCGACGGCGGCCAAAGCGAAAACCCTGCAGGAACTTTCTACTCCGAAAGCCGCGCAGCACGCGCCGGTGGCGTCACCTCCGTCATCGACATGCCCAACACAAAGCCTCAGACAACAACCATCGAGGCACTTCGACAGAAAGAAGCACTCGCCGCGCGCGACAGCGCAGTCAACTACGCCTTCATGCTCGGCGCCACCAACGACAACATCGACGACCTCCTTGCCATCGAACCCACATCCTACGCTGCCATAAAGCTATTCCTCGGCTCAAGCACAGGCAACATGCTTGTCAACAACCCCGACCAGCTCGACCACCTATTCCGCGATGCACGCAAACTCATCGTGGCACATTGCGAAGAAGAAGCCGTCATACAGGCCAATATGGCGAACATGAAACGCGAATGCCAAGGGACCGACCGCGAGACCGCCGCCCTGCACCCACTCATACGCAACACCGAAGCATGCTTCCTCAGCACCTACAAAGCCATCGAACGTGCTCGCCGCTACGGCACACGCCTGCACATCGCTCATATATCTACTGCTACAGAACTCAGCCTCCTCTCCAACTTCGACCTGTCGCAAAAAAACATCACCGCGGAAGTAACCCCGAACCATCTATGGTTCGACGACCGCGACTACCCCACTCTCGGCAACCTCATCAAGTGCAACCCAGCCATCAAAAGCAACGATGACCGCCTCGCACTATGGGCCGCTCTCGAAGACGACATCATCGACACCATAGCCACCGACCACGCACCTCACACCATAGAAGCCAAACAGAAACCATACTTCGACGCACCGAGCGGCATACCATCTATCCAACACTCACTACAGATGATGATGGAAGCCGCCATCAACAACGACGAACTGTTGACAATGATAGTATGGAAAATGTGCCACAACCCGGCGATACTCTTCGGCATAAAAGACCGCGGATTCATCCGCAAAGGCTATAAGGCCGACATCGTCCTCGTCCGGACAGGCATCGAAACAACCATAACCAAGGAAAGCCTTCTAAGCAAATGCGGCTGGAGCCCCCTCGAAGGACAGACATTCCACTCCCGCATAGAAAAAGTCTTCATCAACGGTCGCGAAAACGGGCCAGCAGAACCCTTGGCATTCTGCAAATAAAACAAGAGGCCGACACGTCAACGTATCGGCCTCTTGCTACATCCTCACATCTTTAGTCAAACCCCACGACGAGCTTTATCTTGTCGATACTTGTCTCACGCTTCAGACTGTTGTCGACCTCTTGCACCGTCGGGCTTTGTTGTATCTCAATAAAAGCCTTCTGCAGATCTATGAGCCTGTCGCATTGGCGGCTGTAGCGGCGGAGGTCTTCGGTATTGGTGATTTCGCTGACGTCGCTATAGGCCTTATACATGCGGTTGTACGCTTTCACGATGTTGCGGAAGGGGTTCTCCTTGAAGTCTATCAGTTTGTCGTTTCGCTTGATCTGGTCTATCTTCTTTTTGGTGATGAGGCAGAGGTTCTGCATCTCGATGTGAGAGGACAGGAGGTCTATGAAGCTGCGTCCACGCTCGACGGTAGCGAAGGAGGGTCTGAGGTCGACCTGCTTGCGGAGCAGTTTGTATCCGTTTGAGAGCACGCGGTCGAGCTTCTTGACGGATGTCAGAGTGTCGTCGTTGCGCGCAATGGTGGTACGGAGGGTAAGCACATCCATGTAGCATTGTTGCACGTCGCGCACCTCCTGCAGCTGGTCCTCGTAGACTTTAGCCCCTTCGGGGTCGCGGAAAGTAGGCAGGGGAAGTAGTTTTTCACTTATCTCGCGGTAGGCGACGACGACGTCATATAGCTGGCGGTTGTCGGTGCCGCGCTTCATGATGGAGTCGGAGCGCTGGGAGATCTCCTCCAGCTGACTGAAGTAGTCAATATACAGCTGCTGTGCCGCAGTAAAGTCCTCGAGGCTCTGGATGAACAGGAGACTCTCGGCATTGGTAGTGAAGGCTGGCACCTGGTTGATGCCTTTCAGCACCTCCTTGTAGGAAGAAACAACCTCACGGTATTTCTTGCCATACTGCGACTGTATAGCATCGGTGCCGGAGGCTATGGTGGCGCGCAGGTCTATGGTCTGCATGTAACGCTGCTGCACATTTATGACGGTGTGCATGCGATTGATATACTCCTCGTATTCCCTGACATCGGCAAAGGATATGGGCACCGAGGTGTGCTTGAAGACCTTGGTGTAGCTGCGGTAGACGTCGCTATTCTCCTTCTCGCAGCGCACCTTGAGGATATTCTTGAAGTTCTCGATCTGGAAAGGCAGCGAGTTCTGACCAAGAACATTCTCCAGCAGGTCGTTCTGGAAGGCGTTGAGCTCATCGAGGCGAGCAATACTCTCGTTGGTGGCGTTGCCGGTGGAGAGGTCGTACTTGTTGTAGACCATCAGATAGCTATAGTAGAGGTCCTTCAGTTCCTTGAGCTTCACCTTGTCGGTGACACCGGCGCCGTCGCACTTCTCAATGATGGCACGATGGTGGAGCTCAATGTTCGAGCGCAAGTCGGCAGCGATGCGGTTACGCTCTTCCTGCTGCCGCCGTGCCTCTTCTATGGCACGCTGACGTGCTGCTTCACGCTCAGTCTCAATGCGCTGCTGCTCCAGACGGCTGTAGCGGATGCTCATCTTGCCCATCAGGTCGGCCAGACGGCGCAGACGATACTCGTAGATTGGGTAGTCGGCAAGCACGGTGTTGCTGTCGAGCCAGATGAGGCTGTCGCGGAACTCGTAGTCGTTCTCTATCGACGAGATGGCTTTCTGCGCCTTTGTGCGTATCGACACGCAGAGATTGGTGAGCGCGACATAGTCCTCAGGCTGCTCGTCGAGGTAGCGCAGCGCAGCAGCGGTGTCGTTGACCCATGCCGAATCAAGGCCATAGTTGCCCATGATGTCGGCCACACTGAGCACCGTGGGTGCATGGAAGTTCTTCTTGGGCCGCTGAGCCACAGCTCCGAAGCCCATGGCCACGCACATAAGGATGAGAAGTAGTTTTTTCACGCCTTTCAGTATTCTGTTTTTCTTTATTTATCGCCGTAGGACGATGCATCGAAGCAGTGGGTGCAGATGCTTTCCTTGGGCAATCCGATGGCTTCGCAGACATCGTCGACGGTATTGAACTTGAGGGTATCTACGCCCACATGCTGCCTTATCACCTCCACCATGTTGGCATACTCCTTGGTGGTGTGGTCGTGATAAGCTTCCAACTTGCGAACCTCGCCGCCCTCAAGCTCCTCTATGACACGTCGGGTGATAAGCTCGCGGTCTGTCTTGCTCTCGCTGAAGTTGAGGAACGTGCATCCGTGTACCAGCGGCGGGCAGCTGATGCGCACATGCACCTTCTTGGCGCCGTAGTCGTAGAGCATCTTCACGTTGTCGCGCAGCTGTGTGCCACGCACTATGGAGTCGTCGCAGAAGACGACCTCCTTGCCCTGCAGCATAGCGCGGGAAGGTATCAGTTTCATCTTGGCTACAAGGAAGCGGTCCTCCTGGCTCACGGGCATGAACGAACGGCTCCAGGTGGGTGTATACTTCAGCAGACCGCGTTTATACGGTATCTGTCGGCCGTTGCTGTAGCCAAGGGCCATACCAATGCCGCTGTCCGGAATAGGACTGACGAAGTCGGCCTCCACGTCGTCACGCAGACCCATGATACGACCGAGGTTATAGCGTACCTCTTCGGCATTGATGCCTTCGTATTCTGTGCAGGGATAGCCGTAGTATATCCACAGGAACGAGCATATCTGGTTCTTTGCCTCAGCGGGGCGCAACACCTTGATGCCTCCGTCGGTGGTCACCTTCACCACCTCGCCCGGGCCGACGAAGCGGCAGGTCTCATAGCCGAGGTTGATGTAGCTATGACTTTCGCTGGCCACAGCATAGTCGTTACCGCGCCGGCCTATCACTATAGGCGTGCGGCCGTAGCGGTCGCGGGCGGCGATGATGCCGTCTGGCGTCAGAATCAGCATCGTGCAGCTGCCCTTCACCCTGTTGTACACATTCTCTATACCGTTGACAAAGTCTTTGCCCTGCGAAATAAGCAGAGCCACAAGCTCCGTGGGATTGGTCTTCCCGCGGCTCAAGTCGGTGAACTGCTGATGACGCTCGAGGCAATCCTGCTCAAGCACGTCGATGTTGTTAATCTTCGAGACAGTAGCTATGGCGAAACGTCCAAGATGCGAGTTCACCATCACAGGCTGGGCCTCGGTGTCGCTGATGACGCCGATGCCGACATTTCCTTTCATCTCGTCCAGGTCCTTGGAGAATTTGGGCCTGAAGTGGGAGTTCTGGATGTTGTGGATGTTCTGGTGTGCCTGCCCATTGTCGAAGGTGGCCAAACCAGCACGCTTGGTGCCAAGATGTGAATGATAATCTGTTCCGTAGAACAAATCGGAGATACAAGGACGTTCACTTACTACGCCAAAGAAACCGCTCATAATGCTTTTTGTGTGTTAAAAGATAATATTAATATATTGATAACATTAATGTTATACATTCATTTAGCCCTATCTTTAAAATACAAATATACGCATTTCCCAAGAAACGCTACAATAAAGTTATCAACAGCCTACTGTTTCGGCAGGAACTCGGCAATGTTTCGCTCGTCAATATTGCGATAGTGGCAGGTGCCTACCGGCGTGCCGTTGTCGATGAGGACCACCAGCGGACGGCTCCCGTAGGTAAGGTCCATGAAACGTTGAGCCCCGATGTCGGCGGGTTCTATATAAACTATTGCAGTGGTGTCAAGATCGTGACGCCTGGCTATCATACCGATTTTCTCTCTGCTCATCATGCAGTAAGGGCATCCCGGCGTCACAAAAGCCACCAATTTATGCCCGCCATCAAGTCCACGCTCCGACACAGTCTCTTGCAGCAACTCTTTGTCATACAACATTTCCTCATCGCCGAACAGCCAATTGTCGGGCACCGAGATGGCGAATACCGCCACCGTCGACACTACTGCAACAACGGCAGTAACAACGGCCTTACGTGCTGTGTGCCGTTTGCTTTCAGCCCGACCGCGTTCCATCTTCATAACAAACAGCGTCACCACTATCAGCACGGCGTTCTTCAACAACGACACCGCCGGCGGCATCTCGGCCAATCGGCCCATGCAGCGGCACGAATCGTCACGCCCAATCAGAGCGGCATAGCAGAGGAAAAGGCTGAACAGAAGCAGTACCGCCAGCACCGCAAGGTTCACCCAACGCCGCCACCACCCGGTGACAATCATCACACCCAGCAAAGCCTCTCCGGCAATGCAGAGTCGCGCAAGGATATAAGTAACGTTTAACGGCACAAAGCCGTAGGAGAAGACATAGAGCTCAAAGTCATCGATAGCCACCAACTTGGCCATTGCCGACACGACAAACAAGACTCCCAGCAGCACCCTGAGCACACGTGCAGCCACCTTTGCCGGCGTCCGTCTTTCTGCGGCCTCTACGACGGTCTCACTTGCCATATTCGCGACAGGAGACTTTGTGCACCTCTATACGGCGCAGCGAGTGGCTCGGTGGCGTGGTGGTGCTGTCGGTGATATGTATCTCCTCAGACATCTCCGTGATGTTCTCGCACTTCATACCATAGTCCACATACATGAAACGCAACGAATTGTCGTCATTCGTCTCGGTGTAGGAGCACTTGCACTGGCGTTCTTTGTTGCACGAGGCAAGCAGTAGCAGCGCTGCGGCACCGGCGGTCAGCAATATCTTCTTCATGGCTTCAGTTTTCATAAATGGAATCAATACGGAAGTCGTAGTCGGTACACAGCAGCGAGTCGGCCCACAGAGAGTCCACCTCGTCGTGACCTTGGAACCAATGCAACTGATCGCACTCGCCCTTTTCAATCTTCACGATGCGCACACGCGACGTATTCTTCACCGAACAGCGGCAGGTCTTCTGCTTCGAGCATCCCGCGGCCGCCGCCAGCAGCAGCGCCGCACCTGCCAGTATGAGTATCTTACGTTTCATAATCACAATGATTTCAATAGTTCTTCGAGGCTCACCTCGTCGTGTATCAACACGTCACGGGGCTTGCTTCCGTTGCTGGGGCCCACGATGCCGGCGGCCTCCAGCTGGTCTATTATGCGGCCTGCACGGTTGTATCCGAGCTGCAGCTTGCGTTGTAGCAGCGAGGTGCTGCCGAACTGCGAAGCCACCACCAGACGAGCCGCATCGTTGAAGAACTCGTCCTTGCTCTTGGCGTCAAACTCCTTGTTGGGCTCCTCGTTCTCGTCGAGGTATTCCGGCAACTCGAAGCCATTGGGATAGCCGCGCTGGTCGCCTATGAACTTGACGAGCTTGTCAATCTCCGGCGTGTCGATAAGGGCGCATTGCAGTCGTATCATATCCTTGCCTGCCAGCGAGATGAGCATGTCGCCGCGTCCTATCAGCTGCTGCGCTCCACCGGTGTCGAGGATGGTCTTGCTGTCGATGCCGCTGGTCACGCGGAACGCCACACGTGCCGGGAAGTTGGCCTTGATGGTACCCGTGATGATGTTGGTCGTCGGGCGCTGCGTGGCGATGATGAGATGTATACCCACAGCACGTGCCAGCTGTGCCAGACGCGCTATAGGCAGCTCCACCTCCTTGCCGGCGGTCATGATGAGGTCGCCGAACTCGTCGATGACCACAACTATGTACGGCAGGTAGCGGTGTCCGTTGGCGGGACTCAGCATCCGCTTGCAGAACTTCTCGTTGTATTCGGTAATCTTGCGCACCTTGGCCTGCTTCAGCAAGTCGTAGCGGCTGTCCATCTCGATGCAGAGACTGTTCAGCGTGCGCACCACCTTCTTGACGTCGGTGATGACGGCCTCCTCCTCGTCGGGCATCTTGGCCAGATAGTGGCGCTCCAGAGCCGAGTAGAGGCTGAACTCCACCTTCTTCGGGTCCACAAGCACAAGCTTCAGCTCCGACGGATGTTTGGTGTACAGCAGGCTCGCCAGCACGGCATTCAGGCCCACCGACTTACCGGTACCTGTGGCACCGGCCATCAGCAGATGGGGCATCTTGGCCAGGTCGGTGACGAAGCACTCGTTCGAGATAGTCTTGCCGAAAGCTATCGGCAGCTCCATCTTCTCTTTGGCCTTCTGGAATGCCTCGCTCTCCAGCATGGTCTTCATGGCCACAATCTGCGGCTTGGCGTTGGGCACCTCGATACCCACGTTGCTCTCGCCGGGTATCGGCGCTATGATACGTATGCCGAGAGCTGCGAGGCTCAAGGCTATGTCGTCTTCGAGGTTCTTGATTTTGCTGATGCGGACACCAGGGGCAGGCTTTATCTTGTAGAGGGTCACCGTGGGACCGGGCGTGGCCGTTATCTCGTTAATCTCGATGCCGTAATCCTTCAGGGTCTGCACGATGCGGTCCTTGTTGGCCACCAGCTCCTCTTTGGTGACGCGTGTGTTCGACACCTCCCAGTCCTCGAGCAAGGCGGTCTCGGGCATCACATAGTCGCTCAAGTCAAGATGCGGGTCGTATGGCTCGTCCAAGCCTATGTGGCGGCGGTAGTCGTCGTCGGCAAGCGGTTCGCCGTTCTCGTCGACGAGCTCTTCTTCCTCATCGGCTGCCGTCTCAGGCTCCGCTTCCGTCATCTCACCGTTCTCGTCCATGCCTTCTATGGTGAAGCTGACATCGTCCTTCGGCCCCTCGGCGGCGGCCTGGGCACGGGCGTTGACACGTGCGAACTCGTCGTCGATGGAGAATGCCGGTTCCTCGCCGGCAGGCTGCTCCTCATCCTCGATTACCGGCTGATGGAACAGCTTCATGGCCTCCTCATCAAAGTCGGCCCCTTCGTCATCGTCGGCATCGGTCTGGGCCTCAGGCTCCGGCTCCACCTCCTCGGCCATCAATGCGGCCACCTCCGTCGTCAGCTCCACGCCGTCGGGCTTGCTCTCTATATGCTCATGCTCTGTGGCAGCCTCCTCAATCTCGTGCTCCACCTTCTTGGCGATGCCCTTCACGTCGACCTTGGGCAGCTCCATCTTGTGCACCAGCACAAGGAACAGCACCGCAAGGAACAGCAGCACCACCAGCGTCCACCAGCTCAGCAGCCTGTGCAGCGGCTCGGCCATCAACAGACCTATGCCGGCGTAGTTCTCGAAACCCTCGCTCTTCACCCATGCGCCGCCGATGTAGCCAAGCGTCACCGAGCACCACAGCATCCAGAACAGCGTGCTGCCAAGGGTCTTCCACCAAGGCATCACCACCACGCCCCACAGCCGCATGCCGTAGACGAAGAACAGCAGCGCAAAGCCGAGACTGCCGATGCCGAAGAGGTTGACGGCAAAGAACTCCGCCACCCCCTTGCCCAGCGAGCCTGTCCAGCCCCCACGGGCGTCGGTGACATAGAAGCCTATCATGGCTATCACCAGAAACACAGAAAACAGCACATACACCGCCCCGCGGATATGCGCGAAGCGCTGGCTGCGCAGAAATGCCGCGAAGGCCGCCGCACGGCTCTTGCCGGCAGCAGCCTTGCCTTTGGCGTTACTTTTCTTCTTACCTTTGGCCACTTAACTCTAAACTCTTAACTCCTAACTCTTAACTACAAGCCTACTCCTCCTGCAGCAGTTCGAGCTCCTCCTGGAGCTGGGTGCCGAGAGTCTCGAGCTCCTCCTCGCTGAGGGTGTCGTAGCCGTCGGGCAGCAGGAAGTCGGCTTCCTTAACCTTGCCCTTCACCACCTCGGTGGCTGTATAGGTGATAGCCTTGCCCTCGCCGGCATCGACGGTGCATTGCAGAGGCATACCCTTGATGCCGTCGAAGAGAATGTTGACGCGCGGACCGATCTCATCGCTTATCCACATCTCCGTGGGGTGGTCGGTGCCTTCCTCGTCATACATGTGGCGCACCATCTTCTTGGCCGTCACACCGGCGATCTGCTTGGTCTCGCTGGTGTACTCAAGGTAGAAGTGGCCGGGCTCCTTGTCGACAATCTCGAGGCTGTCGAAAGCGTCGGGCTTGGCGGTATTCTTGATAATCAGCTTGCCGTCGCCCTGATAGTCGAACTCCGACCCTTGGCTGCGCAAGTAGCTCAGCAGCATGCCGTAGTTCTCGCAGCGCGTGATGGTGAGGTTCTGCACCAGCACACACTCCGTGAACGGCGAGCTCATGAAGATGCTGCTCTTGGTGTACATGTCGTCGCCCGACACCTTAATCTCGGCGGTGGCGGCCTCTTCGGGGATGGTCATAGCCACCTGACCCGTCGACTCCACTTTGTACTTCACGATGCCCTTGAACGAATTCTGGGCGCTCATCATGCTGGCGCTGAGCAGCAACGCTGCTGCCATTGCAAAGATTTTCTTCATTTTATCCTGTTTTTTAGTTATTGTCAATCCCAAATCCACAATTCACGACACACAATTCATAAATCCATTAACACCGTTGCACACTTTTTATTGTGTCATACATAAAAAAAAGTTATCCACCACCTCTCTCCCACCCTTTTGGTACGGAGTTGGCAGGTAGTAGATACGACCGTTCGACCATCCTTCGACCATCGTTCTTCAGTAGTTCTTCAGTACCACACTGAAGAACTACTGAAGAACTACTGAAAAACTACTGAAGAAATGTCGGAGGTAGGACGGAGGAAGGCCGAGGGAAGAACGAAGGAAGGCCGAGGAGGGACCGTAGATAGGCCGGAGGGAGTGAGGTGAAAAGTTATTTTTTTCGCTATGTCGCAAAAAAGTTGTATCTTTGCAATTTATAAAAAGAATAATATGAGCAACATTATAACGGCAACAGTGAAGCGTTTGCCTCTGCTATACAAGGTGTTAATAATGCTTGTGACGGCGGTGGCCATCGTGGCCATTTTCCCTCACACGCGTCACGGCGTGCACTACGACTACAAAGTCGGGGCCGTATGGCGCGAGGCCGACCTTGTGGCGCCCTATGATTTCGCGGTGCTGAAAAGCGCCGACGAGATACGCGGCGAGGAGGAGAGCGAACGGCATAAGGCCATACTGTACTACCGCGAGGACTCGACGGCGCGCGCAACGGCGATGCAGCGTCTGGAGAGCGGCAAGTGGAAGATGGACAGCGGCGAACGCCGCAGGCTGAAACGCCAGATGGACAGCATATACCGCAGCGGCTACATAGCCCTGCCCGACGGCGTAAGTACGCTCGACGGACGCGAGGTGGTGTTGCTGCAGGGCAACGTGGGCAGCATGCACAAAGGCAGCGACTTCGTGACCTTTGCCGACCTCGACGCCGGCCTGCTGCGCGACAGCCTGCTGGTGCCCAACCTGGTGCCCGACGAGGCACGCACGGCCTTGGAGCTCGACAGCCGTCTGTCGCAGATAAGCTACAGCAGCCAGATGGTGATGGCGGGCGACCACATAGTGAGCAAGGGCGAGGAGGTGAGCGAGGAGAAGGCGCAGATAATACGCAGCCTGGAGGCCGAGAACGACCGCCGCTTCAGCGACTCGTTCAGCCTGGCAGGCCAGATGGCGGGCCAGCTGCTGCTGGCGATTATCGCCTTCACGGCGCTCTACATGTTTCTCAAGAACACACGCCACCCCATACTGGAGGACAACCGCAAGGTGACCTTCGTCATGCTGACGATACTCTTGATGTCGGCCGTCGAGGCGCTGGTGACGAGGGTGAACCCCGACTGGGTGCTGCTGGTGCCGTTGTGCATAGTGCCTATCCTGATGCGCGTCTTCTTCGACATGCGCGTGGCCCTCTACATACACCTGACTACGGTCATCATACTGGCCAACCTGGTGCCAAACGCTTTCGAGTTCATCTTCTACCAGCTGATAACGGGCATGATGAGCATCATCGCCGTGCGCGACCTGGAGCGCCGCAGCCAGTTCTTCGTGCTGGCGTTAGTGATTTTCATCAGCTACTCGTTCATCTACACCGCCGGTGTGCTGAGCCAGGACACCAACTTGCACGCGCTCACACTCGACCGCTACCTGATGTTCTTCCTCAACGCGCTGATGACGCTCATGGCCTACCCGCTGATATATGTGTTCGAGAAGTTCTTCGGCATCACCACGAGTCTGACGCTCATGGAGCTTAGCAGCACGAGCCATCCGGCCCTGCGCGAGCTGAGCCAGAAAGCCCCCGGCACCTTCCAACACTCGGTGCAGGTGGCCAACATCGCCGAGGACCTGGTGGGCGAGATCGGCGGCGACTCGCTGCTGACGAAGGTCGGCGCCCTCTACCACGACATCGGCAAGGTGCGCAACCCGTTCTACTTCACCGAGAACCAAAGCTCGGACTTCAACCCGCACAACGAACTCGACTACTCCGAGAGCGCCCAGATAATCACCGCCCACGTCACCGACGGCCTCGAGCTGGCACGCAAATACCACCTGCCGTCGGAGGTGCAGGACTTCATACGCACCCACCACGGCACCACGAACACAGGCTACTTCTACGCCAAGGAATTGGAGCGCCACCCCGACGGCGACTTCGACAAGAGCCTGTTCCGCTACCCGGGACCGCGCCCCTACAGCCGCGAGACCGCCGTGGTGATGATAGTGGACACCGTCGAGGCCGCCTGCCGCAGCCTGAAGGTGCACTCCAAGGAGGCCACCGACGAGATGATAGACCGCCTGATAGACGGCAAGGTGCAGGCCGGACAGCTTGACAACTGCCCACTCACCTATGGGGACATAGCAAGCATCCGCAAGTTCCTCAAGGAGAAGATGATGAGCATCTATCATGTGAGAGTGGAATACCCGACGGTGAAAAGTTAAGAGTTAAGAATCAAGAGTTTAAGAATTAAGAGACAATATCTATGAAGAAGACCATTTGGATTCATGCAGGCCTCGTCGTCGTCATGCTGGCGGTGGCGATGGTGTACTTCTCGCCTGTGCTGGGTGGCAAGGTGGTGATGCAAGGCGACATACAGAAGTTCGAGGCCATGGCCAAGGAGACCAAGGACTACCATGCCAAGACCGGAGACTATCCCCGATGGAACAGCGCTATGTTCAGTGGTATGCCCGTCTACCAGATAGGCGGCAACGCCCCCATGAAGAGCATCTTCGCACCGTTGCGCTCGCTGACGAACCTGGAGGTGGTCGGCGCCAGCCGCGACATCGGCGTGCTATTTCTCTACCTGCTGGGCTTCTATGTGGCATTAGTGGCACTGGGTTGCAGCCCTCTGCTGGCATTGCTGGGCGCCATGGCCTTCGGCTTGGGGAGCTACAACATCATCATCGTCGAAGCTGGCCACATAAGCAAGGCCTGGGCTATGGCCATGATGGCCCCGATAATGGCGGGCATGATACTATGCCTGCGCCGCCCCAAGGAGGGCGACAAAAAGTGGGGCGACTGGCTGTGGGGCGGTCTGCTCTTCACGCTGGCGCTAGGCTTGCAGCTTAACTTCAACCACATACAGATAACCTACTACACCATCATCGGCGCCCTGCTGTTGGGCCTGACTCACTTCATCTACGCATTTGCAGAGAAACGCCTGCCCCGCTTCATGGGCGGCGTGGGCATCCTGCTGGTAGGCTGCGCCCTAGCTTTCGCCTGCAACGCACGCGCGCTGATGGTCAGCCAACAGTATGCCAAGTACACAATGCGTGGCGGCAACGCCATCACGGTGACACCCGAAGACCTCTACCATGACGGTGAGCCCGCCTCGATAAGCGGCAAGAAGAGCGGCCTGGACATTGACTACGCCTTCTCGTGGAGCTATGGTGTCGGCGAGACCTACACCCTGCTGGTGCCCGGCGCCATGGGCGGCGGCAGCGGCGAGCCCGTAAGTACCGAGAGCGCCTCATACAAAGCCTTCCACCAGCAGCAGATGCCGCTCTACTGGGGCAACCAGCCTTTCACAAGCGGCCCTGTATACTTCGGAGCCATAGTGATATTCCTTTTCTTCGTCGGGCTGGTGCTGGTGAAAGGACCCGAGCGGTGGTGGCTGCTGGCGGCGACGGTGGTGGCAATCCTTATGTCGTGGGGCCGCAACTTCATGGGGCTCAACGAGTGGCTGTTCAACAACCTGCCTTTGTACAATAAGTTCCGCACGCCAAGCATGAGCCTCGTGCTGGCCAACGTGTGCATGGTACTGCTGGGCATGCTGGGCCTCAAGGAACTCTTCTCGGCCGACGTGGAGCAGAAACGCAAGAACCTAGCCCTTTACGTGGGCGGCGGGGTGACGGCGACGATGCTGCTCATAGGCTTGCTGCTGAGCGGAAGCTTCAGCTACAGCGGTGCCGCCGATGCACAGATGGCCGGCCAGTATGGCAACCAGTGGCAACAGATACAGGACATCTTCATACAGGACCGCAAAGCCTTGTTCACTGCCGACTCATGGCGGTCGATGCTCTTCGTGGCACTGGCCTTCGCTGCGCTATGGCTGTATAGCAACAAGATGAGCGGTAAGAAGAACGCTCCTGCTGTCTTCGCGGCGCTGCTGGCGCTACTGGTGGTGATAGACCTGTGGGGCGTAGACTGCCGCTACCTCAACGAGAAGAACTTCGTCTCGGAGCAGCAGATAAAGCTCAAGCCCGACCAGTGGGACTACACCATCGACGACATGGCGGCACGCTTCGGCGACCAAGACTACCGCGTGTTGAACATGGCCACCAACACCTTCAACGACAGCAAACCGGCGGCGTTCCACCACCAGATTGGCGGCTACAGCGCCGTGAAGATGCGCCGCTACCAAGACCTCATTGACTTCTACCTGAGCCGCCACATCAACCCCGGAGTGCTGAACATGCTCAACGCCCGCTATGTGGTGATGCGTGACGGACAGGTGCAGCGCAACCCCGAGGCGCTGGGCAACGCCTGGTTTGTGCAGGAAGTCAAGACCGTGAAGGATGCCAACGAAGAGATTCTGGCTCTGAACACCACAGACCCCGCAAAGACTGCCGTCATCGACGGCTCGCTGTTCAAGACCGACAGCATCGCCATCGTGAGCGACAGCACGGCGACAATAGAGATGGAGCACAAGCGCCCCTACAACCCAGACCACCGGGTATACAAGAGCCATGCCGCCACAGAGCAGCTGGCGGTGTTCAGCGAGGTGTACTACGAGCCCGACTGGTGCGCCTACATCGACGGCAAGAAGGCCGAATACATGCGTGCCGACTACATCCTGCGCGCAATGGTCATACCTGCTGGCGACCACGTGATTGAATTCAAGAACGAAGCACCTCTGTTCTTCAAGATGAACATCGTCACCATCGTCAGCTCGATAGTGCTGGTGGTATTGGCCGGAGGCGCTATATTTATGTACTATCGCAAAAGAAAGAAAGCCTGATGCTGAGCGTAATACTGTGCACATACAACCGCGAGCGGTACCTGTACAACGTGCTGCACAGCGTGGCCGTGGGCACCCTGCCACCGACGGAATACGAGATTGTGCTTGTAGACAACAACAGCAACGACGGCACGGCAGGTGAATGCGAGCGATTCATGGCCGACCACCCACAGGTGACGTTGCGCTACTTCATGGAGCACAACCAGGGTCTGTCATACGCCCGCAACCGCGGCATCCGAGAGGCAAAGGGCGATGTGCTGGTATATGTCGACGATGACGCGCTGGTGAACCCCGAGTACCTGCAGACCTACGCCGACTTCTTCAACCGCAACAAGGAGGCTGTGGCGGCTGGAGGTCCCATCATACCACAATACGACGGATGCGAGGAGCCAGACTGGATGAGCCACTACACACGGCAGCTCATCACCGGCAAGCTGTATCTCGGCGACAAAGAACGCGAGTTCCCTGGCGAGGCGTTCCCCGGCGGCGGCAACGCTGCCTACCGCAAGAGAGTGTTCGACACCGTGGGTCTGTTCAACACCGAGCTTGGC
This sequence comes from uncultured Bacteroidales bacterium, assembly GCA_900318275.1. GTDB lineage: Bacteria > Bacteroidota > Bacteroidia > Bacteroidales > P3 > Colimorpha. The sequence continues at coordinate 39,735 of ONJY01000014.1, read as the reverse complement.
CGCAAAGGCAACAGCCTGATAGGTGCCGAAGAGAAGGACCTCTTTGACAAGATGACATCACACGGCATGCGCTTCTACTACCTGCCGACAGCCATACTCTACCACCTGATACCGCCCAAGAAACTGACGCAAGACTACTTTGACCGCCTCACCACTGGCATCGGTCAGAGTGAGCGGTTCCGCACCAAACAAATAGGACAACGGAAGTATATGGTACGTCTCCTCAAAGAGGCCGTGAAATGGGGCGGCACCTTGGTGCTCTGGACGGGTTTTGCCCTGCGCGGCCAATTCGCCAAAGGCAACAAACTGGTGGCCTTCCGGAAGAATGTCACACGGGGACTGCTGAAAGGGTGACGCTTACAGTCGTGCCGAGAGTTTTCCCGACAAGACCATCTGGCTGAGTGATTCGCTGGCATTGATATTGACCGTCTTGCCCCAGAAACGGTCGAGGATTGCCTGCCGCTCTTCGGCATTGCAGCTGCAATCGCCTTCTGCAAGACATTGATACAACTCGTCGAAAGAGTACACCTTACGGCCTACCACATTCTCGTCGTAAGGGTAGTATAAATCACGGTCTTTGATGTATTCTGCATAATCATACAGGTAAAGGACAACCCCTTTGTCAGGCATCAGGATATAGTCGTAGAGCACCGACGAGTAGTCGGTGATGAGCACATCGGTATAAGGCATTACGGGATAGATGTCGGCCTTGCCGTCCACAATACAGATGTTGGTCATTTTGCCAAACTCCTTCTCGTCGACAATCACATTGGCATGCGGTTTCAGTAGCATCAACTCGTTCCGCTCGCGCATTAAGGAATCGAGCTTGGGCAAGTCAAAAGACTGCACAAAGACGTTCCGTTGAGAATCGCGCCAGGTGGGCATATACAGATACACCTTCGAATATCCTCCATCAGCAATTTTCTTCATCAACCGACGGGTAGACATATCGACATACCTCTCAACAAACGCTTCCCGTTGCTGCTGGCTGCAGGTGAGGATGGCGTTGCGTGGATAGCCCAACTCGAGACAGCGGTCTTGCGGGATGCGGAAAGACGAGGCAAACATCACCGTCTGGAAAGGTGTGGAGGACACAAACCAGTCGGGGCGCTTGAACGACTCGGGGTGATAATACACTTCCCAAAACTGCCTCTGCTGGTATCTTTTGGCCAACTCACCAGATGTGATATTGAATTCCGTACGCTTCAAGCCAACCCCATGCCAAAGGTTGATACAGACAGCGCCACCGGAAAAAGCATACATGATGTCGGATGTGTATGAGTTGAAGAACCAATACTTGGAAGTCAAAGCATACCAGATGCCCTTCAACGATGCAATGTGATACGCTTCCAGTCCAAGCCGGCGCACTTCGGACACGGTATTCTTGTTCATGCTCAGCCACACACAGCGGATGCCGCTGCAATGCTCAGAGCAATAAAAGAAAAGATACTTGGCATTGTCGTTGAAAGCACCGCGAAAACTGCCGAAAGCCCACTTATTTTCTTTCCTGGGGAACAGGAATGAAAAAGGATAAACCAAATATAAAACGGCAAATACCAGGAACTTCATAAGCCAAAGCGTTTTAGCCCCGTAAAATCTTTTGTACAGAGGCAACAACATCCTGTGGTATTTCCGGGAAAATATTCCCGGTCTCCCACTTTATCTTCGGCGTCAAGAAACTGTTTTCCGGAAGAGGGATGTCAATCAAACAGGGCTCATCATCGCTGAACCATTCCTTGTATTTATCCAGTTCCTCGTAAGACCCCACTGCCGCGGCCTTTATGCCGTACGCCGTGGCGATTTTCTCAAAATCGGGCACCGTATAGCCACCAGACACCGCAGTGTTGGCAAACCGGTCCCCATGATTGAAGTGCTGTGTTTCACTGATCTTGCCCAATACCCTGTTGTTCAATACAAATATCTTGATTGGGAGGTTCTCTCGTCTTACGGTTTCAAGTTCCTGGATATTCATCTGCATTCCTCCATCGCCCGAGATGCAGAATGCAATTCCGTTGTTCGTCGATATCGAAGAACCTATCGCGTAAGGAAGAGCACATCCCATCGTACCGTATCCGCCACTGATATGTATTCTCCCTTCAAACCCCCTCAGCACCAACGACTGCGCACACCAACACTGGTTCATTCCCACGTCAACCGACACAAGCGCATTGGGAGGAAGCATCAATCCAATCTTCTCCACCGCATAGTTTCCGGGCTGTTTGTCATAATTGTCCAGAATCGCCTTTGCTTCCATGCATTGCCCTCTCCAACGTGTGTAATCAGGCACAGTCTCCGACAGAAGGATTCTCATGAAATCGAGCGCATCGGTATGGATTTTACGCTCATCGGGCTTTATCGACCTGCTCAACTCGCTCTCGTCGATATCCACCCTGACCAAATCGGCATGAGGGGCGAAATTCGATGTGTATCTTCCAACCTGACGAAGTCCCAGTCTTGCACCAACAGAGACAATAAAGTCACTCTCGTTCAGTATCATATTGGCGATACGGTTACCGTGAGTGCCTATAAAACCGATATGAAGACTGTCAGGAGCCAGGTCAACCCCGTTCATGGTCGTCAACAATGGTATATTTGTTTTTTTTGCAAACTCATGAACCATATCAGCCGCCCCGGCAGAACGCACCCCATTACCCACCAACAATACCGGTTTTTTATAACTATCCTGGAAAACCATATCTTGATTATTAATACGTCGAATTAATTAGCTCAACCTGTTGTATATCCAATGGGAAATCTATCAACACACCGCCCTTCCGGCCAAGGATGGCCATGTTATACGCACGGTCGACGATATCCGCAAACCCCTCCCCACTGTTGGCGGTGACTGAGTATTTCGTAATATTCCTTGTCATCGACACTATATCCATTTCTTGAAAGCCGTTCTGCCGGATTCCCGAAAAGCCCTTCATCTCTTTCGTCGGCACATTCCCGCAAACACCCATCAACGGGACGCTGTCGAACCACGCATCCGCAAGTCCGCCCAAAGCATTTACAGCGCCAGGGCCGGAGGTGGTGAAATAAACGCCAATCTTGCCGCTCGTCCTGGCATAGCCTTCCGCTGCCAATGCACAGCCTTGCTCATGGTAGCAGACATGGGTTTTAATCTCGTCCTTTCGCTTGTACAGGGCATCCATGAAAGGAACTATGTATCCGCCGGCATAACCAAAGACGTCTTTCACTCCATGCCTTATCAAAAAATCAACTAAGTACTCCGAACAATTCATGCTTAACTGTTTATTAATTGCTGCACATTCTGTTTTCTTACAATAATATGTGTGCCCGGTTCATATTCTTTCCTCACCGCCTTCATCACAACCCTGGCAAAGTCGTCGGGTTCCAGCAATGTCGTTTGGTCTTCATCCGGGAAAAGGCTCTTGCGCATCTTTGTCCTCGTCCGACCGGGCGAGATCACAACCGCATAGAGGCCATCCTCCGCCCAGCATTTCGTGGCCATAACAACAGCGGCCTTGGATGCACAGTACTCACTCCATGTGGCATGGGACTCCACCGCCGCCGCCGACCCGATATTGACAATCTGCAATTCCGGGTTATACTTCAACGCTATACCGGTGCAATAAAAGACGCCACCGACATTAATGTCAAAATGCTTCTTGGTATTCACCAAATCCATCTCTTTCACCGATCGCGGAACCACATATCCGGCATTGTTTATCAAAATATCCGGGACAAACTTCGCCACGACGGATTCCACACTCTCCCAGTCCGTCACATCCATCTCGCTCCTCGTCGGCGCGAAGACATCGTAGCCATCCGCCTCCAGCAGTTTTTTCACCGCCTGGGCGATTCCCCCGCTTCCTCCGGTTATCAACACTTTCTTCTTCATCGTTGCATCGACTTGTAAATAGTCTCTATTATATCCAAATCACCAGGATAAGTCACCTTGAAAAGATTGGACTCGGTCTCTATAAAATGAGGCTTTTCTCCGTAGTACTCGAACATAACCCTCGTCTCGTCTGTCATATCCACGAAACGGCCGCTGCGGTATGCCTCCTGGAGCATTCTCCTGTCGAATGCCTGCGGCGTCAACATGTCATACATCTCGTTCCTGTTCACATACCTTCCGTCTCGGAAAATCACAGTGTTGACCAAAGGCCTGACAAACGTCGTCGACGGATGCGGATCCTCCAGCAGCTGGCAGATCTGCTCTTTTGTCACCATGGGCCTTGCGGCTTCTACAATAACCACACGGTCTACCGTCGGTGGCAGCGCCTCGAGGCCGTTCATAACCGACCCCGATCTCGTGATTCCGCCTTCTATATCCTTTCCGACAGCGATGATATTTTCTTTCCCCACTACCTCCAGAGCAGTCTCATACGCATACCTCCACAGAGGCTTGTCATGGAATAGCATATCCTGCTTCTTTCCATGATACCTCGTCCCCTGCCCCGCTGCCAATACAATTGCTCCGTTCATCTCTCTGTTATTGTGTCATCTTTTCGTGCTCCCGTTTGCACAGTCCAAATCCTCTGCAAACGTTATCTTTCTATTCCTCTCCTCGCCTTCTACGACGGCGATCTTCACGCCCGGCATATAGCGGCGCACCACGCCGCAGTCGTCGGTGGCGGCAAACTGGGGGTCTTGCAGGGCACGCTGGTAGGCGTCGCGTATCAGCGGCAGGCGGAAAGCCTGCGGCGTCTGCGCACGCCACATCAGGTGTCGTTCGGGGATACGTGCCACAAGCCTCGGTATACCCATCTGCATTCCTGTCATATCTGCGCTCATGTCGGGGTGCACCTCCCACACGGTATCGGTACTCGGCACCGCCACGCCCACAGCCTCATTGCTCTGCAGCGCTGCCACCACACGGTCGACGATGGCCGGCGTGACAAACGGCCGCGCAGCATCGTGCAGCAGCAGGTTGGTGTCGTCAGCCTCGTCGATATATGCCATGATGGCATTGAGGCTCGACATGTAGCGTTCTGCGCCGCCGTCGATCACCTTCTTCAGTTTCTGCCATTGGTTGCGGGCGACGACAGCCTCCAGCTCTCCCCTCCAGTCGGGGTGCACCACCACGGCCACCTCGTCGATAGCCTGATGCTTGCAGAACATGTCGAGCGAATGCTCTATCACCATGCGGTCGCCGAGCTGCATAAACTGCTTCGGCACCGGCGAGCCCATACGCTTGCCGACGCCCCCGGCCAAAACCACAGCAATATTCTTCATATCAGCGCTCAAGCCTTTCTAAACAACATTGCGAACAAGCCGCCCCAGAGGATCACCACGGCCAACTGCAGCCACAGGTCGGTGCCCACAAGCACTGCCGGGGCCACAACGACGGCTTTCAGGCCATAGTATACCAGCTTGCCGGCCACGATAGCCGTCAGCACGGCAGGCAGCACCTTCCATCGGCGCGACAGCACGCTGAACAGCGCCGCCACGGTAGCCAGCTCGGCCACCATGCACACCATCTTCGCCGGAGCAGGCATACCAGTGAGCAAACTGCTCACCAACGGGAGCAACACCGCCAGTACAAGCGCATTGCGAGTATCCTTACCCAACAGCATACCCACCAGCAGCAAAGCCAGCATCGGGTTGAGCATATACAGAGGCACAACCAGCAGATGCGATGCCGCAGGTATCAGACAGGCAAAGGTCAACAACACCGCATCCAAGGCGGCAAGTCTGACTATACTATTTGATTTTGAAGTTATTACCATAGTAGTTTTAAGAATAATTGAAATGCAAATATACAATTTAATTTTGAAACACCAAAATCAACGAATCAACGTCACCGTACCGACCCCATTCTTGACGTACCCATAGGCATACTTCGCGTGCCAATGGTATACATAAGCTCCCTGAGGACATGGCTTGCCCTCATGGGTACCGTCCCATGTGGCCGAAGGATCAGTGGTGTGGTACACCAACAGCCCCTGCCGATTGTATATGTGCATCTCAAAAGCGACAATCTCGTACGTGACCGTACAACCAAATCGATTGTTCTGCTCTTCGTCGGGAGTGAAGACGTTGGGCCACCATATCGACCGTATCTTCTTATGAATACTGAAGGTAGTGTCGGCACAACAATGGTAGCGGTTGCAAGTCTGCAATGTAACGACAACACTATCGGGCAGTGGATGATTGAACTGTCGGCGAGAGTAAGCGCCATTGAGTGTGATGCCGTCGTCGAAGCACCATGTCGAGGAGGCGCCACCCTCCGAACAATCGGTAAAGTACACCGTTGGAGAGTCGAAGTCAATAAACGGAAGAGAGAGTTCCACACATAATGTCGGCGGAGGTTCTACACCTACAACGATGCAGTCTATCAGATTCCCACCCTCGCTGGAAAACAGGCAGTAGGAAGTTGTCTGTTGCGGTCTGACGACAATGGGGGTATGTCCCTGCTGGGCAACCAAACTTGTGTCAGGAGGGGTGGCACTCCACCATGGGGAAAGGGTGCCAGCGGCGTTAAGTATCACCGAGTCACCAGGGCAGATGCCGTCGGCGCTAGCCGTGAGGCTGATTTCTTCGTATTCAAGATGGAGCACAAGCGTCGAGTCACACCCGTTGGCAGCGGTGAAATGGTAGCTGTAGTCTCCCCTCTCGGTCAACGTGTCACCGTTGTATATGAGCGTATCTCCCATGACAATAAAAAAAGTGGTTTCGGCCAATGTCACAGGAAGGACAGTCAACCGCAGGCAGTAGAGACGCAGCGTGTCCCCAAAACTGTCATAGTATTCCGATGAGCCGGCGGTCTGCGTGGACGTGATAGTAAATCCATGTCCTGTGTAGACACCATCTTGACAAACGGTGTCATAATACACCACGGTGTCCATCATAAAAGAAACGTGCAATTTGACAATTGAGTCGCATCCGTTCTCACCGGTGAGCGTAAAGGTATAGATCCCAGCGGCGGTCAGCGTGTCGCCATTGTAGAAGAGCATGTCGCCTCTCACTATTTGTCTGACAATGTCTGTGTCAGTGGTAGGCTTGACGGTGAGCGATAAGTGATAGTGGCGTACACTGTCGACACAGTTGGAAGAGACTGTCTCGCAACGCCAAAATTCCAATGTGTTGTCCGACGACGTCTCAACATCACTGATGCTGAATCCATATCCGTTGTAGGAATGGCCGGCACATACTGTGTCTTGGTATTCTATTGTGTCTTGCAGAATGTATCCCACAAATGATCTACCCAAGATGTTAGCATAGCCAGCTTGACTGCCCAATCCATAGCAGTCAACCATAATTGGCCCCAAGGGACTCTCCAAAAGGTGAACGTTCGGACTCACGGAAATCCGGGCAACGCTATAGGCTGTATCAAACGTGGAGGAGAATTGGCTACTGACGCTATAGCCATCTAGGGTGATGCCGGAAACGAATGAATGATGGGCTACAATGTTGATATAATAACTACCGAAATCGGGATAGCTGAGAATCCCAAATTGAATGATTTGCAGCCCCTGGTTGACGGGAGAAAGTATTACTGAAGCAGGGTCTCCTGGGTTACCCCCCGACGAATAACTGCGCAAGTAGCGGCCAACACATATTTTCTTACTGCCACTGTAGTGTTTGGCACTTCCACCAGTTACAAAATCCTCGTAGGAGTCTCCTTTCTGGAGTGTACAAAGTAGAGCCCCATCGGCATAGACGGCACAGTCGTTTTCAGAAGAGGTAATCCTAACCTGGTCTCCTGTCCGTCCAAGGGTCGACACAACCATATACTCTTTTCCCCAGTAAGTTGTAGGCACTGCCTGTTCATATAATAAATCAGCGCCGCCAGACCCTGCAGGAATGTAAGCGACCCTGTTTCCTTGAAAGGCGGCAAATGGTTTTCCGTTGGAAGAGACTTCCATCCCTGAAAAAGAACCCGGTGCGGTGGCAATGAGTTGATAACTCTCACCTTGCATTAGGTCAATTGTTAGCGTGTCTCCGCTAATCAGAGTATTGTTCAATAAGTTGCATGGGAGCGTCATTGTAAGCACCGTATTGTCCTCGGTAGCCACAAAACCCACTTCGGCACCCGCAACCGCAGTATGTGCCACATCACCCTGATAGTCCTGCATAATATAGTGTGTACCAAGAGTATTAGTGGGATACACCATTGTTATATCGTTGCACTTAAACCGATAGTTACTGGCGTATAGAGATATGGATGTGGTTGAGGTAACGTGTATCCCCAGTTTTTTTGTTTGTGCAGTATTTGATTGTAGGGATGTCGATGAGGCTAAAGGGATAGTAATTTGGACAGATTGATTGGCCGTCAGACTGGCTGTCGTACTCCATCCTGTTGATGGATTTGACACAGTGATGGTGGCGTTGCTGTCGCCAACAGCAATCAATGTGGTCTGGTGAGGGGTTTGGTCGCCATTGTTATACAGAAACATCACCCAAAAGTCTGTTCCCTTGGAGGTCATTGTAGGGCAAGAATCAACACTCTGGGCCCGAAGCGAAACCGAGGCCAGCAACGCAAGCAACAGATATGTTACCTTGTGCTTCATGCTGCAAAAATACATCTTTTTTTCCACATATTAAAATAAATTATATAAAACCGCGTTATTCAAACAAATAATAGCAAGCACAACAGGATGAAAAAATCAGTATTACTCCTCGCCGCCGCCATGCTGCTGACCTCCGTCGGCGCTGTGGCGCAGAACAAGATTGACAAACAAGGCCGCCGTCAGGGCCATTGGGTGCGCACCGACAAGGACGGCTCAAAAATCTACGAAGGCACCTTCGTCGACGGCCAAGAGACAGGCACCTTCACCTACTACTACCACGACGGCTCGGTGCGTATACGCAACACCTACAGCGAACCCGGGCGCGTATGCAGCCACGAGGCCTACGACGAGCAGGGCCACCTCCTCGCCACCGGCACCTACAACCAGCGCAACCGCGACGGCCTCTGGAAGTTCTACAACGAGAGCGGACGCCTCGTCAAGGAAGCCTCCTACAAGATGGGTGTCAAACACGGCCCCCACATCATCTACACCTCCAAGGGCGACACCGCCGAAGTGGCCAACTGGGCCGACAACCACCGTCACGGCCGATGGTGGAAGCGCATCGGCGAGCGCGGCTACATCACCGGCACCTACGTCCGCGGCGGCCTCGAGGGGCGCCTCGTCGAGTATGACGACAACGGCCTCCTCATCCGCGAAGGCTACTACAAGGACGGCTTCCGTCACGGCGCCTACCAATACTTCGAGGACCGCCACCTCACCGTCGACGAGCGCTGGACACACGGCACCCTCGCCGACCGCCGCGTGCGCCTCCTCACCCCCGACACCCAGTTCGTCTCCGTCTTTGACATAGCATGCCTCGCCCCGCAGGGCAAAGCCAAGGTCGTCGTCTACCTCAAGGACGGCACCAAGAAGGTCTCGCACGAGAGCGCCGAAGCACTCTACGACCGACTCGGCAACGACATCTTCGCCTACGCCAACCGCAAGAGCCGCATCCTCGTGGCCATGAACTGCGTGCAGGGCGCCTCCAAGGACGCTGAGGGACGCGACATACTCATCCTCGAGCCGCAGCCCGACTTCGTCATCTTCCCCGACGAGGACGGTCTCAAGATGACGCGCAGCCACCAGTACGAGGAAGACTCCCCCCTCGAGCAACTCATACGTGGCAAGGAATAACGAAAGGCATAAAAAGACGCAGCCCCCAAGACAGGGGGCTGTATCTACCATTAAACACTATTACAAAAATCCAAGATTTAGAAGGTAGCTTGGAACACCTTTTTCTCTATGACTCAATCAGTAATCAGCGTTTCCGCCTTTCTTGAACGAGTGCAAAGATACACATATTTTACATACTGGCAAAATAATTTTGCCCTTTAACACCTTTTTTAACATTTCCACCCATAACTCTTAACTCATAACTCTTAACTCTTAACTCTTACCCATGACCATCGCCGCACATACCCTGGGATGCAAGCTCAACTTCGCCGAGACCTCCGACCTCCTGCGACGCCTCGTCGCCGAAGGCCACACCGTCGTCGACTGGGGCATGCGCGCCGACCTCTACATCGTCAACACCTGCACCGTCACCTCTGTGGCCGAGAAGAAATGCCGCACCGCCATCCGCCAGGCACACCGCCAGAACCCCGACGCACAGATTGTCGTCATGGGCTGCTTCGCCCAGGTGGCAAAAGACGAGATAGAAAAAATGCCCGGCGTCACCCAAGTGCTTGGCAACGACAGCAAACGGCTCCTGTCGTATTCCGGAGAGGACCGCACCCGCACCTTCTTCAAGATACAGGACGGATGTGACTACTTCTGCACCTACTGCGCCATCCCCTTCGCCCGCGGCCGCTCCCGCTCCGCCACCATCGAAGAGACACTCTGCGCCGCACGACGCATAGCCGCAACAGGCGCACGCGAGGTGGTACTAACAGGCGTCAACACCGGCACCTTCGGCCAGCAACACGGCGAGAGCTTCCTCGACCTGCTCAAGGGGCTGGATGCCATCGATGGCATCCTGCGCTACCGCATCTCCAGCATCGAACCCAACCTGCTCATCGACGACATCATAGACTTCGTGGCCCACAGCCGCGCCTTCCTTCCCCACTTCCACGTGCCCCTGCAGGCAGGCTCCGACCACGTGCTCAGCCTCATGCACCGACGCTACGACACAGCCCTCTACCGCGCCAAACTCGAGCGTATCAAGGCCGTCATGCCCGACGCCTGCATCGCCGCCGACGTTATGGCCGGCTTCAACGGCGAGAGCGAGGAGGAGTTCGGCAAAGTACTCAGCTTCATCGACTCGCTTCCCATCTCCTACCTCCACGTCTTCACCTACAGCGACCGACCCGGCACCGCAGCCCTCCGCCTCGGCGAGAAGGTCCCCGTCAACATACGCCGCGAGCACACCGCGCGCCTCCTCGAGCTCAGCGAACGCAAACACCACGCCTTCATCGACAGCCAGATGGGCAAAACACGTCCCGTCCTCTGGGAATCAACTCCCCACTCAAAACAGATGCTCGGCTGGACAGACAACTACATACGCCTCTGCCGCCCCTACGACGACAGCCTCGTGGGCACCGTCGAGCAGGTCGTCATCACCCCCGACAACATCGTCGGCGAAACCGACTGACAAAACACACATAGCCCCAAAATGCAACACGCTGCAAAACAGCGTGTTGCATTTTTGATATACCACCACTATAACTCGTTGATTATCCGCCATCTACAGGCACTTCCTCTTTAGTTGCTCTTTAATTGCTCTTTAGTTACTCATTATGCACTCTTTAAAATGTAAGAGAAATATGGTAGTGATGTAATATATTGTTAGAATAGAATACGGTAGAATATGCTGGTTTTGACGGGCGTAGTAGTGGCGCGGGGCATAAAAAAAAGAATGCCGCCCCGCGAAGGGGCGGCATTCATGGTTGGCATGCAAAGAGGCGTCAGTCTTTCTTGCAGCTCTTGCAGCAGCAGTCTCCGGCGAGGGCCTTATAGGCCAGGCCGGCGAGGGCGGCACCCACGAGCGGGGCCACGATGAAGAGCCACAGCTGGCTGCAGGCGCTCCAGCCCTCGGCATTGCTGAAGAGGGCCTGGCTCAGCGAGCGGGCGGGGTTGACGCTGGTGTTGGTCAGCGGGATGCTGATGAGGTGGATGAGCACCAGGGTGAGGCCGATGGCAAGGCCGCCGAACTTGCCGTTCTCATGACGGCCGTCGGTGACACCGAGGATAACCATCAGGAAGACAAAGGTCAGCAGAGCTTCGACGAGGAAAGCGCCACCGCAGCTCACGCTGAGGTAGTCGGCATTGCCCGTGGCGGCGGCGAACTCGGCGCCGTAGCCGTTGGCGGCGAAGACGCCCGTCTGGCCCAGGCCGGCAGCCTTCCAGATGACGAGCAGCAGGGCTCCGGCGATGATGGCGCCGACACATTGGCTCACCCAGTAGAGGAGCATGTCCTTGAACGACATGCGGCCGTTGACCCACACGCCGAAGGAGACGGCGGGGTTGAGGTGGGCGCCGCTGATATGGCCCACGCCGTAGGCCATAGCGATGACTGTGAGGCCGAAGGCGATGGCCACACCGAGGAAGCCTACATGTCCGAACAGCGCTGTGCCGCAGCCGCCCAGAACCAGCACGAATGTACCGAGACATTCGGCAAACATCTTGTTGCAAATCTTCATAGTATTACGGTTTTAGTTGGTTAAATATATGTCCTATTAACGCAAATTAACAAAAGATATTGTGTCATACAATAAAAAAAAGTCCACCTTGCCGGGAAGGTAGACTTTTATTAAAGGCTTATTCTGCTTAAAATCTTGCGATCAGTAGCTGCGGGCGAAGACGACGCGGCGGTGGCTGGGTTTGCCGCTGTAGATGCACTTGCCTTCTTCCTCGGGGGCATCGAAGGGGATGCAGCGGATGGTGGCTTTGGTTTCCTCCTTGATGCGCTCTTCGGTCTCAACGGTGCCGTCCCAATGGCAGAGCAGGAAGCCGCTCTTCTCGATTTCGACCTTGAAGTCGTCCCAGGAGTCGACGCGGCGGGTCATGCTGGCGCGGAAGTCGGCTGCTTTCTTGAAGAGGTTGGCCTGTATCTGTTCCATGAGGTCGGCGACGTGGTCGGCGATGCCTTCGATAGGCATGGTTATCTTCTCGAGCGTGTCGCGGCGGCAGACCTCGCAAGTGCCGTTATCAAGGTCGCGTGGACCTATGGCGAGGCGCACGGGGACGCCCTTGAACTCGTACTCGTTAAACTTCCAGCCGGGCTTGTATTCGGGACGGTTGTCGTATTTGACAACGAGGCCTTTGGCTTCGAGGGCGCGGATGATGGGCTCGATGTGCGAGTCGATCTGCGCCATCTGCTCGTCGCTCTTGGCGATTGGGACGATGGCCACATGGATGGGTGCGAGGTGGGGCGGGAGGACGAGGCCGTTGTCGTCGGAGTGGGTCATGATGAGGGCGCCCATGAGGCGTGTGCTGACGCCCCAGGAGGTGGCCCATACGTATTCGAGCTGGTTCTGCTTGTTGAGGAACTGCACCTCGAAGGCCTTGGCGAAGTTCTGCCCCAGGAAGTGGGAGGTGCCTGCCTGCAGGGCCTTGCCGTCCTGCATCATAGCTTCGATGCAGAGAGTGTCGAGGGCACCGGCGAAGCGCTCGTTGGGGCTCTTGTGGCCTTTGAGCACGGGCATAGCCATATACTTCTCGGCGAACTCGGCATAGACCTCGAGCATGCGGCGGGTTTCGGCCTCGGCCTCCTCGCGGGTGGCGTGGGCGGTGTGGCCTTCCTGCCAGAGGAACTCGGCGGTGCGGAGGAACATGCGGGTGCGCATCTCCCAACGTACGACGTTGGCCCACTGGTTGCAGAGGATGGGCAGGTCGCGGTATGACTTGATCCAGTTCTTGTAGGTGCTCCAGATGATGGTCTCGGAGGTGGGACGAACGATGAGCTCTTCCTCGAGCTTGGCGGCGGGGTCGACGACGACGCCGTTGCCGTTGGGGTCGTTCATGAGACGGTGGTGGGTGACGACGGCGCACTCCTTGGCGAAGCCCTCGACATGCTCGGCCTCACGGGAGAGGAAGCTCTTGGGGATGAAGAGGGGGAAGTAGGCGTTCTGGTGGCCTGTCTCTTTGAACATGCGGTCGAGCTGGTCGTGCATCTTCTCCCAGATGGCATAGCCATAGGGTTTTATCACCATGCAACCGCGGACGGCGCTCTGCTCGGCGAGGTCGGCGCGGACGACGAGTTCATTGTACCATTCGGAGTAGTTTTCGCTGCGTTTGGGAAAGTCTTTTGCCATTGACGGTATATTTTTTTATTTATTATACAATATTTTGTGGTATCTATCGTTTCAATAGACAGTTTGCAAAGATACGAACTTTTTTTGAAATGAGAAATAAATTTTGGATAATAGCGCTGGCGGCCATGCTGTTGCCGACCCTGTCACGGGGACAGGTGAAGCTGAGCGTGGACACGCTGGAGTGCCACATCATAGGTTTCACGGCCGGCGCCCTGATGCCCGGTGGCGGAACGGCAAGCGAGGGGGCTATGGGCGGCAGCATGCGCGACCTGTACAAAGGGCCGTTCCTTGACTTCTCCATAGGATGCGACTACAAGTACAAGAGCAACTGGATGGTGACGCTTGACGCCGACTTGTGGTTCGGCTACAACAGCGACAACCTGCGCAACCGCGAGGAGCGCATGCCCATCTACTCCAACGGCGGCATGCTGTACTGCTGGGGCGGGTATGACGGCGCCGTGACGGCCTACAACCGAGGCCTCGCCGCACGACTTGGTGGCGGCAAGATCATACCCGTGATAAAGAAAAACCCCAACTCGGGTATCATGCTGAAGGTCAGCGGCGGCTGGTTCATGCAGAAGACTGTCTTCTCGCAGGACATGAATGAGAGCCCTGTGCCGCAGATCAACGGCGACTACGCCAAGATATACGACCACCTGCGCAACGGCGTCATGCTGACCGAAGGCATCGGCTTTGTGTTCATGAGCAACCTCTCCACCTACGTCAACTTCAAGGTGATGTTCGAGGTCAGCGAATGCTTCAGCTGGTCGATGCGGCCTTACCAGCTCGACAACCAGATGGGGCTCAACGGGAAAGACAGCAACAAATACTTCGACCTCATGTACGGGCTCCGTCTGTCGTGGATGTTCCCGCTCATGGGTAAGACGACCTACGACTATTACTATTATTAGCAGTCAAGACGATTGTTCCAATGCGGATAATATATACTATAGGCATTTGGTTTTACGGCCTCGGAGTGCACGTGGCAGCGGCCTTCGGCCATCGCAATGCGCGGCTGATGCTGCGGGGGTGGCACCATTGGCGCGAGGAACTGGCAAAACTTGACGGCCGCCCTGTGGCGTGGTTCCATGCGGCGAGTCTGGGCGAGTTTGAGCAAGCACGTCCGGTACTTGAAAGTTACCTGGAGCGTCATTCCGGACATCAGGTGCTGCTGACATTCTTCTCTCCGTCGGGCTACGAGGTGCGCAAGAACTACCCCAAAGCGCAAGCAGTATGCTACCTGCCGCCCGACCTGCCGTTGACGGTAGGCCGTTTCGTCAGACAGATAGACAACCTGCAGGCAGTCTTCTTCGTGAAGTATGACTTCTGGTTCAACTACCTGGGTGCGCTGCATAGCCGGCACGTGCCCACATACATCTTCTCGGCGATATTCCGCCCCGACCAATACTTCTTCAAGTGGTACGGCTTGTGGTTCCGCCGCAAGCTGAAGGAATGCTACACACACCTCTTTGTGCAGAACGAGGAGAGTCTGCAGTTGCTCAAGACTCACGGCATCGACCGATGCTCCATCGCCGGCGACACACGCTTCGACCGCGTGCACCAGATAGCCGTTGCCGCTGAAAGGGACGCGAAGGTAGAGCGATGGCTCGACGGCCATGACGGCAAGGTGCTTGTTGGCGGCAGCACATGGCCTCCCGACGAGGAGATAATTCATCAGTTAAACGTTGGTGGTTCTAAGTTAAGAGTCATACTGGCGCCGCACGTCATCAGCGAGGAGCACCTATGCCAGATAGAGAGGCTTTTCCCTGACAGCGTGCGATACTCAAAGTGCGGCGACGGCTGCAACCAGCAAGTACTCATCATAGACAACATAGGTATGCTGTCGAAGCTATACCGCTACGCCACAGTGGCGTATATCGGCGGCGGCTTCGGCGTAGGCATACACAACATCCTGGAGGCTGTAACCTTCGGCAAGCCTGTGCTTTTCGGGCCCAACTACCACAAGTTCAAGGAGGCACGCGACATCATAGCCCGTGGCGGCGGTTTCTGCCACCACAATGCCGACGAACTGCAGCACAACATCGAGCCCTTGCTGACCAACGACGACGCCCTGCGGAAGGCATCACAAAGTTGCCTAGAGTACATGCAGGAGAACCTCGGCAGCACCACCAAGATAATGGACACCATTGAAAAATAAGGCAGCACATATAATCACCCTCGTCATAGCGGCGATGCTGCTGGCCAGTTGCTCGGTAAGCAAATACGTCGGGCCCGACCAGCATGTGCTGCACGACGTAACCCTCGACCTGCAGATGGCCGACAGCAGCGCTGTGACGCCGGAAGTGAAGGACGCCGTCAAGCATGCCAAGAAATACTACCTCCAGCGCCCCAACACAAAATTCCTCGGTCTCAAAGGCCTGCCGGTCAGCAAATGGGTCTACTGCTTCCTCAGCGACACAACGTCGAACTTCTGGAACAACAGCATGCACCGTATCGGTCAGGCGCCGGTCATCTACGATGAAGGACGCACCATGCAGACCGTCAAACAGCTGCAGCAGCTCATGGACTCCAAAGGGTGCTTCGGCAGCGCTGTGAGTTTTGACACGGTCGAAATTGATGGCTATAATATCAGCATACGTTACAACATCAAATCCACTCACCGCTACACCATAGACGACATCGTATATCACACGGAGAACCCTGCCGTCAGACGGATACTTGACGAGCTGAAGGAGGACTCGCCCTTGGTTGTAGGAGCCCCTTACGACCAAGAGAAGATAGCCGCCGAACGCAGCAGGATAGCGTCTAACTTGCGCGAAGCCGGCTATTACCTGGCATCCAACGAAAACATACGTTTCGTGGTCGATACCACATACTCATCCTCACGCCTGAGCATAGACGTCTTTGTCGACAGTCGCGACCTGCAGGTATACCACATCAACAACGTTTACATATACCCCAACAGCAATGCAGGCTTGCGCAACGCTCCCGACAAGTACGACACACTCATCCACACCTACCCGGGAGCAAGACGTCGCATAGACAACATATATGTATATGACCGTCCAATGACCATCAAGCCACAGACCATCAGCCGCTCGCTCATGATCTTCCCCGGCATGACATACCGTCCGCGCTACATCAACGACACATACAACTCACTTCTTGGCCTACGCAACTTCAAGTACATCAACATAGACATGATGCCGTCGCCGGCATCAACCGACTCGCTGCCCCTCGTCGATGCACACATAAGACTCGTAGGCGCCACACAGCAGAAGATATCACTCTCCATTGAGCTCACCAACGCCTCCCCTCTCGGCAGCGGCGACAGCACAAAGAACTTCTTCACCGGTGGCAATCTGGGCGTAGAGACAGCCATAGAATACCAGCACAAGAACCTCTTTGGCGGCGCAGAGCTGCTCAAGGTCAAAGGGTCCGCCCTGTTCGAGCTTCCCAAGCTGGTGTTCCGCAACATCGGCAAAAGCTTTTACGACAACTTCTCGGCCTTCGAGGCTGGTCTCGACATATCGCTCGACATGCCGGTATTCCTGCTGCCGTTCACACGCAACATTGTCTTCCAGCGCATCAAGCCCCATACATTGTTCTCGGCCGGCGGAAGCTACCAGTACCGTTACTACTTCGAGCGCATCCTGGCGAACACCTCGTTCGGTTACACCTGGAGCCATTCGCGTCGTGTCAGCAACCAGCTGCTGCCTATCGAGATGACCTTCGTACGCATGCTGAGCCTCGATGATGGCTTCGCCACACGCCTGTCGCAGATCAACGACCTGCGCCTCAAATACCAGTACAGCAGCCACTTCATACTCGACGCACGTTACGACTACACCTTCAGCAACCAGCAATACGGCACACGTAACGACTTTACGGCGTTCCACTTCTCCATAGAGACTGCCGGCAACCTGCTGGCCGCTGTGGCCACACTCAGCCACGCCGAAACCGATGAGAACAATGTGCGTCAGATTCTCGGCGTACCATACTCACAATATATCCGCGCCGGCATGGAAGCAACCCACTACCACTACTTCGGCAACAAGTCAAGCTTCGTGGCCCGGTTCATTATCGGCACAGGTATTCCTTACGGCAACTCTGTCTCCATGCCCTACGAAAAAAGCTTCTTCGGCGGTGGCCCGACCACCATGCGAGCATGGCAGCTACGCCGCCTCGGCCCCGGCAGCTATCATCCTGGCAGCGGCGACCAAGTGGCCGACGTTGAACGCGTGGGCGACCTGCAGCTGGTCATGAACCTTGAAGGCCGATTCCCGATAGCAGGCATCTTTGAAGGTGCCGTCTTCGCCGACATGGGAAACGTGTGGCTCTTCCGCCCCTCCGACCAATACCCCGACGGCCATATAAAACTGAACAGCCTACCCAAGGAAGTAGCTGTAGGCGCCGGCCTCGGACTGCGTGTCACCATAGCCATTGCCACCCTGCGCATAGACTTCGGCATACCGTTTTACGACCCAGGCTACGACGAAGGGCAACGCTGGCGCCCGCCACACTGGCGCTTCAACCAGATAGTAACGAATTTCGGCATAAACTACCCCTTCTGACGCAATGAAGAAAACCATTACATACATCGTCATCACCCTGTCGGTCATCTTCTGGGGCATCAGCTTCATACTGACCAAGGAACTCTTCCTGACCGAAGAGCACATGACCGTC
The DNA here is from genome assembly GCA_900318275.1 of uncultured Bacteroidales bacterium. Taxonomy (GTDB): domain Bacteria; phylum Bacteroidota; class Bacteroidia; order Bacteroidales; family P3; genus Colimorpha. Next base: position 21,353 of record ONJY01000014.1, on the reverse strand, counting down.
ACCACCCTCATAACCCTGCGTCTAGCCATAGCCACCGCCGTGATGCTCCCCACCCTGATGCTCACCCGGCGTCTGCAGCGCATCCGTCGACAAGACATCAAATGGTTCCTGCTGCTGGCATTCTGCGAGCCCTTCATTTACCATCTGTGTGAGACCAGCGGCGTACAGCTCGTCAGCGGCAGTCTGGCCTCCGTCGTCATAGCCACGATCCCTCTCTTCGTGCCTTTCGGCATGTGGTTCGCCTATCGCCGCCGCATAAGCACACAGCTCATCATCGGCGTTGTGCTCTCTCTAGCCGGCGTAGGCATCATGCTCGTCGGTGGCGACGAACTCAGCGGCAACCTCAAAGGCATGCTCTTCCTCAGCGGAGCCGTAGCCATAGCGGTGGTATACACCCTGCTGCTCGTAAAAGTGGTAGACCACTACCACCCAATCGTCGTCACAACATGGCAGAACATCATAGGCCTTGCCTACTTTCTGCCGCTGACCTTGGCATTCGACGGCGGTGCGCTCCCGCTGCTCTCGTGGAGCCCCAAGATGCTGCTGATAATCCTCGTGCTCGGCATCTGCTGCAGCACACTCGCCTACGCCGGATACAACTACGGCGTACGCACACTAGGAGCCTCCGAAGCATGCATCTTCAACAACGCCATCCCCATCTTCTCGCTCATCGCCGCCGTCATCATAGGGCAGGAATCCTTCAGTTGGATAAAAATACTCGGCATCGTCATCGTCGTCTCCGGCGTCATACTGGCACAGATAGAGCCTCGCCGCAAGAACACCGGCCCTGCAACGACATAACAACCCACATGCGAAACCAAGACACCACAAAACACGACTATGGCCACGCCATGCTCATCGCCGGCGCCTATGGGCGGATGGGGTGCGCCATCCTCGCCGCACGCGCAGCCATGCGCTCTGGATGCGGCCTCGTGAGCACCCACCTGCCGTCACTATGCATCGACCCCATGCAGGCGGCATTCCCCGAAGCCATGGTCGACATCGACCCCGACGACAAACTCTTCACCACTCCGCCACCTCACCTAGAGCACTACACCGCCATTGCAGCCGGCCCCGGACTCGGCACAGCCGAAATCACTCAGCAGGCACTCCGGCAACTGCTCGAACAGCGCCCTGCAGCGACGCCGCTGGTGCTCGACGCCGACGCGCTCAACATCCTCGCCATACACAAAGAATGGCTGCCGCTGGCCGCCGGAGCCGTCATAACACCCCACGCCATGGAATACGCCCGCCTCTTCGGGGACAACGAGCCACGGGAAATGGCAGCCCGGCACAACATCACAATAATACGCAAAGCCCACCGCACCATGGTATATGCTCCCGACGGCTCATCCTTCGAGAACAACACCGGCAACGCAGGAATGGCCACCGCGGGAAGCGGCGACGTACTGACCGGAATACTGCTTGGAATGCTCTGTTCCAACCACATACACGCATCCACATTCAACATAGCATGCCACGCTGTGGAAATACATGGCAAATTGGGCGATATAGCCATCGAAAAACAGTCCGAATCATCACTCATAGCATCAGACCTCATCGACAATTTACGCCACATATCTACCGACATTACAGCACATTAAACAACAGCTGTAAAATATTTTGAAAAAAAATTTGGCCAGAACCAAAAAAGTGTGTACTTTTGCACCCGATTTCGAGAGAAACGAGACCAACAATCCTCCGGATTATCGGTTTGCGACACAAAGTCGCACTCCAACATTCCTCCTTAGCTCAGTTGGTTAGAGCACCTGACTGTTAATCAGGGGGTCGAAGGTTCAAGTCCTTCAGGGGGAGCAAGATAGCACTGATAATCAGTGCTTTATCTTTTTATGTACCCATTTTGTACCCAATTTGTACCCGAACAACATACAATATTAGGAATCAGCAGTTTAACACTTCAACTCACTCTACAATCCGATTTGCTAAAAGAAACAATATTCTACAGATCAAGCATTTACAAATAAAAGGTTCAACTCTGCTTTGGGGTTGAACCTTTTCTTTTCATTTAATAATACATTAGAGTCCTATTCTGCAATGGAGTTTATGTTTTCAGCAAGAAAAAGGATACATTATGTTCGTTAGCATACTCTATTCCATCCGACCCCATTTCATCTCTTCTCCATGCTGGTCGTATTGCTTGCGCTTGCCGATGGGAGGCTCGGTGAGGGTGATGCGCACCACGGCCGTCCGTTCAAGACTGCGGGCGATGGAGGCGTTGAAGGCGTCCATGTGCTTGGGGAGGAACCGCTGGCAGATGACCCGCAGGGCCTCAACCTTCTCCTCGCGGCCGGTTATCAGCTCGGCCCTGCCGACGGCGGTGGCCGACTTGTATTGCAGCGTGAAGCTTCCGTCTTTGGGGCCTACGGTGGGGGCACATTTGGTGACGGCCGAAAGGAAGACCGTCGGGCAATGCGCTATGCAATCAAGCTTCTCGCCCTCGAGGGCACAATGAAAATAGAAGGTGCGCTCGTCAGTGCGTGCCAGCGACAGCGGCAACCCGTAGGGCGTACCGTCGGGACGTGTGAAGCTGACCGTCACGTATGGGGCTTTCTCCAGCACCTCCATCGCGAAAGCCGCATCCATCTCTCTACTTGCTTTTCTCATGAGTTTTATTTTTCGTGTTCGCAGACCTTGTCGGTGTCAACCGTGAAGCCGTCGTCCATCGGCATAAACTTGCCGTGTTCCTGGAGGAAATCTATCAAACCTTGTGCCGTGAGATTCTCGGCGCTGCAGGTGTAGAAACGCTCTTCCGTGCCGAACTTCTCGATGATAGCCTCCAGAAGGCTCTTTTCTGTGTAGCTGTGCCCTTGCATCATGGCAAGGACTTCGTGTCCGTGTGTCATTGTATAGGTTATAGTTTAAAGTTGAGATTTGGCGAAATGCTCCTTGGCGAATTCCATGTCTTGTACTAGCTCGACGGTGCCGAGGTAGGTGCGGTCGGCGTCGCGGACGGCGAGGTAGGTGACGAGCATTGTGCGGCCTCCCTTGTCCATCCATACGGGCACACGGTCGGCTTTGCCACTGCGGAAGCTGTCGATGATGCTGCGCACCATGGGCTCCACTTTCGGCGGATGGCAGAAGAAGACCTCGCGGTCGATGGCCATACCGGGGCGCTTGAAGACTTTCGGGCCCTCGTTGAAGAAGCGGTTGATGTTGTCGGCGTCGACAAAACTGATTTCCATCGGGATGGTGTTGAGCAGGGCTGTGAGCTGCGGAAGAGTTAAATGCCCTCCGGGCATACGGACTTCGTCCAGCTGTTGGCTATTGACTGTTAGCTGTTGGCTTTTTTCGGCATCGTTCCACATTTTGTTCTCAACTCCGAGGCAGGGGGCGTAGTCCTTGCTGTCGCGGTAGATACCTTGCCACTCCTCGTCGGTGAAATGCTCGGCGCAGATGGGGAAGAGGATGTTGGCCTCCTTGTAGATCATCTCCTCAGCACGGGCAAGGACAGCCTCGGCGCGAGCATTGTCCCACTCGCGAACCAGCGCGCCCATCTCGTCGCGTATCTCGTCATCTACGGTCCACATCACGTTCTGCGGGCCGGTGATATCATACTTGGTCTTGAGCAGCGGATAGATTAGGTCGCCCTTCTTGGCGTAGTGGATGCTGACGTCGCGTAGGCGGACGAAGGTTTCGCGCGAATGGTCTTTCTTCCAACTGTCAAGCTCTCGCTGGATGGCCTCGTTCTCCTTGGTGAAGGTGTGGAGCGGGTGGCCCTCGATGCCGGCAAGCATCATGGCGGTAAACATGTTCCCGCCCTCGGGCGCGGCATGGGTCTCGCAGCTGGTGGCTCCGTGGAAAAGGGCTGAGTGGACATCGCACAGGCGCTGCACTTCCTCGAGCGGGGTGCCTTCGGCCATCAGCTGCTGCTCGGCATCCATAATCTCGTGGGCGTCTACCTCGCCGAACTGATCGACGAAATCCTTGCGCACACTCTCCAAATCCTCGCCCTCGCCCAGACGGCGCAGATAGGCCTTCAGCTGCTCTGTGCGGCTTGCTTCCTCTTCTTCTCCATTCTTTTCATTCTGATTGTGATTTAAACCAGATTCACTAGAGATCTCAAAGCCCTTCTCATGGAAGGCCGCCACGATTTTTTCCATCGGAATGCCCTTCATCTTGGCGCCTTTGGGAATGGTCATCATGCGCCCCACGGAGAGCAGCATGGCTTTCTTGGTGATGTCGATGAAGCCGAGTGCAGCCATGATGTCGACCACCTCGGGGTATTCTTGCGTCAGTTCATAGACCGACTTGCTCAAATCCAGAGTCTTCATACAATTGAAAATTGAAAAATATTGTCTATCACCTATAACGCATAACCTTTAACCCCCTTTTTTATCACCCCTTCATCGACCAGTTCGGAGAGGACGCGGCTGAGGGATGGACGGGCGACGCCCAGCACCTCGGCGGCCTGTGCCACGTTGGAGATACCGCCGTGCAGCACCATATAGTCGAGGGTACGGTTGCGGAGTCCCTTGATGGCGAAAGCACGCACCTTGCCCGACAGGAACTGCGCGCGGTCGCTTATCAGCTTCAGAAAAGCCCGCAACACCTGGGGGTTCCGCTGCATGAAGGCCAGGAACGCCTCGCGGTTGATTTGCCAGAGGGTGGCATCGCTGAGGGCGGTGACCTCGACGGGGATGATGTCGTTGGTGCCGAAGAGGAACGCCGGCGCAAGGATGCAGGGGGCTTTCAGCTTGTCGACCACTAGCTCGCGTCCCTCGACGCTGCCCATGCGGGTCTCCACGGTGCCCTCGGTGAGGAGCAGCAGCGATCGGCAGGGGGTGCCGAACCGCACCATCGTCTCGCCCGGCTTGAAGGTGCTCACCTTGTGCGGACTCTCGAGAAGCCGCTCCAGTTCCGCCTCGCCGCACGATGCGAAGATTGGCACTTGTTTTAGTTCCTGATAATCCATATGGTTTTTTGATTGATGATTGATGATTAGTGGTTTATCACACAACGTGGAACATGTCTTTGCTTACGCCGCAGGGACCGCATTGATACTTGGCCATCGGGGCGTTAGCCTAGGTAAGCGTTTTGGCTTGAGCCATTCATAATGGAGTAGTCGTCGCCGTGGAACGATTCCAGTTCCCAGTCGATGTAGCCCACCCAGCTGATATTGTTTTTTACGTGTTTTCTCATTGCATATATGTGCTTTATTAATAATCTATATTATCTCAATCACGATGCAAAAATACGAATTATTCCCCGATGAGGAGCTTCATGTCATCCTCTACGGTGGTGATGCCGCCGATGCCGAAGTTCTCGACCAGCACTTTAGCCACATTGGGCGAGAGGAAGGCGGGCAATGTCGGGCCGAGGTGGATATTCTTCACACCGAGGCTGAGCAGCGCCAGCAGCACTATGACGGCCTTCTGCTCGTACCACGCGATGTTGTAGGCGATGGGCAGCTGGTTGACATCATCGAGGCCGAACACTTCTTTCAGCTTCAGGGCAATGAGGGCCAAGGAGTAGCTGTCGTTGCACTGGCCGGCGTCGAGCACGCGGGGGATGCCGCCGATGTCGCCTAGGGCTAGCTTGTTGTACTTGTATTTGGCGCAACCGGCCGTGAGGATGACGCAATCCTTGGGCAGCGCTTTGGCGAATTCGGTGTAGTATTCGCGGCTCTTCATGCGACCGTCACAGCCCGCCATCACCACGAACTTGCGGATGGCACCGTTCTTCACGGCCTCCACCACTTTGTCGGCGAGGGCAAAGACCTGCTCGTGGGCAAAGCCGCCCACAATCTTGCCCGTCTCTATCTCCTTGGGAGCCTGGCAAGTTTTGGCCAAAGCGATGATTTCGGAAAAATCCTTTTTGCCATTGGCGTCGGCAGGGATGTGCTTCCAACCCGGGAATCCCGTGCTGTTGGTAGTGAAGACGCGCTCTTTGTACGAGGCGTTGGCCATGGGCGGCACGATGCAGTTGGTGGTGAAGAGGATGGGGCCGTTGAACGCCTCAAACTCCTCGCGCTGTTTCCACCATGCGTTGCCGTAGTTGCCCTTCAGGTGGCTGTACTGCTTCAGGCGGGGATAGTAGTGTGCCGGCAGCATCTCGCTGTGGGTGTAGATGTCGATGCCCGCGTCCTTGCTCTGCTCCAGCAGTTGCTCAATGTCGTTGAGGTCGTGGCCGCTGATGAGGATGCCCGGACGGTTGCCCACGCCGATGTTCACCTCGGTGATTTCGGGGTTGCCGTAGGCAGTGGTGTTGGCCTTGTCGAGCAGGGCCATTGCCTTCACTCCCCATTCGCCGGTCTTCAGCGTGAGGGCGGTGAGTTCATCGGTATCGTTGCAGGTGACAAGCTGTCCGAGGGTTTGCAGGATAAACTCGTTCGCGTCATCATCTGCCTGACCGAGGCGGGCGGCGTGCTCCAGGTAGGCGGCCATACCTTTGAGGCCGTACATGGTGAGTTCTTTCAGCGAGCGGATATCCTCATTGCTTTCGGCGAGAATGCCCACGTTTTGGGCTTTCTCGTCGTATTGCTCGCGGGCGCAATGCCAATCTAGCACATCGAGTTTCGGCAGCTCGATTCCTTTATTATTAGTAACACGGTATTTGAAAGTGTCGCGGATTTCCAAGCCCTTTTCGATGCGGGCATAGATGCTCTCGGGGTCGAAGTTGGCGTTGGTGATGGTGCAGAATAGCGCGTCGTTCACGAAGGCGTGAATGCTCTTGCGGAAATCGCAGTAGTCGTGACCGCAGCTGTGTTGATGGTGGTTGGCGATAACGCCGAGTCCTTTAAGGACATAGATGAGCAGATCTTGTGCGTGTGCCACCTGCGGGGTCTTGCCGCACACTCCTGAAACTTTGCAGCCGGTGCATCCGGCGGTTTCCTGGCATTGGAAACAAAACATCCTATTTTCCATGTTGTTATGTGTTTTTCTTGTTGATATATTCTAGTTCGTTTTCGACTGCAAAAGTACAGAGAATACCAAAGGTGAAGCGTAACAGATGTTACGCGGCCTGTTTTTTTCTGTCTCATTCGGGAAAAAAAATAATCCCGCCACCGACCCCGAGCTGAAAGCCGATAATATGATTATCCTCGACGGCGCTAAGGTGCGTTTCGGCAACCATGTCTTCGTCGGCCCCGGCTGTGGTTTCCACACCGCTCAGCACCCTCTCAACGCCGAGCGGCGCAACGTGGGCCTGGAGTGGGCGCATCCCATCACCGTGGGTGACAACGTGTGGTCACTTTTCTGCCATCACGGCAAGCCAATGGTGTTGGTTTCCCTGGTGGACGGTGATGTCCCGGAAGCCCGCAGCGGTGAGGTGGGTGCATAGTTCGTCGGGCGTATAGGTGTGCATGCCCTCAATCATCTTCTCCCACTTCTCGTTGTTGCCAGTCAGACCGTCGTCCTCGTTGACGATGAGGAATCGACCACCATCCTTCAGCGTGCGGCGCACTCCGGCGAAGCATTTCTCAATCTCCGGCCAGAAATAGACAGTCTCGAATGCTGTCACAAGGTCGAAAGCATTTTCCCCGAAAGGCAGTTGGGCGGCACTAGCCTCCACCACCTTGCAGCGGCCGGCTGCTATCTCGGCAGCGTTCACCTCGGTGGTTTTCTTGACCGAGACGGGGGAGTAGTCGATACCCTTCACCGTTCCTTTGGGGGAGCGTTTCAGCAGACGTGCGACATTCGCGCCGCCGCCGCATCCGACATCGAGGATATCCCAATTGTTAGCGATATCCACAAACGACAACCCCCATTCCGCCATTTTGGCGTGCGAGCCGCCGTTCATTCCGTTTACCATCATGCGCACCAAAAAGCCCTCGGGCTTGCGCGTGTTGCTAAAGATTTTGCTCAATATTCCCATAGTGTGTTTGTTTTTGTCAGAAAGTCAGTTTTTTATCCATAAACAGCTTTTTTGGTTTCTGCTGCAAAAATACCCACATTCCCCCGCCCACACAATCCCCAGAAATGATGATTTTAGAATGGGACATCGTCCGTAGTCATCCTGTCTGACCGCAAGCTACGACCAAGCAATTCCCAAAAAATGAAAAAAAACTTCCATGTGAAAAAAATGTCGTATTTTTGCAAATTGATTGGAGTAAGCAGCAATCGGGTACATGTACCCACTTTGTACCCACTTTTGACAAATAAACTGCATCTGAATGAAACCGAGCGACAATAAAGCAGCCGATTAAAATGATAGAAATCAGAGAAATATTGTTAAAATGAGACCAGAGGCTCCCCCCTGAGAGATACGGCTCCGATACCTTCAGGGGGAGCAAGAGAGCGCTGATATTCAGCGTTCTTTTCTTTTTATCTCTCGCGACGCTCAATGACCTTATTCAGGCGGTAACGCTCACCCGTGGCGGGAACAATGGCATCGATGAACTGTTGGCCGTAGCCCGGTGTGTCATAGCCCCATCGCTGAAAGTCGCCGTTCTCGTCAACGCGCTTCACCACCTGGTCGTTGTATTTCACTATAAGGTATTTCGCCAGCCGGTCCCACCGCTGCATCATACGGTCGGCATAAGCGATGCTCTTCTTGTTCAAATAGTCCCGTCTGTCGAGGGGAGCCATATCCTTGATGGTGGCCAACACGCTGTCTTGGTCGACGAAATAATAGTCCTCCAGCTCCTGCTGCGCCTTGCGCAGATCGCCAATCATCATCGAATATCTAGGGTATACCATATTGGCCACCCAGTTGTTCATCCAGAATGCCGACTCAAAGCTGAACTCATTGCGCGGGTTGTTCTCTGGACGGAAACAGTCGGGCACCTGCGTGATGCAGCAATAGAGCGGCACATAGGCCACCATGTCGGCATCATCGCAGTTGAACCACGTGACGCCCCCCACATCGTCGGGCAGCCATCCTCGCATCTGGCAGGTCATAGTGAAGCCGCTCTGCTGTGTCGCTATAGGCCGTTCACGGTAGAGGTCGGCACCGTCCGTGGTACGGAAATGCATGGGCAGCGGCCGTATCGGCATACCCCAGGGACCCGCAGTCATGTCGGCAGTCATATCAAGCGGCGTGCCCTCAAAATGGTCGCGCATGTCGCGCTGCACATCCTGCAGCGACAGCGGCGCTTCGGGTTTGACCCAAAGGGGCAACCCGTCGCAGATGTCGAAATGGCCCTCTATGTAGGGGAGATACTCGTCCATATCCGGGCAGTGGTGACGGAAGAAACTCCACACCCGGGCGTCGGCGTAGCGCACGTTTTCAAAGTCGATGGGGCAGTAGGCATCACGGAAGGAGAACTCCTTTTCAGAGCCATTGAAATAACCCTTCTCACGGGCAAAGTCTATCACATCGGCGGCATAGACACACTCTACCTGCGGCTGGTCTATATACTGCAGATGGCGACTGCTGAGGCTCTTGTACTCCTTGACCCTCTTCGTCCTCTGCTTCACGATGGAACCGTTGTCCCAGCACTCGCCCTCATGCGGGAAAAGACAGATGCGGCTGAGATTGGCGTGGGCGCTGATGCAATCGTCGGGGATGCGCAGAGCCACCCATACGGCGCCCTTCCTCCCCTCCCCCTTTCCTATAATCTCTATAATCCAAGCCTCTTCCGGATCGCACACGGTGATACTCTCGCCACTGCTGTTGTAGCCATACTCCTCAACCAACTCCGCCATGCACCTTATAGCCTCGCGGGCCGTCGCGGAGCGTTGCAGCGCCAGGCGCATAAGGCTGAAGTAATCAAGCAGACCGTCGTGGTTCTGCAACTCAAGCCGTCCGTCGAAAGTAGTCTCGACGATAGTCACCTGCCTCTCATTCATCAAACCCACGACATTGTAGGTATACTCCACCTGCTCAACAAAGCGCCCCTCGTGCTGAGGACCCCAGCCGCGTATGGCAACCCGCTCGCCCCTCGCATGACGGCCAGCAGGAGAGTAAAACAGCGAACCCGCGAAGCCGAAGCCGTCGCAGTTGTAGGAGCACATCACGCTGCCATCAGCAGAAGCCTTCTTGCCGACGATGAGATTGGTGCAGGCCATCGCGCCCGCAGCGACAGCAAAAGACAAAACAAAAAAAATAATCCTCTTCATCATCGTGTTTTTCCATATAACGCACAAAACAGAAAAAAATTGTTTTTTACGCCCCGGGCACAATAATTCACAGCCATAGCCGTTTAACTAAAGAAAATGAAGACAATACTCATAGTCCTCGCCATAGCAGTGGGCATCCTCGCATTGATGATGGCTGCCCTAGGTCTCAAAATGCTGTTGCACAAAGAAAAGGAATTCAAACGCCCCTGCACCAACGCCGACCCGAAAACAGGCCGCTGCGCCAACTGCACCTGCGACATGAAAGACAAGCACAAACATTGACTTGACGCCCTCCACCGGTGACTCACCACATCATCCTTTCCCCTACGGAGCCCCTTCGCCCCCCCCTTCGGCCTTTCTATGGCCTTCCACTGAAGAACGGCCGAAGGGACTCCGTAGAGGGGCCGATAGGGCTCCGAGCAAACACAGTACACACAAGGGTTTTGAGAAATCAGCACTATATAACATACTGACTGTTAAACAAATAATATACAACCCCAAAAAGCTTGGCAAATAACATCCGGAACGGAGTGCACAACATGATGTGAACACCCCCCACCTGCGACGGCAACATACTGGCAAATAGGTGGTTTGAAAAAACATTTTGCCATGTCGACAGAAAATGCTATTTTTGCATTTTCGAAACCGAGAGGAGAGATGGCAGAGCGGTCGATTGCGGCGGTCTTGAAAACCGTTGACCTGCGAGGGTCCGGGGGTTCGAATCCCTCTCTCTCCGCCAGACATAGGTTAGGGGTTATAGGTTATGGGTTGTCGGCCAAGCCGACGCCACAGCAATAGACGTTTTGTAAAGACAGCAGCGTCAGCCCTCAATAACCGATAATCCCTAAACAATAACCATTATTAATATGCTGCAACTGCAATATATCAAAGATCATCGTGAGGAGTGCATCTCCCGTCTCAAGATCAAGAATGTACAGAATGTCGAAGAACGCATCGACGAAATCATAGCCCTCGATGCCGAACGCCGCGCCCTGCAGGTGAAGGCCGACGCCGTGAAGGCAGAGGCAAACCGCATAGCCAAGGAGATTGGTGCACTGATGAAGCAGGGCAAGAAGGACGAGGCCGAGGCCATGAAAGCTGAGAGTGGGAAGCGGAAAGCCGAGAGCGAGGAACTCTCGGCCAAGCAAGCAGAGACGGAGCAACTATTGAATGAGAAGCTCATCTCGCTGCCCAACGCACCGCATCCCAGCGTGCCGTGCGGCAAGAGCGAAGCCGACAACGTGGTGGTCGGCGAGTTCGGCACGAAGCCCGACCTGCCCGCCGACGCCCTGCCCCACTGGGACCTCTGCGCCAAGTACGACATCATCGACTTCGAGCTCGGCAACAAGGTGACCGGCGCCGGATTCCCCTTCTACAAGGGCAAGGGTGCCCGTCTGCAGCGCGCCCTGATAAACTTCTTCCTCAACGAGGCGGCCGACGCAGGCTTCCTGGAGATTCAACCGCCACTGATGGTCAACGAGGCTTCGGGCCTGGGCACCGGCCAGCTGCCCGACAAAGAGGGTCAGATGTACGCCATACCCCTCGACGGCTTCTACATGATTCCCACAGCCGAAGTGCCCATCACCAACATCTTCCGCGGCGAGGTAGTAGACCCCAAGGATCTGCCCATCAAGCGTGTGGGCTACAGCGAATGCTTCCGCCGCGAAGCAGGCAGCTACGGCAAGGACGTACGCGGCCTCAACCGTCTGCATGAGTTCTCGAAGGTTGAGATTGTGGTCATCGAGCACCCCGACCGCAGCTACACGATGCTGGAAGAGATGAAGAAACACGTGGGCGGCCTGCTCGACAAGCTGGGTCTCCCCTACCACATACTGAAACTCTGTGGCGGCGACATCAGTTTCACCTCGGCCATGACCTTTGACTTCGAGGTGTGGAGCGCCGCACAGAAGCGCTGGCTTGAGGTAAGCTCGGTGAGCAACTTCGAGACCTTCCAAGCCAACCGCATGAAGCTGCGCTTCAAGGACGAGAACGGCAAGATGCAGCTGTGCCACACGCTGAACGGCTCAGCCCTGGCGCTGCCGCGCATCGTAGCCGCCCTTCTTGAGAACAACCAGACGGCGGACGGCATTGTGATGCCCGAGTGCCTGCGGCCTTACCTTGGGTTTAACAAGATTAACTGATATCATAACGACCATAACGATGAAGGGCTCGCCACAATGCGGCGAGCCCTTCATCTAATTATATAATGTACCAGAGGTTAGAAGTGGAACCCCAGACGGAGAACGAAAGAGCCCACGCTGCGAGTCTGACGTGGGGCGTTAATGGCACGGTCAGTGTCCATCTGGGTCTTAGCAAGCATATTGTTCTTAAGAGTGCTACTCGTATAGTCGATAGTGTGGGTTCCCATCCCATAGTAATAAATACCCGCGCTAACATGACGACCGAAGTAGGCGCCAAGGCCGAGCATCCAACTAAGGGATGTCGAGGGTTTATAAGCGAAACGTTTGTATTCCACACCATTGATTTTGCCAGCACCTTCACCGGTAATGAACATCATATCGGCACCGATGCCGAACTCGGCATAAGGAGTAATATCGTTCCACAACTCATCATAGAGATAACTCACACCTGCCATGATAGGTACATTGATGTAGGAAGGTGCAGAGGCATTGGCATCAAGATATTTTTTGCGCCAAGTCTTGCTGATCATGTTCCAATAGGCATCGGCCTGCACAAACGGAGCCACCTCACCCATGCCGACCGTTGAGGAAGATAGACTGGCGGAACTGTGCCTGTACATGAGAGCCTGCAAGCGCCATGATGGCAGTGAGGCCCAAAACTTTTACAATACTCTTCATGATAATGATTATTTTATTAGTTTTCTATTTCTTGGATGATTTCTTGGCCGTCGTTTTTGAAGCCGACTTGGTGGGGACCTTCGCGGCAGGTTTGGAGGAGGACTTTGCGGGGGCTTTGGCGACTTTGGACAACACCTTTGCCGCCGATTTAGCGGTCTTCTTGGCCGGCTTTTCTATTTTCACCATTTCCTCTTCAGGAATTGTGGCGTCGAGCGGCGGCACCTCGTGTCGAGCGGCGGCACCTCGTCGTCGAGGAATTCGTCCTCGATGCCACGAAGGTCTTCGTCGGAGGGCTCGAAATCCTCATCTTCGGGCTCGTCGTCGCCAATACGGTCGTAGCTGTCAAGCTCCTCGGCTTCCTCGTCGTCGGCGAAGGCTTCCTTGAGGCCCTCCTTGTCGACGCCGAGGGAGGCCTTCTTTTTCTTATCACCGGAAATGACGTCCTCAAAATCACCGTGGCGCAGATGCTCTTCACGATGGTTGACAATACCTTCCTCTTTCTCACGCGTCTCAGTAAGGCTGTCGAACTCTGTCTCCTCCGAGGTCTCTTCGCTGTCATCGTCAAAGAGTGCCTTGTCAAGATCCTCGCCGAGAGTATCTATCTTGACGTCGAACTTAACCATATAGGCCGTGTCATCCGTCTCGAAGGGGACAACAAAAATAGCCTCGCCATTTGGCTTTACGAACTTTGTGATATAGTTACTGTAGCCATCGGGATAAGCTTCTTTGAACAACTCTTTAATGTCGTCAGTAAGGTTCTTGTAGCTGACTATCAGATTCTTCTTGTGTTTATGTGTAGTTGCCATAGTTATAGTATTTGGGTGCAATATTAGTAAAAAAAGTGAAACTGACCAAATTTTTTTATGCCACCACTATACTCTCATCGTCCTCTATGCGTAAGTTCTGCATGATAAACTCACGACGCTCTATAGTATTCTCTCCCATGTAGAAGGAAAGCGTACGGTCTGTGTCGAACTCCTTGTGTAAAAGAACCGGGTCGAGACGCATATCCTTACCTATAAAGTTCTTGAATTCCTCTGGCGAGATTTCACCAAGACCTTTGAATCGTGTAATTTCCGCACTCGGGGTAGCCTTGATGGCTGCTATACGCTCATCGTCAGTGTAGCAATAAGTTGTCTTCTGTTTATTGCGCACACGGAACAAGGGGGTCTGAAGTATGTACACATGCCCGGAGGACACCAGCTCGGGATAGAAGCGAAGGAAGAAAGTGAGCAGGAGGAGGCGGATATGCATGCCGTCGACATCAGCATCTGTAGCTATGACAACATTGTTGTAACGGAGGTTGTCAAGCGACTCATCTATGTCAAGAGCATTGTGCAGAAGGTTCAATTCCTCGTTCTTATACACATCCACCTTGCTTATGCTATAGGTATTCTTCGGTTTGCCACGAAGCGAGAAGACGGCCTGTGTGTCGACATCGCGACTCTTTGTGATGGAGCCGGATGCCGAGTCACCCTCTGTAATAAAAATTGTACTCTCAAGGCGGCGGGCATGATTGGTGTTGTAATGAACATGACAATCACGCAACTTGCGGTTGTTAAGCGAGGCTTTTTTTGCACCCTCTCTGGCAATCTTCTTTATACCCGCAATATCTTTGCGCTCTTTTTCATTGGCGTTTATCTTTGCCAACAGAGCCTCGGCTGTATCGGCATGGATGTGCAGATAATTATCAAGGTGACGCTTCAGGATGTCGAGCACATAGGTTTTAAGCAGGGGGCTGTCGTTGGTGCCGTCGACCTTGTTGGGCTCAAGGTGGGTAGACCCAAGCTTAGTCTTCGTCTGGGCTTCAAACACGGGTTCCTGAATGCGTACACAAAGAGCACATACAAGACCTCCGCGTATCACTTCCGGGGCATAGTCTTTCTTAATAAAGTCCTTTACCACACGTGCATAAGCCTCACGGAAAGCGCTTTGGTGGGTGCCACCCTCGGTAGTATGCTGGCCGTTGACGAAAGAATAGTAATAGTCGTTGTTCTGGCCGTTGAGGTGCGTAAAGGCGGCCTCGAAGTCCCCATCCTTGATATGTATTATTGGGTACAGAGGCTCAGTCTGCAAGTTGTTCTCCAAGAGGTCGAGCAGGCCGTTCTTCGAGTAGTAACGCCTGTCGTTGTAGTACATTGTAAGGCCACGGTTCAGGTAGGCGTAGTTCCATATACGGCGCTCCACATACTCACTGATGAAGTGATAGTTGCCGAACAGCTTGCTGTCCGGCACAAACTCTACCAGCGTACCCGTATCGGGGCTTTTGTCGGCCACGATACCGCTATCGTTTGTAAGCTTGCCGTCGGCGAATTCAGCCCAGCGAGTCTTTCCATCACGGAAGGCCTGCACACGGAAATAACTACTCAATGCATTCACAGCCTTGGTGCCGACACCATTGAGGCCGACAGATTTCTGGAACACCTTGCTGTCATATTTGGCGCCAGTATTGAGCTTGCTGACCGCCTCTACAAGTTTACCGAGAGGTATACCGCGACCATAGTCACGAATACTCACACGACGGTCGGAAAAGTTTATCTTCACCTCAATCTTCTTGCCAAAGCCAGAGGTAAACTCATCAATTGAGTTGTCTATAACCTCTTTGATAAGCACATATATGCCGTCATCGTGACTTGAGCCGTCGCCCAATTTGCCGATATACATACCCGGACGCAGCCGGATATGTTCCATATCTTCAAGATGTACTATGCTGTCATCATTATAGTCGGCAGCATTATTCTGCGGGATGAGTGTTTCTTCTGACATGTGTTATTCCTCTATCGTCATTTCAGATGTTATGGTGTATCCTGCCTTTGCCTTCTTGTCTGTAAGAGGTTCTCCGGTGACAACGACGATACTTCCTTCCGGGACACCCTGTTCAGCAACATAGTGACGCACCTGCTCGTTGAGCCATTCCGAGCGCTTGTCGCCATCCTCGCCATCGGTGGCCGGCATCTGCAGCGTAAGGGTGATGGTGACTCGTGAATCGCTCAACGCAATTGTAGACAAGTCTGACAGCTTGTGGTACTGCTCTGAAGTAAGACCATGCTGATCCGGTGACACCTCCATGAACTCAAGGTCGTCGCTGTTGATACCCAGAGCCGAGCCAAGTGCACGAGCCGGCGACGTGGCCACCTTGACCAAGAGGTTACCCAAGGTCTTCCACACCACCTTCATGTAGTTAAACTCAGGATTGTCTATATTACCCTTGACGGGCATCTCTATGAGTATCTTGTCATCTTTGTCCTTGAGGATATAAAGGGCTGCCTTGAGCGGAATCTTCACCTCAGCAGAAACATCCTTGCGACGGTCGCCAACCTTGGCTTTATATATGTCTATCTTGTTCTGGTTGTCAAGGTTACTGTTGTTTATAGCCAGACGTGTTGTAAGGCCAAAGATACCGTCTTCTATCGGATAGCCCGTATATGCCACAGCCCACGGGCCAAGCTGGCGCATGTCGAGACCCTTGATGGAGAGGAAGATGTCCTGATAACTCTTCCAGTTTGCGAGATTGCCTTTCCATCGCACCATGAGATGACCGCCTCCAGGCAGAGTGGCACGCACCTGGGCATTATTGCCGCCAGCGGTGGTCAAGTCGTCGGCACTGACATTAAGTCCGGTTATGGGGAAGTGGAACTCATCCGGCAGCGTGTGGTCATTATATGTTACAGCGGCATCTACCACTCTCAAACTCCCCACATGCAGCTGCATGGGCTTCCCTGTAGGTTCCTCCTCCTTTTGTACAGTCTCTTGGCTGCCATCATCAATACCACTCTGCAAGGTAACACCCTGTTTCTCTTTCTTCGGCAGCAAGAGGTTTATGTTACTATACTCCTTCCACTGCTCATAAGTGGCTTTAAGGCCGCTGAGACACACCTCCCCTATGTCAAAGAGGTTGTCATCAAGATTAATGTTATTCACCTTCACTGTAAGAGCATCAAAACCGGCCACAGGGCCTTTGCTACCAGTCAAATCCACGCCGTTGACAGCCACCGTGCCACCTATTCTGCTCTTCATTATGTCGTTCACATTTCCGTCGGCGGTGATGTGAGCGTCAACACTGCCTCGCAGATTATCATATCTCAACATGTCAGCCAGATAGCTGTCAAGGTTCTGAACAGCAAAACCATCAAGGTTCACGTCCACATGATATGTGTTCTCCTTTGTGTCGTAGTTAGCATCGACATTCAGCGTACCGCCTCTGTCAAAGCCGATATTCAGACCGCCCTCACTGCCTTCATCACCACCCAACACAAAGCCCGGTACACTCAAGTTAATGTCGGGCAGGTGTATGCCTTTGTGGTTGAGCATGTCGTCGTAGTTGAGGCTGGCGTGACGGATGTTTATGTTGTAGAACTTCATCACCCAGCCACTGGGGGTGGTGTCCTTGACAGCCGTACTGTCATTACTGCTGAAATGCTCTATCAGACTGGCGAAGTTGAAGTGCTTTCCTTCCTGTATTATATTGGCGTGCAATCCTGCCAATGTTATATGGCGCAGGTTTATCACCTTGAATGGTATCTGCAGCAGGTGTGCACGGACGTCAAGTGTGTCGAAGCCGGCAAAGACCTCCTCGCCATCGTCTTCATATACGTCAAGTCCACGCACATTCACGGTACCCGTCAGCAGATTCAGACCCACATGCTCAACATGCACCTTGCGTCCGGTCAGTTCTTCTCCGTGTCCGTTGATGTAGCCTTTAGCTATCGGGCCTGCCAATAGCGACACAATGATAATTACGGCCAGCAATATTCCGACCACCCACAACAAAACTTTCAAACCTTTTTTCATGATTATCTGTATTACTTTTTTCCCATAACTCTACGTCTCTACGACTCATAGAAATGCATCTCCGTCAGATACTTATACACCGGCTCTGTCAGCAGGTAGCGCACATCTTTTCTTGCCGCTATCTGTGCCCTGATATAGCTGGAGCTTATGTCCATCATCGGCACATCCACCATCGTCACCATCGGATGATCCCTCAACGCACAATGTTCACTTCCTGGCCTCGGATAGACGTATATACGGTAGTTCTGCAGTATGTATTCATAGTTACGCCAACGGTGTATGCTGGCCAGGTTGTCGCTACCCATTATGAGGCAGAACTCCCTGTCGGGGTATTTCTCGCCTAGCGCTGCCAATGTCACCACCGTGTAGCTCGGCACCGGCAGGTGCATCTCTATGTCGCACGCCCGCAGGCGGTAGTTGTCCTCTATGGCCCTCCTCACCATCTGCAGCCTGTGATGGTCGGCCAGCAGTGTCGCACGCTCTTTCAGCGGGTTATGCGGACTTACCACAAACCACACCTCATCGATGCCTTCCTGCTGCTGCATGGTCTCGGCAATGATGAGGTGTCCCACATGTATCGGGTTGAAGGACCCGAAGAACAGAGCGGTACGTTTCATCAATAGTACTTATACGCCGTCTCTATCTTTATGTGTTTCAGCTTCTGTCCGCGGAAGGTGTATATCTCTGCCACCTCGCCGGCACCACTTATCACTTTCAACACCGCCACGTCGCTGGTATACGACTTGGGGTACTTCTTGAAGAACACGCTGAACACATCGTCCTTTGACATACCCACATGCAGACCGTTCACCAGCTTTACCTCCTTGTCGGTGATATAGCCGCCAAGCAGCTCCACCTTCTTGGTCCAGATACTGTAGTAGAGGTCTATGTAGCTGTCGTCATAGCGACGCATACGGTTCACACTCACCTCCATCGAATCATAGTACTTCTTGTAGCCGATATCACGATACCAGCTCAGCTGGTTGTCGGTGATATACTGCTCCACAGAACTCCACTCGCCGAACGGATAGATGATGTAGCCCGCCAAGGAGTACACAGTCATTGTGTCGGTGTACACCTTGATATCCTTGATAAGGTATTCCGGACGGCTGAAACTCATCATGCGCATAGCCTTGGCACGTGATGCCACCTGCTGCGAGAAACCCACCGTAGCCATCAGCATCAAGGCAACTATTGTCAGTGTTCTTTTCATGTATAATACAATATTTTAGACATAATAACGCGGGATGCAACATTATATTGCATCCCGCGTCACATTTTTTATAACTTATTGGCTATCTCGGTTTTCTTTAACCTATAACCAATAACCAATTTACTTCACAACGCTCAGGCGCTCGGTGGAGACACCGTTGTCGGTTGTCACGCTGACAAAGTAGACACCGGCGGCAAGACCGCTGACGTTCAGCTCAAGGGCGCTGGCATTGACATGCTCTGCACCCATCACGCGCTGACCGAGGGAGTTAACAACCTCATAGCTGCGTATAGTGCTCTCAGCCTCCACGAAGGCCATCTCGGCAACGGGGTTCGGCCACATCTTCACGCTGATGGCGGGCTTCACATCCTCGATACCAAGGTTTTCGCTCAAGAAGCTGCTCTTGGTGGCGTTGAGGACCTTACGGTTGCTGAAACTGTTGCTGTACATGTTGACGAAGGCCGTCAGGCGGCACTTGCCATAGTTCCAGGTTGCAGGCAGCGTGTAGGTGTAGTGCTTGCTGTAGGTGTCGTTGGCGTTGGTGCTGGTGAGAGCGTCACCCCAGTAGTCGGTGATGACAGCACGCAGCACGTGATCGTGACGATAGTTACCTGTGGCACCACTCTGGGTACCAATAAGACTATCCTCAGTGATGTAGACAGTGAGGCGCACATCACCGGTAATAGCAGACGTAAATGCGCCGTTCACATCGAAGCTCACCTGGCGGGTGCTGGCATCGTAGATCACGTTCTGCAGACCCACGGTCACGAAAGCAGGCTTGCTAATAGCGTTGTTGAACTGGCTCTGCAGTGTTGCTTCACTACCGACGCCGCCAACTATACCGTTGTACTCACCGGGCACGTTCTCTGGGTCACGGTCGAGAAGCATGCCGGGGGCGAACGACGAAGTACCGGTATAGAAGCCCATGATACCAGTCTCATCTGCAGGCAGAGTGTAGTTATCGGTGTAGTATCCAACATGGTGGGCGACCCAAGCCACCTGGTTCTCAAATCCCTCCATGACATTGTCAAGGCGAGTATGGGCTGAAGGGCAGTTCGGGCACACAGCGGTGGTGAAGTGCTCAAGCAGGGTCATGCGCTGTGTCGCAGTGGCGGGGTCATAGATGGTCGTAGTCAGGCTACCGGTGTTGTCGCTCGGGTTGGGGTCGGTCTGACCGTTGGGGGCGCTAACCTCAAGACCAATGGTGAGGGCACCAGTGGTGGGATAGCTGATAGTAACAGTGTCTATATACGAATCAAACGGTGCCACATTGATGCCAGTAACGTTACGGGTCTGAGGAGTGCCGTTGTTGAGGGTGTAGGTCAGCGTATAGCTTGTCATAGGTGCAGTACCCTGATTCTCCACAAGGGTGTAGAAATTAAAGCTTGTTCCCATGGGAGCGAAGCCCTGAACCATACCGTCGAGATAAGCGATGCCATTAGGTGCCAATTCGGCGACAGTCACATTGTCAACAGCAATGTACATACCATCTGTAGTGGTGCACTGGAAGGCAATGTAGATAGACTGACCAGCGTATGCGCTTAAGTCTAACAATTTAGTAGCCTCGCCGGCATCCAATGTGGTTGTAGGCATAAGGGTCTGTGTAAAGTCAGCCTGGGCGTTACCTGTGGTGCTCACTTTCACGGCAAGCTTTTCACTGTAATTCGAGCCATAGACATCAAACTTAAGCTTATAATTACCCGTTGAAGGTATATTCAGCTGAGGAGTGACCATCCAGCGGTTGCACGGAGTAGTGGAGTTGGTGTAGGTAATAACCATGGCGCTATTGCCCTGCCATCCAAATTGGCCATATATAGTCCAACTCTGACCAAAAGCGGCATATTGGCTGTAGTTGGTCACATTGTCTGCATAGGTGGTCCAACCCACAGGGAACGAGCCAAAGCCGCTGGCATCAACAGAAACCGACTCAAAGTTCTCAACCCAGGGGAACGAAGTCACGGTAGCATTGACAACGTTAGTAACGATAGTGTCTGAGGTGGTTCCTACGGCATTGGTGGCAGAAGCCACAACAGTGTACGAACCAACAGCAGTGAACGTATGGGTAAAGGTAGTACCTGTATTGGACTGCTGAACACCGTCGACATACCATGTCAACGTACTTGCATCCGTAGTGGCAGTATATGTTGCAGAGCCATTCACGGCAACCGCTGAAGGACCAGCAATGGTCAACACAGGCAGCTCAGGTCCGCCAACGCGAATGTCGTCAATCATCAGCCAATACTCATCCGACACATTGTAGTGACGGAAAGCTATGTAAATGGTCTGACCGGCATAAGCACTAAGGTCTACGCTCTTCTTGACATACGAAGTACCGTTCGTAGTAAATGTTGCCACAGGAGTTGTGGCAGACATGGAGGCAACAGTACCAGTGTTATCGATGAAGATACCGTAGTTCTCCGTATAACTGTAGTCGCGGGCATACCACGAAAGGGTGAACGACTGACCCGTGGGGATAGTCATTGCAGGCAGAATCATCCAGTTGTCAGGATG